>NZ_JBSGJZ010000004.1:0-367550 GCF_053605825.1 Saccharopolyspora sp. NPDC003752 | reverse complement strand
TTTTGTTTTTTTTGGGGTGTGGGCGGGTTTTTTTTAATTTTTTGCACCCCCACCCAAAAAACCCCCCCACGACCGGAGTGACCAGCAGAAACATCGAACCGCGAAGCTCCAGCAGGGGCATAGCCACCCAAGGCGCCCTGCACCTGTATCCGATCGTGCGTTTCAGACCAGGTCGCGGTCGGCGGCATCGACGGCGGTGCGCAGCGCGGCGAAGCCGCGGCGGGTACAGCTGAGCACGAGCTCGTCATTGCCGCGGAAGATCAGACTCACCTCGTCGGAGATCACGCACGAGTACGACGAGATCTCCACGGTCTCCGAGATCCCGACCAAGGTGGCGGTCTCGACCCCTTTCCCTCGGTACACAGTCGACTCCCGGCAGCAGCAGCGGGTCTTGGAGGCAGACGAACCGAAGGCCATCTCGTTCATTCTCACGGAGACCGCGCTCAATCAGGTAGTCGGCGACGTTTCCGTACTGCGTGGCCAGATTTTGCACCTGCTCCAGCTGAGCGAACGCCCAGACGTTGCAGTCCGCGTGCTACCGAGCAGCGCGCCGGACAATCCGCTGCTTGGTGGCGGGCTGATCACGCTTGACTTCGGGACATCAGCGCCGAGAATCGCGTTCGTCCCGGCCCTCTACGGGCCATCGACATACCACGATCGAGAAGCGGATACTGCACCCATGTTCCGGGCGTTCGCGGCGACGGAAAGGCGTGCGCTGACTGAAGAACCGTCTCGCATGCTGCTGATCGAGAAGCTGAAGGAGTTCGGTTCGTGAGCTATGACACGGGGTGGTTCAAGAGCAGCCGCAGCTCAGGGGGTAGCGACGCTTGCGTCGAGGTTCGATTAACCGGTCTTGGTGTGGCGGTGCGGGATTCGAAGGCGCCTGCGGCTGGGTACATCACGGTCAGTCATGTCGCGTGGCGGGCTTTTCTGAAGAACCTCAGCTGATCCGCAGCGGTCATGATCTGCCGGTTAATCCGCTGCTCTGTCCTGCGTACCCGTGCGTGTTTTGGGGCGCCCTGGCACCCCAAAGCACTCACGGCACTTGACCAGCAGAAACGCGCGCCTTTCGCGGTTCGACTGACGATGGGTCACCTCAACCGCCCACGGGCCGCACCAGGGCTCCGCTAGGCGAAAACGGGGGAAGGCCCCGCCTGCAGTCGGGGCCTTCCGTTTTCACCGGTCGGTATCAGTACGCGGCGGCGCCGCTGATGAAGCCGACGTGCAGCAGGCGGTTCGTCGAGCCGGAGCCCGGGTTCCGCACCGCGTTCTGGGTTCCGTTGTTCACCAGCGCGTCGCGCACCTGCGCCGGCGTCGCCGACGGGTTCGCCGTCAGGTACAGCGCGGCCGCGCCCGCCACGTGCGGGGTGGCCATCGACGTGCCGCTCATGCCGCCCGCGCCGCCGCCGTTGAGGGTGGACGTGATGTCGCTGCCCGGCGCGAAGATGTCGGTGCAGCGGCCGTAGTTGGAGAACGACGACCGGTTGTCCTGCCGGTCGGTGGCGTTGACCGTGATCGCCTCCGGCACGCGGGCCGGCGTCGAGCTGCAGGCGTCCGTGTTGGAATTCCCGGACGCCACGGCGAAGGTGACGCCGCTCTGGATCGCCCTCCGCACCGCGTTGTCGGTCGCGGTGTGACCGCCGCCGCCGAGGCTCATGTTCGCCACCGCGGGCTTGGTGGCGTTGCTGGCCACCCAGTCGATGCCGGAGATGATCTGGGAGTACTGACCCGAACCCTGGCAGTCGAGCACGCGGACGGCGACCAGCTTCACCTGCTTCGCCACGCCGTACGTCTTCGAACCGACGGTCCCGGCCACGTGCGTGCCGTGGCCCTGGCAGTCGGAGGCGTCGGCGTCGTTGTCGATGAAGTCGCGGCCGTCCCTGACGCGGCCCTCGAAGTCGGGGTGCCGCTTGTCCACCCCGGTGTCGAGGATGTAGGCCGTCGCCCCCGATCCGGTGTTCGGGTAGGTGTAGCTGCGGTCGAGCGGCAGGTTCTTCTGGTCGATCCGGTCCAGGCCCCAGGTGGGGTTCTGCTGGGTGCCGGCGATCCGGGCGACGCCGTCCTGCTGCACGTACGCGACCGCCGGGTCGCCGGCCAGCCGCTTGGCCGACGCCTCGTCGAGCTTCGCCGCGAAGCCGCGGATGGTCGACGTGTAGGTGGCGGTCGTGGTGCCCCCGTACTGCGCGGCGAGGCGGGCGGTGGTGCTCGTGGTCGAGGCCGCGCTCGCGTTCAGGTCCTTCAGCACCACGATGTAGCTACCGGCAACCGGGTTGGCGGCGGGGAGGATCGAGCCGGTCGGGGCGGCGGTGGCCGGAGCGGCGGCCAGCGCAGCGGCGAGCACACCCGCGCCGAGCGCGGTGATCAGCCGAATCTTGCGTCCTTGTCGCATGTCGGGTGCTCCCTCTTCAGTTATGGCTGCCATACGGAGGTGGTGACGCACAGCCATTTCCGACACGATCGACTGATGTCCTCACGATGATCAATCCGTGTTTCATTACGTAGGGGTACCTGTCTTTCGGCGAAGGGAGAGCACATGGCACGCACCCGGCGCCCCGTTCGCCCGCAGATCCGCACCAGCTCACCGGTCCTGGTCGGGCGCGCCGAGCAGCTGGCATCGCTGCAGGCAGTGGCCCTGCTGCACCCGGCCGTGGTGCTGATCGAGGGCGAGGCCGGGGTCGGCAAGAGCCGGCTGCTGACCGAGGTGCTCGCCGGCGAGCTCGGGCCGGCCACGTCGCTCATCGGGTACTGCCGCCAGGTAGGTGAACCGTTCCCGTACGGGGCGGTTCTGGAGGCGCTGCGCGGCGCGAGGCCCGCGCGCCGACCGGAGCTGAGTCCGGTCACCGGCGTCCTCGGCCCGCTGCTCCCGGAGATCGCCGAGCACCTGCCACCCGCACCGGACCCGCTCGGCGACCCGCGCGCGGAGCGGCACCGGCTGTTCCGCGCGGTGCGCGAGCTGGTCGGCGCGCTGGGCCCGGTGCTGCTCGCCATCGAGGACCTGCAGTGGGCCGACGACGGCACCCGGCAGCTGGTGCGATTCCTGATGAGCGACCCGCCGCCGAACCTGACGATCGTGGTGACCTACCGGCGCGAGGACGTGCCCGGCGGCCTGCCGCTGGGCGGCGCGTACCGGCCGCCCAACGGCGTGGTCAGCGTGGTGCTGGCGCTGCGCCCGCTCGGCGTCGACGACGTCCGCGCGCTGACCGAGGCGATCCTCGGCGAGAAGCAGGTGTCCGCGGAGTTCGCCGCCCGGCTGCACGAATGCACGGCCGGAGTCCCGTTCGTCGTCGAAGAAACGTTGCGGGCGCTGCGCAACACCGTCGGCACGGTGCGCACAGACGGCGCCGCCGCCCGCCGGCTGCTCGACGCCGTCGAGGTGCCGGTGCTGCTGCGGGACGCGATGGCCGAACGCCTTGCCGTGCTGCCGACCGCAGCGACCAGGCTCGTCGAGACGGCCGCAGTGCTCGGCGCGCCCGCGACGGAGGGCCTGCTCGGCGCGGTCGCCGGCGTCCCGGAACCGCGGCTGCGCACCGCGCTGACGCACGCGTTGAGCGGACACGTGCTGCACGAGCTGGACGGCGGTTATGGCTTTCGGCATTCGCTGGCCAGGAAAGCCGTCTACGACACCATCACCGGCCCGGACCGCGCGCACCTGCACGCGCGCGCGATCGACGTGCTGGCCGGGGTCGAGCCCAAGCCGCTGAAGCAGCTCGCCGAGCACAGCGAGCGCGCCGGCCGGGTGTCGGAGTGGCTTTCCTACGGGGAGGCGGCCGCCGATCGGGCCGCCGAGATCGGCGACGCGGCGACCGCCACCGAGCTGCTGCAGCGGCTGCTGAAGGAACCGGAGCTGCCCGCCGAGCACGTCGACCGGCTCGCGATCAAGCTCGGGCAGATCGCGCACACCGGCCTGGACCAGCACGATCCGACCGAGACGCTGGAGCGGCTGCTCAGCGACCGGCGGCTGTCCACGTCGGCGCGCGGCGAGGTGCGGCTGTACCGGGGACTGCTGTTGCTGCGGCAGGCCGGCGGGCTGGTGGAGGCCCGTTCGGAGGTCGAGCGGGCGATCAACGAACTGTCGGAGCGCCCGGACCTGGCCGCGCGCGGCACCGCGGTGCTGGCGATGCCCTACGTCGGGCAGACCTCCCTCGACGAGATCCGGCCGTGGCTCGCGCGGCTCACCGAGTACCGGTCGAAGGCCGATGGCGAACTGCGGTTGTCGTTGCAGGCCAACGAGTTCGGCTCGCGCATGCACCTCGGCGACGCCACCGTGCTCGCCTCGCTCGACGAGCTGCCGGAGGAGGTGGCGACGGTCGGCGAGCAGCGCCACCTCGCGCGGCTGCGCTGCAACCTGGCCGACGCGTGCGAGTGGACCGGGCACCTGCGCATCGCCGACGAGCTGCTGCGCGGCGGCCTGCGGATCGCCGCCCACTGCGGCGCCCCGTTCGTGATCAGCACGGCCCGGGCCACCCGGACCCGGCTGGACTGGCTGACCGGCGAGTGGACCGGGCTCGACGAGCGGGCGCACCGGATGCTCGACGAGTACCGGGACCTGTTCCCGGTGGTCAGCGAGCTGAGCCTGGTGCTGGGTTCGCTCGCGATGGCCCGCGGTGAATGGGCGAGGGCGACCAGCCACTTCACCGAAACCGGCGCCTTCGCCCCGGACGAGGCGATCAGCCCGGTCGCGATCGCCGGCTGCGCGGGGCTGGCCTGGACCCTCCTGTCCCAGGACGAGCCGGCGAAGGCGTGCGCGGACGTCGACCGCGGGCTGGACATCCTGCGGCGCAAGGGGGTCTGGGCGTGGAGCGGCGAGCTGGGCCCGGTCGCGGTCGCGGTGTACCTGGCGGCGGACCGCGAAGCGGACGCGGCGCGCGTGGTGGACGAGATCGCCGCCGGGATCGCGGGTTCGGGCGTGCCGCTCGCGGTGGCGGCGCTGGCCCAGTGCCGCGGGCGGCTGGCCGAACACCGGGGAGACCTGACCGCGGCGATGGCGCACTACCGCGAATCGGTCGCGCACTACGAGGAACTGCCGGTGCCCTACTACGCGGCGATGGTCGCCGAACGAGCGGCCACGTGCCTGCTGCCCACCGATCCGGGACCGGCGAGCGAAGAGCTGTCCGCGCTGGTCGACGTGTTCGACCGCCTCGGAGCCACGCGCGACGCGGCGAGGTGCCGCCACCTGCTGCGCGGCGCGGGCGGCGGCAAGCCCTCCCGCCGGGGCCGCCGGGGGTACGGCGACGAGCTGTCGCCGCGCGAGGAAGAGGTGGCCCGCCTGCTCGCCTGCGGGCACACGAACCGCGAGATCGCCGGAATCCTGTTCCTCTCACCGCGCACCGTCGAGCAGCACGCCGCGAGGGTGCTGAGAAAGCTCGGCGTCACCTCCCGCGAACAGCTGAAGAGCTAGCCCGCCGAAATCCGCTGGAGGACAGTCTGTTTCACGACTAGATCTGTCCTTTTCGAATTGACCGGGAAGCCGCCGCACTTGCGATCCCGGCTCTGGAGAGGCGTTTCCGTGACCAGCGCGATCAACTGCCACTGGATCTCAGACCTCGCTCGGCCGGTTCCAGGCTGCGGTTCGGCAGCAGTTCGCGGACCAGCTCGGCGACCTGCGCGGTCTCGATGAGGAACCCGTCGTGGCCGTGCGGCGAGGTGATGGTGCGCAGCGGCCCGGCGCCGGGAATTCCCTCGGCGAGGCGGCGCTGCTGGTGCAGCGGGAAGAGGCGGTCGCTGTCCACACCGGCGACGCAGGTCCGGGCCCGGATCCGGCCCAGCGCCGCCTCGACGCCGCCTCTCCCCCGGCCCACGTCGTGCCCGGACATCGCCTGGGCCAGCGTCACGTAGCTGGCCGCGTCGAAGCGCCGCACCAGCTTCTCGGCATGGTGGTCCAAATAGGACTCAACGGCGTACCGGCCGCCGTTCCAGGGGTTTTCGCCGTCCTGGTGGCCGATGCCGAAGCGGTCCTGGAGCTCCTGCGGGCTGCGGTAGGTGATGTGCGCGATCCGCCGGGCCACGCCCAGCCCGGTGTGCGGGCCGCGACCGGCGGGCAGGTCGTGGTAGTCGCCGCCCAGCCAGTCCGGGTCCGCGCGGATCGCCTGGATCTGCGCCGAGGACCAGGCGATCTGCTCCGCCGAGGCCACGGCGCAGCAGCTCAGCAGCAACGCCGCCGACACCCGGTCCGGGTAGGTGGTGGCCCATTCCAGCGCGCGCATCCCGCCGAACGAGCCGCCGATCACCGCCGCCCACGACCGCACCCCGAGCTCGTCGGCGAGCCGGGCCTCCGCGCGCACCGCGTCCCGCACGGTGATCGCGGGAAACCTGCCGCCCCAAGGCCTTCCGTCGGGCGCGGCACCCGCCGGGCCGGTGCTGCCCTGGCAGCCGCCGATCGCGTTCGGGGCGACGACGAACCACCGGTCGGTGTCCAGCGCTCGGCCCGGCCCCACGAGCGCGTCCCACCAGCCCGGGCTCGGGTGGCCGTCACCGGCCGGACCGGCGACGTGGCTGTCGCCGGTCAGGGCGTGCAGCACGAGCACCGCGTTCGAGGCGTCGCGGTCGAGACGTCCCCAGGTCTCGTACGCCAGGCTGGCCGCCGGGAGTTCGCCGCCCGCGTCCAGCCGCAGCGGCTCGCGCAGGCGCAGCCACCGGCGCCGACCGGCCGGGCTCCCCTCCCGCCACGCCCCGGTGGCGGGAAGGGAACCGGTCGCCTGCGGTCGGCTCATCGCTCCAGCTCGGCCTTGGCCGCGCGGAAACCGGCTTCGAGGTCGGCCTTGAGGTCCTCGACGGCCTCGATGCCCACGGACAACCGGACGAGGCCCGGCGTGACACCGGCGAGCAGCTGGTCCTGCTCGCTGAGCTGGCTGTGCGTGGTGCTCGCCGGGTGCGCGATGAGGCTGCGCACGTCGCCGATGTTCACCAGGTGGCTGAAGAGCTGCACGCCGTCGACGAATGCGCGCCCGGCGGACGTGCCGCCGCGCAGCTCGAACGACACGACGGCACCCGCGCCACGGGGCAGGTACTTCTGCCCGGCGTCGTACCACCGGCTGGAGGTGAGGCCGGCGTAGTGCACGGACTCGACCTCATCGCGCTCGCTGAGCCATTCGGCGAGGATCTGCGCGTTGCGCGTGTGCCGCTCGATCCGCAGCGACAGCGTTTCCAGCCCCTGCAGCAGGAGGAAGGCGTTGAACGGCGAGATGGCGGGGCCGAGGTCGCGCAGCCCCTGCACCCGCAGCTTCGCCGCGAAGGCGCCGTGGCCGAGGGCGGGCCAGTACTGCAAGCCGTGGTAGGACGGGTCGGGCTCGACGAATCCCGGGAACCGCTCGGAATGGGCGCCGAAGTCGAAGGTGCCGCCGTCGACGACCACGCCGCCGATGGCCGCGCCGTGGCCGCCGAGGTACTTCGTCGCCGAGTGCACGACGATGTCGGCCCCGTGCTCGATCGGCCGCAGCAGGTACGGCGTCGCGATGGTGTTGTCGACGACGAGCGGGACCCCGGCCTCGTGCGCCACGTCGGCGACGGCCCGCACGTCCAGCACGTTCGCCCGCGGATTGCCGAGCGTTTCGGCGAAGAAGAGCTTCGTGTTCGGGCGCGCGGCGGCCCGCCAGGCGTCGAGGTCGTCGGGGTCTTCGACGAAGCTGACCTCGATGCCCAGCTTCGGCAGCGTGTGCCGGAGGAGGTTGTGGGTGCCGCCGTACAGCGAAGAACTGGACACCACGTGGTCCCCGGCCTGCGCCAGGGTGAGGATGGTCAGCGTCTCGGCGGCCTGGCCGGACGCCAGCGCCACCGCCGCCACGCCGCCTTCCAGCGCGGCCACGCGGTTCTCGAGGACCTCCTGGGTGGGGTTGTTGATCCGCGTGTAGATGTTGCCGGATTCGCTGAGGTTGAACAGGTTCGCGGCGTGTTCGGTGTCCCGGAAGACGTACGAGGTGGTCTGGTAGATCGGCACCGCGCGCGCACCGGTCGCCGGGTCGGGCTGGGCGCCGGCATGCACCTGCAGCGTGTCGAACGACCAGGCGGACTGGTCGAGGGCGGCGGAAGAAGCGTCAGCACTCATGCGTGTCTCCTGAGCAGAACGGCATGCGTCGGCCGCAGTGCGGCGACGCGGCCTGGGAGTGATCGACGGAGGTCCGCCGAGAAGCGTTGCGATGAAGGCGATTCGCGGTTCCGCGAGAACTGGTCGTGAGCGTTTTGGATCGCTATGGCAATCCAAAGCGCTCACGAGATCTGAGCGGAAGCGCAGAACCGCGAAATTCCGGGCGATGGCCCGAGGAATCAGAGGATCAACACGCCGAAGTGGTCACGCGCACGTAGTCGACGTGCCTGCGGATAACCAAGCGGATCATGAGCCGAAGAGTAGCGGGTTGATCGCGGCCCGCAAAACGTGTTCACCAGTTGAGACGGACGCCGCCACGCCGATCAGCGGCCCGCGCCACGAAGAACCGATCGCGAAGGATAATCCACAATGGATATTGAGCTCGACGCAATCAGCTGGCGCGCCAGCCGTTTTCGAGCAGTTCGAACGCTGCCGCGACGGTCTCTTCGGAGCGAGGGCCGCGGGCCAGTGCGCGAGTTCGCAGCGCGAAGTGCGCCAGGGCGGCGCACTCGGGGTCGTCGTCGGCGCATCCCGCTTGTTCCGCGATCGCGGACCGCCGCGACGAGTTCGGCCTCGTGGTCGACGGCCTCGCCGAAGACGAGGGCCTCCTTGCTCGGGAAGTGCTTGAACAGCGTCGTCGTCGACCCGTCGGCGGCGTCGGCGATCTCGCGGACGCTGACCCGGTCGAAGCCGCGCCGGAGGAACAGCTCCATGGCGGCGTCGGCCAGCGCCTGGCAGGTGGCCGCCTTCTTCCGCTCCCGCCGCCCCATCGCGCCTCCGGTCATGCAACGCACGGTACAAAACGTGAAACAGTTTAAAAATTGCACAGTTTCACTTTTGTTCTCGATGTGGTGTTCTTCGGTCGGGCCGCACAGCGCGACGCCCGGAAGCTCTGATCCGCGCCGTCGAGGCCGACGGGCTCTTCGACTCCCCCGATCTCGCCACCACCGTGGCCCGCTGCGAAGCGACGATGCTGCCGCGCGCCGCGGCCAACGCCGAAGCCGCCCGCGAGGGCCTGCACAGCGCGACCGCCACCGACGAGCCCGACCTCTTCGACATCCCCTGACGCCCGAGCACCACCCGCCCCACCGGCACGGTGCCGTCGCGCCGACATCGCTGTTGACCAGCCGATTTCGGGTTTCCTGTGCCCTTACGGCAACGTTTCTGCGGGGCTATCCTGCACCTGCGGTGGTCCCGCGCGGCGGGGACGCGTCGGGGGTCCGGATCAGGTCGGGGGGCCGGTTCGCAGTGAGCGCCGGTACCGGACATCGCGTTCGCCTCGACCTTGGCAGCCGAACCGCCAACTCCGCCCGGGGACGCTCGTCGCCGGAGAGGAGGTGCCAATCATGAGATCAGATGCTGCTCGGCCCGGTCTTCTCGAATGGGAGCCCCCGGAGTTCGACGAAGTCGAATGGGAGACGCCCGAGTTCGAAGAAGTCGTATGCGCCTCAGAAGTCACGATGTACGTCTCGCGGCTGGAGGAGTAGGCGCGGTGGGACGACCGGCAGTCGATCCCCGGGCGTCGGCGGACCGGCGCCCGGCCACCAACGCCGCGGGACCGCGATGAGCACGGAGGTGCACCCGTCGAGCCGGCCCCGGCTGGCGCCGCACGTGCGCCTGGGGTTCGACCGGTCCCGCAAGAAGTACATGCTGCTGGGACCGGAGTCGGTGACGGTCCTGAACACGACCGGCGCGGCCATCCTCGACCTGTGCGACGGTCAGCGGACGGTCACCGAGATCGTGGCGAAGCTGAGTTCCCGCTACGCCCACGTGGCCGACGACGAGGTGACGCAGTTCCTCACCCGCCTCGCCGCCAAGCGGTGCGTGGAGGCCGACGATGACTAGACCGTTCGGTTTGCTGGCCGAGCTCACCTACGCCTGCCCGCTGCACTGCCCATACTGCTCCAACCCGCTCAAGCTCGCCGACTACGGCGACGAGCTGACCACGGCGGAGTGGCGCCGGGTGCTGACCGAGGCCCGCGAGCTCGGCGTGGTGCAGCTGCACCTCTCCGGCGGGGAGCCGCTCCAGCGCCGGGACCTGGTGGAGATCGCGCGCACCGCCGCCGAGCTGGGCCTGTACACCAACCTCATCACCAGCGCGATCGGCCTCTCGCCGCGCCGTGCGGAGCAGCTTCGCGCCGCCGGTCTCGACCACGTGCAGATCAGCATCCAGGCCCACGAGGCGGCCCTGTCCGACCGCATCGCGGGCACCCCTTCCTTCGAGCGCAAGATCGCGGCGGCCCGGACCGTGAAGGACCTGGGCTGGCCGCTGACGGTGAACGTCGTCCTGCACCGGCAGAACATCGACCGGGTCGCCGACATCATCGCGCTGGTCGAGCGGCTGGGCGCCGACCGCATCGAGCTCGCCAACACCCAGTACTACGGCTGGGGCCTGCACAACCGCGCCGCGCTGCTGCCCAGCAGGACGCAGGTGGAGCGGGCGGAGCAGGTGGTGCGAGCCGCGCGGAAGCGCCTGGAGGGGCGGGCGGAGCTCACCTACATCCTCCCCGACTACTACCTCGACTTCCCCAAGCCCTGCATGGGCGGCTGGGGGAAGCTGCAGCTCACCGTGGTGCCCAACGGCGACGCCCTGCCCTGCCCCGCCGCCCACACGCTGCCGCTGCCGCGCGTGAGCGTGCGCGAGAAGTCGCTGGCGTGGATCTGGGCGGAATCGCCGCTGTTCCAGCGCTTCCGCGGCACCGGCTGGATGCCCGAGCCATGCCGCGGCTGCCCGCGCCGCGAGATCGACTTCGGCGGCTGCCGCTGCCAGGCGTTCCTGCTCACCGGCGACGCGGCGCGCACCGACCCGGTCTGCATCCTCTCGCCGGACCACGAGATCGTGGCCGAGGCGGTGCGCGCCGCGAACGCGGAGACCAGGCCGGTCGCGGAAGTCCTCGCCCCGCGCCCGCATCCTCGCGACACCCGGTAGGAACCGGACGGCCCGGCGCGCGATGCCAGCGGCGGAACACGACCGGATCACGGTGCGGGCGTTGCTCGCGCGCCCGGTCTACCGGCGGTGGTGGGCCGCCGCGACGATCTCCCGCGCCGGGGACGTCCTGGCCGGGGTGACCTTGCTCCTGCTGGTGCTGGACCGAACCGGCTCCGGTACGGGTGTGGCCGGAGTGGTGATCGCCGACGTCCTGCCGGTGCTGCTGCTGGCTCCCCTGGCGGGCATCGTCGTCGACCGCTGGCCCCGGCGGCGGATCATGATCGCGGCGGATCTGGTCCGCGTGGTCCTCGCCGCGATGCTGCCCCTGGTCGATGCTCACGTGTTCGCGATCTACGCGATCGCGTTCGCGCTCTCCGCCGCCGCGGTGTTCTTCAACCCCGCCGCCAACAGCCTGCTGCCCGCGCTGGTCGGCGAGCGCGAGCTCGTCGCCGCCAACTCCGGTGTCTGGACGACCGCCATCATCGCCCAGATCGCGCTCGCACCGCTGGCCGGAGCGCTCGCCGCGGCAGCCGGCTTCGCCATCGCGTTCTGGGTCAACGCCGCTTCCTTCGCCGCCAGCGCCGTGCTGCTCGCCGGGATGGCGGTGCCCGGTCATCGCGCCGCCGCGACCACCCGGGGCTGGCTGCGCGACTCCCTCGACGGCGCGCGCCTGCTCGTCGCCGACAGGCTGCTGCGAGCGCTGGCCGCCGCGCAGCTGCTCGCCGCGCTGTCGGCCGGGGCCATCAGCGCCCTGCTCGTCGTCCTCGCCCGGGAGCGGCTCGGCCTCGGCCCGCAGGGTTTCGGGTGGCTGCTGGCGACGATCGCCGTCGGCGCGGTCGCCGGCCCCGTCCTGCTGACCCGGACCTTGCGCGGCCGCGTCGGCCCGAACGTCGTGTTCGCCGCCTTCGGGCTGCGCGGCCTGGTCAACGTGCTGCTGGCCGTGACGACGTGGCCCGTTCTGGCCGCCGCGTCGCTGCTGCTCTACGGCCTGGGCACCTCGACGGGAACCATCGCCTTCACCAGCCTGGTGCAGACCCACACCGACGAGACGGTGCGGGGGCGCGTCTTCGCCGCCCTGGACTCGCTGTTCCAGGCGGGCAGGCTGGTGAGCCTCCTCCTCGGCGGTCTCCTGGCCGACGCGCTCGGCATCACGGCCGTGTACCTCTTCGGCTCCGCGCTGCTGCTCGCCGCAGCGGCGAGCGGCTTCGCGCTCGCCCGGGACCCCCGCCGGCGATGAACGCGCCGGAGTCGTCGAGGCTGTCGTTTCAGAATGCGACGCGGGCACGCGTGAGGCCTGCCTGCCTGGCACACCGGGCGCCGGTTCCGCGCGAAATCGGCGCTCCGAGTGAGGGCGGAACGCCGATTTCGCGCGAAGAAGACTCATCGCAGAAAAGAGGGCGTAGTCGGGGCCTGAAGCCGCCGGTGTCGAGCAGGCTGCGGGTGATGCAGTTGGTCAGTTCGCGGAAGCCGAGGGCGGTGCCCCGCACCTTCATCCTCGGATGACCTCGACCTCTACCCCCGGGCACCGACGCGCCAGACCTGCCTACGCGGTTAACCGCGAAGAGCTAACGGGTGTCGCCCGGATTCTCGCGCCTCGGGCGCAACCGGCGGTCTTCGGGGAACGGCGACCGTCCGGTGGCGTTCGGCTTATCAGGTGCGGTCGTGGAGAGTGATCCGGTAGCCGTCGGGGTCGGCGAAGGTGAATGTCCGACCGAAGGGGCCGTCGATCGGTGCGGAGACGATGGTGTGACCGTCGACGACGAGAGCATCGTGAATGGCCTGGACGTCTGTGGCGTGGAGCCAGATCGCGGCACCGATACCGGGCTGAGCAACGGATGCGAGATCGGTGCCGGGAACGACGTCGCGGAGTGCGAACGCGATCGGCTTCGTCTCGAAGACGACGGCGTGCGGAGGTCCGGCCTGCGAGCGGACGAGGCCGAGGTACTGCTCGTAGAACGCCTGCGAAGCGTCCAGGTCGCGCACCTGGAGCGAGATGAAGTCGGGGCCAGTGGCGGGCATGATGCTCCTTCCTTACATGTCAGTTTTCTGACACGGGCCAATCTATGTCAGAATGCTGACATGAGTCAAGACGGTGCCGGTGTCGACCTGAAGACGTCACTGGGCTACCTGCTGAAAGAGGCGTCGAGCGCCCTCCGCGTAGCCATGGAGGAGGTGCTGCGGCCGCTCGGGATGAGCGTGACGCACTACTCCTGCCTCGAACTCCTGGCTCAACGACCGGGCTTGTCGAACTCCGAGCTCGCGCGGGGCGCGTTCGTGACCCGGCAGACGATGAACGTGCTGCTCCAGGCCCTGGAACGAGACGGCTACGTGACCAGGCCTGCGGAGGCGCCCGTCGGGAAGGTTCTTCCCACGCGGCTCACGCCTCGCGGACGACGGAGCCTGGAGAAGGCAACCGCAGCAGTCCGGTCCGTTGAGGTCAGAATGCTGGCCGGCATGACCGAGACCGAGCAGTCAGACGCGTTCCGGATCCTGCAGAGCATGATCCATTCCCTGCGCGATGGCAACGACGGCGCATAGCTCGTTCCCCGGCGCACGTCTCGTCGCGCCCGGACAGGAGTGCAGCCGAGCGCGGGAATCCGTGCGGGCGACCTCGAAAACCGACAGCCCCGACTGCATCTGCGATGAGCCGCGAAACCGTCACGGTGTCAGGCGCCGGGCACCTTCGGGATCAGCCGGGCAGAGCCATTCTGAAACGACCTCTTGACGAGAAGGCCCCTGAGACCCGCACCGCCACGCAAAACGAGCCGGAGACAGGATCTACTACACGCTGCGCAGCACCGAGACGACCGTGCCCAGCACGGCGGCCTTGTCGCCGTCGATGACCTCGTAAGCCGGGTTGCGCGGTTCGAGGTACACGTGGCCGTTGCGGCGGCGGTACACCTTGACGGTGGCCTCGTCGTCGATCATCGCGGCGACGATCTGGCCCGAGTGGGCCTCGGACTGCTGGCGCACCACGACGATGTCGCCGTCGCAGATAGCGGCGTCGATCATCGAGTCACCGCGCACCCGGAGGCCGAAGACGTTGCCGCGCCCGGTGAGCTCGCGGGGCAGGGTCAGCACGTCGTCGACGTGCTCCACCGCCGAGATGGGCGTACCGGCGGCGATGTCGCCGACCACGGGCACGGGCACCGAGTGCTCGGCGGACTCCCGTGTGGACGGTTCCCGGAGGAACGCGCGCACGTCGATCGGCCGGGACATCGTGTTGCTGCGCCTGAGGAAACCCTTCTCCTCCAGGCTCGCCAGGTGCTTCGACACCGACGAGGACGACCGGAGGCCGACCGCGTCGCCGATCTGCCGAGTGCTCGGCGAGTACCCGTGCCGTATCACCCAATCCCGGATGGTGACCAGGATTCGCTGCTGGCGCAGCGGCAGGGTCGAGGGGTCCAGGTGCTCGAACACGTCGAGATCGTCGTAGGCGGCCACCCGCTGAATGGTAGAGGTGCGCACCCGCGACCGGCCCACCGCCCTGCGAGGTCATCGGGCCAACACTTTGCCCTTGCGCTAAGTGTTGGGCCGGGTTAATACTTAGCCTCATGGCTCAGTATTCGGCCGTGCTCGACGGCGTGTTCATCGCGCTCGCCGACCCGACGAGGCGCGCGGTTCTCCGGCGACTCGGTCGCGGGCCGACGAGCGTCGGCGACCTCGCCAGGGACGCCCCCATGACGTTGCCGTCGTTCATGAAGCACGTGCGGGTGCTCGAGTCGAACGGCCTGATCCGCACGGCCAAGTCCGGCCGGGTGCGCATCTGCGAGCTCAACCGGGAGCGGTTCGCGCTCGTCGAGGACTGGCTCGCGGAGCAGCGGCGCATCTGGACGGACCGCACCGATCGCCTGGAGCGATTCGTCACCAACCCGAAGGAGGAGCAGTGAACCTCGAACTCGATCTCGGCATCGACCGGGTCATCCGCGCGCCCCGCAAGCAGGTGTGGGACGCGTGGACCGATCCGGCAAACCTGGCGCAGTGGTGGGTGCCCGCCCCGACCCGCTGCCGCGTCGAGCGCCTCGACGTCCGGCCCGGCGGCGCGTTCGTCACGCTGATGAGCGACGACGGCGACGCGTTCGTCCCGCACCTGGACGCGTGCTTCCTCGTGGTGGACGAGTACGAGCGGATCGTCTTCACCAACGCGCTCGACAGCGGCTGGCGCCCCGCGAGCCCCGCACCGGTCCCGATGACCGCCGAGATCGTCCTGCGGGACCACCCGGACGGCACCGACTACCGGGTCGTCGTGCGGCACGGCGACCCCGCCGCCCGCGCCCGGCACGCCGAGCTGGGTTTCGCCGAGGGCTGGGGCACCACCACCGACCAACTCGCCCGGCTGGCCGAGGGCGAGACCGGGCGATGAAGGTCGCCGTCACGGAATTCGTCACCCTCGACGGCGTGAGCCAGGGACCAGGTTCGTCCACTGAGGACACCAGCGGCGGCTTCACGAGGGGCGGCTGGCTCGTGCCGCACATGGACGAGGCGTTCGTCCGGCGCGCGTCGGAATGGCTCGACCACGCCGATGGCCTGCTGCTCGGCCGGCGGACGTACACGGCGTTCGCCCGCGACTGGCCGACGATCATCGACCCCGACGACCCGTTCACCGAGCGGATGAACTCGCTGCCGAAGTACGTCGTGTCGAACACCCTCGATGAGGGGAACTGGCCGCCGACCACGGTGCTCCGCGGCGATGCCGGCGAGGCGGTCCGCGAACTGAAGGCGCGGCCAGGGCGGGAACTGCAGGTCCACGGCAGTGCCCGGCTCAGCAGCGCACTGCTGTCGATGGGGCTCGTCGACACGCTCCGCCTGGTCGTGGCGCCCACCGTGCTCGGCACGGGCCGACGCCTGTTCACCCACCCGACTGCGGCAACTGGCCTGCAACTCGTCCGGCACGAGGCCACGACGCGGGGCCTGCTGCTCCTCGAGTACGAGGTCACCGGCGACGCGGCGGTCGGCGACTACGAAGGCGTCACGCAACTCGGATAGGCGCCAGTCACGAGCACTCACCACGAAGGCCCACCGCGCGCCTGCTGGTTGGAGCACTGCCCCAAGCGGCGGCGAGCGATCAGAACGGACCGCCGTCCAGGCCGGGCCCCGGAACCGCCCGGTCCCGCTGCGGGTCGTCGCGGTCTACGACGGCGTCCGCGCCGCAGGCGCCGATACCGGGCTCGCCATGGTCGATCTCGGGCAGCAGTCCGCGATCGCCATGGGCGAGGGCGGCTACGACGACAGCGTCCTGGTCAAGCTGACGACGGACGCCGACCACGGCCAGGTCCGGCAAGCGCTGGAAAATGCGCTCTCCGGTGCGCCTCTGGCTCAGCTGCGCAGCATCGACGAGCTCAAGGACGAGCTTTCGGCGCCGCTGCGCAGCACGCTGGACCTGCTGTGGGCGCTGACCGCGCTGGCCGTGCTGATCGCGTTCGCGGGCATCGCCAACACGCTCTCGCTGTCCGTCCTGGAACGGACTCGGGAGTCGGCCTTGTTGCGCGCGCTCGGCCTGACCCGGGGCGGGCTCAGCGCCGCCCTCGCCGCCGAATCGGTCTTCGTCGCGCTGCTCGGTGCGGCGTGCGGGCTGTTCGTCGGCATCGGCTCGGCGTGGCTGATCGCGCAGGTGGCGTCGACCGACGCGGAGCCGGTGCTGTTCGTGCTGCCGTGGGGCCGGCTCGGAGTGCTGCTGGGAGCCGTCGCTCTGGCGGCACCGCTCGCCGCAGTCATCCCGGCCCGCCGCGCGGCGCGAGGCTCTGTCACCGCCGGGATGACGCAGCCCTGACCGGTCGCGCGCGGCGTGAGAACGGGTCGGGCGGCTTCCGGCCCCGACCTCGCCCTCAGGCCGGGGTGTCCGCCGCCGGGCCGGGCAGCGGGATGACCTCGCCCGTGCAGCGGCCGTCCGGGTGCATCAGCCAGCCCACCCGCTTCCGGGTCCGCAGGATCACCGAGCTGTTCACGACTCCCCCTGCGGGCAACAGCCGTTCGAGGTTGTCCTGCATGTTCATCAGGTCGCCCATGTCCGCCGTCCACGCGTTCACCACGAGGTTCGCCGAACCCGTCACCGACATGCACAACCGCACCCGCGAGTCCTCGCGCAGCCGGGACACCGCCGCGGGCAACGCGCTGTTCGGCAGGCGGCACCACCAGATCACCGCGATGGGCCACCGGGTGTGCAACTGGGCGACTTCGCAGCGCAGTCGCAGCGCCCGGGACCGCAGGAGGGCGGTCAGCTGGCGGCGCACCGTGGAAGTCGGCCGGTCGAGCCGCTCGGCCAGTTCCGCCGCGGTGGCCCGGCCGTCGTGCGCGAGCTCGGAGACGAGCGGGGCGAAGACCTTGGATCTGAGGTAGATCGGTTCGCTGGGCCGGTCCCGCTCGGCGCGGCCCGCCTGCAGGATCGCCTCCCGCTGCGCGCGGTCCAGCGCGTCCAGCTGCCACTGGTTGCCCTCGATGTGCCGCTTGGTGCCGATGTGGGAGTGCAGCGACGCCACTCCGGGCAGCTTCGGCAGCTCGTCCAGCAGCAGCGCGGAGAGTTCGCCGAACGAGCTGGCGGAAACCGTCAGCAACAGGTCCAGTCCACGCGCGGCGTGTTCGATGTTGTGCACGCGGTGCGTGCGTTCCAGCCTCCGGGCCACGTCGTCCACCGCGCCTGGGGCGCAGTTCATCTCGACCAGGGCCACCATCGCGCCGCCGGAAAGCTCGCCGTACTCGGGATATGCGGTGATCCAGGCCAGTCCCGCTTCGCGGAGCCGGGCCCAGCGCTGCGCCAGCGCCGTGGGCGACGCGCCGAGCGCCGGGGCCAGCGCCGCCCACGGCGCGCGAGGCCACAACTGCAGGGCGTGAATGAGCGCCAAGTCGTCCTCAGAGAAGTCCTGATGCACGTTTCTCGCTCTCTGCGGGCTGAAAATGAGCGTATCGAGCGAATGATCTCCCTCATCCGCGGGCGAGTCCACACTCTAGACCAGCTCGAAGCGAGATCAAGGGGTTCGCGAAGTTGGATCTGCTGGACGATGCGCGGGCGCCGCAACCGGTTCCGCTGCTGGAACGCCGGAAACCGCACCAGGTGCCCGGAATCGGCCTGCGGTCGCAGCGTACCCGGGAACCACGCGCCCGATCCGGACGGCCGCGGACATCGTGCCGCCGCACCGGCATCGGTCCGTGCACTGAGGACCAAGGAAGGGAGCGGCGATGACGCACCAGCGCACCTCGACCGGCCCGAAGCTGACCCGCCGCGGCATGCTCCAGCTGGCCGGGGCCGGGGCGGTGCTGCTCGGCACCGCCGGCTGCGGGGCTTCGGCCAGGGCCGCCAGCGACGTGTTCGTCTACGGCCGGAGCTCGGACGCCGTCTCCCTGGACCCGATGAACCAGACCGACAGCGAGTCCTACGCGGTCGTGCACCAGATCTTCGACTCGCTGCTGCGCTACGCCCCGGACGGAAGACTGCTGCCGGCGCTGGCGAATGCGGTGCCGGAACCCGAGAACGGCGGCCGGCAGTACACCTTCGAGCTCCGCGAGGGCGTGTGCTTCCACGACGGAACGCCGTTCGACGCCGACGCCGTGGTGTTCAACTTCCGGCGCTGGCGGGAGGCCGGGCACCCCTACCACCGCGGCGGCGGCCCGCAGAGCAGCAAGTTCGCCTACTACAAGAACCTGTTCGGCGGCTTCGACGAGAAGTCGGTGATCGCCGGGGTCGAGAAGGCCGGACCGCACGCGGTGCGGTTCGACCTCCGGGAACCCTACGGGCCGTTCCTCCCCACGCTCGCCGGCGCGCAGTTCGGCATCGCCTCGCCCACCGCGATCCAGCGGGACGTGGAGAACTTCTGGCAGCGGCCGGTCGGCACCGGCCCGTTCGCGCTGGAATCCTGGCAGCGCGGCAGCAAGCTCACCTTGCGCCGCAACGAATCCTGGTGGGGCACGCGGCCGGGCGACGCGGGGCGGCGGCTGAACACCGTGGTGCTCACGCCCATCCCGGACAGCACGGCCCGGGTGGCGGCGCTGGTCGGGGGCGATCTCTCCGCCGTCAACGGCATCGTGCCCCAGGACGCCGACGCGCTGCGCGACACCCCGGGATTCGCCGTGACCCAGCACCCGCAGGAGTGCTTCAGCTACTTCGCCATGAACACCCGGCGCGAGCCGTTCCGGAACCCCTTGGTGCGCAAGGCGATCGCGCACGCGATCGACCTGCCGCGGATCGTGCGGTACTTCTTCGGCGAAGGGGCCGAGGTGGCCGGCGCGCCGCTGTACGGGATCTCCGCGTTCGTCGACCGCTCGATCCGGCCGCACCCGTACGACCCGGAACTGGCGCGCAGGCTGCTGGCCGAAGCCGGGCTGCCCAACGGTTTTCGCACCACGCTCTGGTACATGTCCACCGCCCGGCCGTACATGCCGGACGGCAAGGGCGTCGCCCAGGCGGTGCAGGCGAACCTGGCCGCGGTCGGGATCACGGCGGAGCTCGTCACCTACGAGCTGGCGACCTACGTGGAGCGGACCGGCAAGGGACTGCACGACATCGCCATGTTCGGCGGCACCACGATCGGCGTGGACTCCTACTTCCCGCTGAACTACTGGTACGCCGGCGCCAGCGCGACGGAGACCAATTCGTCCAACTTGTCCTTCTACCAGAACTCGCAGGTCGACGCGCTGCTCGCCGAGGCCAGGGTTACCGCTGAGGTGGAGAAGCAACGTGCCCTCTACGCCGAGATCCAGCACATCGTGCACGACGAGGTGCCGGTGCTGCCAATCGCCTACGTCAGCCCGCCGGTGGCGCTCCGCGCGTCGATCCGCGGCTTCGGCACCAACATCGCCATGGACGACCTCGATGCCCTCACCGTCTGAAAGCCGTATCCCGAACTCATCTTGCGCAGCGGTGCGGGTATCGGCCCACCGGCGGTCGCCTTCTCTCTGTGGGATCCCCGAAATCCTGAAGGCCACCGCCGGACGCCGGGGAGGTGTCGGGCCTTGCTGACCTACATCGCGCGTCGGCTCGGGCAGCTGATCCCCGTGCTGCTCGGGGTCTCCGCGATCGTGTTCTTCACCGTGCGGATGATCCCGGGCGACCCGGCGCAGATCATCCTCGGCGAGAACGCCACGGCGGAGCAGATCGCCGAGCTGCGCGCCCAGATGGGCCTGGACGAGCCGATCATCGTGCAGTACTGGCTGTTCCTCGGCCGGGCGCTGCGGGGCGATCTCGGCGAGTCCATCGTGTCCGGTCGGCCGGTGGTCACCGAGCTCGCCGCCCGGCTGCCCGCCACCCTGGAACTGACCCTGGCGGCGCTGCTCATCGCCGTGGTGGTCGGCATCGCACTCGGCACGCTGGCGGCGAGCAGGCCGCACTCGCTGCTGGACAAGGTCGCGTCGGTGTTCGCCGTCGCCGGGGTGAGCATGCCGATCTTCTGGCTGGCCATGATCTTCATGGTGGTGCTGGGCGTGAACCTGCACCTGCTGCCGTTCCCCGGCCGGTTGCCCGCCGCCGAGTCGCTGCCGGCGGTCACCGGCCTGAACCTGGTCGATTCGCTGCTCGCCGGGGACTGGGCGATGTTCCGCGCCTCCCTCGCGCACCTGACCATGCCCGCCCTCGCGCTGGCCACCATCCCCTGCGGCGTGATCATGCGGATGACGCGGTCCAGCATGCGGGAGACGCTGGCCGAGGACTTCATCCGGACCGCCCGCGCCAAGGGGGTCTCGCCGCTGGTCACGACCGTCCGGCACGGCCTGCGCAACTCGATGCTGCCGGTGGTCACGGTGATCGGGCTGCAGCTCGGCCTGCTGCTCGGCGGCGCGGTGATCACCGAGACGATCTTCTCCTGGCCCGGCATCGGTCAGATCGCCTACCAGGCGGTGTTCCAGCGCGACTACGCGCTGATCCAGGGCGTGGTGCTGTACGCCTCGCTGCTGTTCGTGCTGGTCAACCTGGTGGTCGACGTCCTGTACGCGGTGTTGGACCCGAGAGTGAGGTACTGATGGCCGACCAAGTGGCCACCGCGCCGCCGAGGGGCGCCCGGAGCCGGCGGCAGCGCGCGTTCTTCGCCAACCGGCTCGCGGTGTTCGGGGTCGTGGTGCTCGGGATCTTCGCGCTGGTCGCCGTGCTGGCCCCGGTCCTCGCGCCGTTCGACCCGTACGCGCAGGACCTCGGCGGGCGGTTCCAGCCGCCGGGCGGCACGCACCTGCTCGGCCAGGACGAACTGGGCCGCGACATCCTGTCCCGGTTGCTCTTCGGGGCCCGGGTGACGCTGTCCGCCGGGCTGCTCTCGGTCGCGCTGGCCGCCGTCGTCGGGACGGCGATCGGGCTGCTCGCCGGCTACCGGGGCGGCTGGTTCGACGCGGTCCTGATGCGGCTGATGGACATCCTGCTCGCGTTCCCCAGCGTCCTGCTGGCGATCATGATCGTCTCGACGCTCGGGCCGGGGCTCGGCAACGCCATGCTCGCGGTGGGCATCGTCTCGGTCCCGCAGATCGCCCGGGTCGTCCGGTCCGCGGTGATCGGGCTGCGGGACAGCGACTACGTGCTGGCGGCGCGCTCCATGGGCGCCGGGCACGGGAGGATCCTCCTGCGCACGCTGCTGCCGAACTGCCTGGGCCCGCTGATCGTCCAGGCCACCCTCAGCCTCGCCGCGGCGATCCTGGACATCGCCGCGCTGTCCTTCCTCGGCCTCGGCGCGCAGGCGCCGACACCGGAATGGGGTGCCATGCTCTCCGACGCCTTCCGCGCCGGCTTCCACGTGTTCCTCACCAGCCAGTTCGCGATCGTCTTCCCCGGGTTGATGATCGCCGTCGCGGTGCTGTGCGTGAACTTCATCGGCGACGGCTTCCGCGACGTCTTCGACCCGAAGGCGGTGCGGTGATCATGCCCCTGCTGGAAGTCGAGGACCTGCAAGCGCACTTCCGCACAGCCGACGGCGTGGTGCGCGCGGTGGACGGCGTCTCCTTCACCGTCGACGAGGGCGAAACGCTCGGCATCGTCGGCGAGTCCGGTTCCGGGAAGAGCGTGACCGCGATGTCCATCATGCGGCTCAACCCGTCGCCGCCCTGCCACTACGCCGGCGGCCGGATCCGGTTCCGGGGCCGCGACCTGCTCGGCGCCTCCGAGCGCGAGCTGCGGTCGATCCGCGGCAACGAGATCTCGATGATCTTCCAGGACCCGACCACGTGCCTGAACCCGGTGCTCACCATCGGCGACCAGATCGCCGAGGCGATCCGCACCCACGAGCGGGTCTCCCGCAGGGAGGCGAGGCGCCGGGCGGTGCGGACGCTGGACGAGGTCGGCATGCCCAGCGCCGAGCGCCGCGCCCGGGACTACCCGCACCAGCTCTCCGGCGGCATGCGGCAGCGGGCCATGATCGCCGTCGCGCTGGCCCGGCGGCCGAAGATCCTCATCGCGGACGAGCCGACCACCGCGCTGGACGTCACCATCCAGGCGCAGATCCTGGAGCTGCTCGGCCAGCTGAAGTCGGCGTACGGCATGTCCATCATCATGATCACGCACGACCTCGGGGTGGTCTCCCAGATCGCCGACCGCGTGCTGGTGATGTACGGCGGGAAGGCGGTGGAGTCCGGCACGCCGAAGCAGCTCTTCCAGGATCCGCTGATGCCCTACACCTGGTCCCTGCTGCGCGCGGTGCCCCGGCTGGACTCCGAGGTCGCACCGGAACCGATCGGCGGCCATCCCCCGTCGCTCGCCGGCGAACCGCGCGGTTGCCGGTTCGCGCCCCGGTGCCGGTTCGCCGACGACCGGTGCACCCGGACCGAACCGGCGCTGGACCGCAAGGCCGAGGGCCGGCTGGCCGCCTGCGTGCACACCGCGGACGCGTTCCGGGAACTGGCCGGCGCGCTGGACGATGCGGAGGCGGGCCGATGAACGACTACCTGGTGGAGACCCGGGATCTCGCCTTGCACTACCCGGTGCGGGGCGGGCTGTTCCGCCGGGCGGGAGGCTTGGTCAAGGCCGTCGACGGGGTGAACCTCGGCGTGCGGGAAGGCGAGACGCTGGGCCTGGTCGGCGAGTCCGGCTGCGGCAAGAGCACCCTCGCCCGGCTGCTGCTGCGGCTGGCCACCCCGACCAGCGGCGAAGTGCGGTTCGCGGGCGAGGACATCTTCGCGCGGCGCGGCGCCGAACTGGCCCGGCTGCGCCGAGACATCCAGATGATCTTCCAGAACCCGTCGTCCTCGGTGAACCCCCGGCTCAGCGTCGGCGAGATCATCGCCGAGCCGCTACGCATCCACCGGCGGCCGGACGTGCGGCGGCGCGTGCTCGAACTGATGGAGATGGTCGGGCTGCACCCGGACCACTACGACCGGTACCCGCACGAGTTCTCCGGCGGGCAGCGGCAGCGGATGGGCATCGCCCGGGCCATCGCGCTGCGCCCCAGGGTGGTGGTCTGCGACGAGCCGGTGTCCGCGCTGGACGTGTCGATCCAGGCGCAGATCCTCAAGCTGCTCAAGGAACTCCAGCGGGAGCTCGGCCTCACCTACGTGTTCATCACGCACGACCTGTCGGTGGTCAAGCACCTGTGCGACCGGGTGGCGGTGATGTACCTGGGCAAGGTGGTGGAGGTCGCCGACCGGGCGGAGTTCTTCGCGAGCGCGGCCCACCCGTACACCGCTTCCCTGCTGTCGGCCATCCCGCTGCCCGATCCGGACGCCGAAGCGCGGCGGCAGCGGGTGGTGCTCGCCGGGGACGTGCCGTCGGCGCTGAACCCGCCGACCGGCTGCGCCTTCCACCCGCGCTGTCCCCAGGCCCAGGCTCGGTGCGCGCGGGAGGCACCCGCCCTGATCGCCGACGAGTCCGGTCGCCGGACGGTTTCCTGCTTCTTCCCGGTTCGCCCCGGCGAGGAACTCCAACGGCCCGCAGAGGACGGTGCGAACGCATGACCGACATTGCCGGACTGCTGACCGGGATGATCCCGCCGCTGATGCGGCGCTGGGCGGTGCCCGGCGTCGGCGTCGGCGTGCTCACCCCGGACGGCAGCCACCGCCTCGGCTTCGGCGTGACCAATGTGGACCATCCGCTGCCGGTCGACGAGCACACCCTGTTCCAGATCGGCTCGGTGTCCAAGACGTTCGTCGGCACGATGCTGGCCGCGCAGGCCGAAGCCGGGCGGCTGGGCCTGGACGACCTGGTGGCCGACCACCTGCCGGGCGCGGGGCTGGACCGCCGGATCACCATCCGGCACCTGCTCACCCACTCCTCCGGCCTCTTCGGCGATCACCTGATCCTCAACGGGCCGCGGCTGCTCGCCGGCGGCGCGGACGACTCGATCGCCACCGGCGTCGCGCACATCTCCGGGCTGCCGCTGGTGTTCGCCCCCGGCACGAACTACTCCTACAGCAACGCCGGGCTGATCGTCGCCGCACGACTGCTGGAGGTGGTCACCGCCCGGCGGTACGCGGAGCTGGTCCGCACCGAAGTGCTGGAACCGGCCGGGATGCGGCACACCTGCACCACCGCGGACGAGGCGATCACCCACCGGGTGGCCGCCCCGCACCGCAGCGACGCCGGGCCCGAGGTGGCCCGGACCGCGGGCTGGCAGCGCGGCTGGCAGCTGCCGGGCTGGGACGTGCCCGGCGGTGGGCTGGTGTCGTGCGTGAGCGACATGCTCGACTACGCCCGCTACCACCTCGCCGGGAAGACCCCGGCGGAGCCGTTCGTCCCGCAACGCGAGCGCAGCGGCGCGACCGAGCGGATCGGGCTGATCTGGCGGCTGGACGACGTCGACGGCGTTCGGCTGGCCTACCACGGCGGGCTGACCATCGGGTACTGCACCCAGCTGTGCCTGGTCCCGGATCGGGGAATCGGCTTCGTGCTGCTGACCAACGGCACGTCGGGCGAGCAGGTGAACCAGGAGGTGCGTGCCGCGCTGCTGCGGGAACTGGTCGGCATCGCCGCCGAGACGCCGCCCACCGAACCCGGCGACGCCCCTGCCGACGCCGCCGGATTGGCGGGCAGTTTCGACGCGTCCTTCTACCGCCTCGAACTCAGCCCGCGCCCCGACGGGCGGGCCGCGGTGCGCATCCACCGCCCGACGCCCCGGCCGGGCAGCTACTACCTGGAGCCGCCGTCGATCGAGCAGGTCGCCTGGTGCGGGCGGGACCGGCTGGTGATCACCGAGCCGGCGAGCGAACGCGGCACCACCATCGACGTCTGCCGGGACGACTCCGGCGCGATCAGCGGACTGCGCCTGCGCGACCGGCTGGCGCCCCGGGTCGACGGCTGACTCGGCGAAGAACGGGGCGGAACGCTCTTCGAGCGCCCAGTTCACAGTTTCAATTGAGCGTTTTTCATCCTGGTCGGCCCGCAGCCGCGGCCCGCGAAGCCGTACGTCGATGAGGTGTCGCATGCGCCGCAGGCGCATAGCCCACCTACGCAGCTCGCACCGCCGCGGGTTCTCAGAGGCTTCCTGGCGAGGACGGCCCTGACGCCGTGTATTGGACATACATAAGTCAGGGCACCCACAGACCAGGGAGCCTCTGAGGTTCCGCCACCCGCACCGCCACGCAGAACGAGGTTGGAAAAACCTCATTGAAACTGCGGGGTCTTTCCGCAACGACTCACCGGTCGATCTCAGGTGCAGGTCACCAGATGATCCGGGTCAGATCCGCGCAGGACAGTTCGAGCGTCTCGAACGGCGCGCCGGGCCCGCGACCGGTCCACTGCACGGGCATGACTCCCGCCAGCGACCAGCAGGCCAGCGGCGCGCGTTCCGGACCGAGCATCGTGATCTCGCCGATCGACCTCTCCGGGCGGCTGCGCAGCCAGTCCGACATCGCCGCGGCGCGGCCGGCCTGC
The DNA here is from genome assembly GCF_053605825.1 of Saccharopolyspora sp. NPDC003752. Taxonomy (NCBI): domain Bacteria; kingdom Bacillati; phylum Actinomycetota; class Actinomycetes; order Pseudonocardiales; family Pseudonocardiaceae; genus Saccharopolyspora; species Saccharopolyspora sp. NPDC003752. The sequence goes on along the minus strand of NZ_JBSGJZ010000004.1, from coordinate 341,774 downwards.
GGGCGGCTGAGGACGACGACGCCGGTTCCGGCCTCCAGGCCCGCGCAGCTGGTGAACACGCCGAGGTCGCGATCACCGATGCGCACCTCGAAGAGGCCGTCGAGCCCGTCCGATCCCGTCATTCCGCGACCTGCGTCCGGTACGCCCAGCGGAACACCGGGAGGTTCGAGTCGCCGACCGCGCGGTAGTTCTCGGTCCGCTCGAAGTGGTCGTACCCGTTCAACCGCCGGATCTTGATCCGCTCGGCCAGATCCACCTCCGCGGCCGTCACCTGGGTCGGGATCCCGACCGGGCCGCCTTCCAGGATGACTTCCCCATCACCAGACACGTCGGTCTCCTCCTGCCGAACCGAGCAGATAACCGGTGCAAACTGACTCAGATATGTTGTCCCACAACGAAGTCTGTCCACCGTGACGCATTTTCTCAATTATTGAGCGGAATTTTCACACCTGCGTGCGCGATCCGGCCGGGGCCGGTGCAAGGGGTTCACACGGAATCGGGCACCTTCAGCCGCTCGTCGAGCACCGCGAGCACCCCCGCCTGGTGCTCGACGAGGTAGAAGTGCCCACCGGGGAAGACCCGCAGGTCCACTTCGGCGTCGGTGTGCTCCCGCCAGGCTTCGGCTTCCGCCAGGGTGACCTTCGGGTCGTCGTCGCCGAGCAGCACCGTGATCGGGCAGGCCACCTTCGCCCCGGGCTCGCCCCGGTAGGTCTCGGCCGCGCGGTAGTCGCTGCGAACCGCGGGCAGGATCATGCGCAGCAGCTCCTCGTCGCCGAGCACGTCCGCAGCGGTCCCGCTCAGCTTCCGCAGGTCCGTGACGAGCCCGTCGTCGTCGTGCAGGTGCACCCACTCGTCGCGGTGCGTCGACGGTGCGCGGCGGCCGGACGCGATCAGCCGGATCGGCGCGACCTCCAGGCGGCGCGCCACCTCGAAGCCCACCGCCGCGCCCATGCTGTGGCCGAAGAGCGCCAGCGGACGGTCCGCCCACGGCCGCAGCTCGGCGGCGAGCCGGTCCGCGAGCTCACCGATGTCGTCGATGCAGCGCTCCGCCAACCGGTCCTGGCGCCCGGGATACTGCACCGACAGCACCTCGACCCGCGGCGCGAGCGCGCGGGACAGCGGGAAGTAGAAGCTGGCCGAGCCGCCCGCGTGCGGCAGCGCGACCAGGCGGACCCCGGCGTCGGGTGCAGGGTGGAAGCGGCGGATCCACAACTGGCCGCCGCGTGCTGGAACAGTCACCGTTCTTCCTCCGGTCAAAGCGGGATGTTGCCGTGGTGGCCGCGGCCGGCGGCGGCCTCGGCGAGCGCCGCGGCGACCCGGCGCCGGGTGTCCGCGGGATCGATCACCTCGTCCACCACGCCGATGTCAAGCGCGCGGCCGACGCCGCCGGCGAGGCGCTCGTGCTCGTCGACGAGCTCGGCCCGCAGCGCCATCCGCAGGTCTTCATCGTCCACTGCGGACAATTTCTTGCGGTGCAGGATCCCCACCGCCGCCTCGGTCCCCATCACCGCCACTTCGGCCTCCGGCCAGGCGAACACCGCGCTCGCGCCCAGCGCGCGGGAATTCATCGCGATGTAGGCGCCGCCATATGCCTTCCGGGTCACCAGCGTCACCCGCGGCACCACTGATTCGGCGAAGGCGTAGAGCAACTTGGCGCCGCGGCGCACCACGCCGGCCCATTCCTGGTCCACGCCGGGCAGATAGCCGGGCACGTCGACGATGACCAGCAGCTGCACGCCGAACGAGTCGCACATCCGCACGAACCTCGCCGCCTTCTCCGCCGACGACGAATCAAGGCAGCCGCCCTTGCGCAACGGGTTGTTCGCGACGACGCCCACGGTGCGCCCGCCGAGCCGGCCCAGGCCGGTGACCACGTTGGGCGCCCACTTCTGCTGCAACTCGTCGAAGCCGCTGGCGGCATCGAGGATCTCGCGCACCAGCGGGTGCACGTCGTAGGCGCGGTTGGCGGCAGCCGGCAGCAACGACCGCAGATCCTTGCGCTCCGCCACGGCACGCAGGTCGAAAGCGCCCTGCTGGGCGAGGAGGCCGGTGATCCGGCGAGCTCTGGTGCAGGCGTCCACCTCCGAGTCGGCCAGCACGTGCGCGACGCCCGACTTCTGCCCGTGCGCCGCGGGACCGCCGAGCCCGGCCATGTCGACCTGCTCACCGGTGACGCTGCGCACCACGTCCGGCCCGGTGACGAACAGCCGCCCGTCGGCCGCCATGATCACCACATCGGTCAGCGCCGGCCCGTACGCCGCGGCACCGGCCGCCGGCCCGAGCACGACCGAGATCTGCGGCACCCGGCCGGAAGCGCGGATCATCGCGGCGAACATCTGGCCTACGCCGTCCATCGATTCCACACCCTCGGCGAGCTTCGCACCGCCGGAATGCCACAGCCCGATCACCGGACACCGGTCCCGGACGGCGCGGTCGATGGCATCGACGATGCGCCGCGCCCCGTCCGCACCCAGCGCGCCGCCCATCCTGGTGGCGTCCGTGCAGTACGCGATCACCCGGGCACCGTCGATCCGCCCCGTCACCGCGGCCACCCCGCTGTCGTCCGGCGGGTGCAGCGGGGTGGCGGAATCGCGGTCGAGCAGCAGCGCCAGCCGCGCGACCGGTAGGCGGGGATCCGGGGCTCGTTCGGCGATCAGCCGCGGTGCGGCGGTGGCAGTCAACTTCAACCTCCCGGCTTCGGCGAATCGTTGACCCGATCGGTCCTGCCGCCGGGGATTCCGGCGAGGCACGAGCAGAACCCGCGGTTTCAACCGGAACCGCACCGGACTTCGCGGGGTGATCGGCGCCCGCCCCATCTTCGGGCATCGGGCACCGCCTCGCCGTGCGAATGCGGGCAAGCCCGCGAGCGGCGGTGAAAGGAAAAACCTCTTCACCGCAACAGGAAATCCCGTCGCGAGATCGTCTGCGGCGGCTCACGTCCGGAATCCCGGCTACCGCGAGACGCCGGAACTCGTTCGCGCCACCGGGAAATCGGTCCACCACCACCGATGGGGTCGGCACCCGCACGATGGTGGGCAGCGGTGTCACGGTTCCAGCACGAGCTTGCCGCGCGTCCGCCGACCGAGCATGTCCTCGTGCGCGCGCCGCGCCTCGCCGAGCGGGTACACGCCGCCGATCGCCGGACGCAGCCGGCCGGCGGCGGTGAGGGCGAACAGCTCCGCCAGCGGCTCCCGGAACCTCCCAGGCAACGAGATCACCTGCGGCAGCCAGAACCCACCGACCGCAACGGTGCGCTCGATGACCTGCGCCGTCGCGATCGGGGCGGGCAGCACGTGGGACGCCACGCCGTAGGTGACGATCCGCCCGAGCGGGGCGAGCGCGTCCAGCGCCGCGTCGAAGACCGCCCCGCCGGTGGCGTCGAAGATGATGTCCACCGGCCGCCCGGCGTTGGCCTCGACGACCCGGTCGCGATAGCCCTCGGCCGCGCCGTCCACGGCGACGTCGGCGCCGACGGCCATCGCGAAAGCCCGCTTGTCGGGGCTCGACGCCGCGGCCACCACGCGGCCCGCCCCGAACAGCTTCGCCAGCTGGACCAGCAGCGATCCCACCCCGCCCGCGGCCGCGTTCACCACCACCGACTCGCCGGGGACGATCCGCGCGCAGGTGCGCAGCAGGTGCCAGGCCGACAGGCCCTGGACGCCGAGCGCGACGGCCTGGTGGTCGTCGACGCCGTCCGGGACCTCGGCGACGAACGGGGAGGACGTGACGACCAGCTCGGCGTACCCGCCGCCGTCCATCATGGCGAGGACGCGCCGCCCGTCGGCGGTGCGGCCGACCACCTCACCGCCCGGGACGTAGGGCAGCTCGACCGGCTTGAGGTAGGAATTCGCCGTGCACATGGTGTCCATGTAGTTGACGCCGGCGGCGCTGACCCGGATGGCCACCGCACCGCTGCCGGATGCCGGATCCGGCACTTGTTCCTCTACGAGCACTTCCGGCCCGCCGTACCGGGAAATCTGGATGGCGCGCACCGCATCTCCAAGCGCTGTGCTGCGATCACGGACCACCCAGGACTACCACACGGCCCCCCGCTGGGCGCACCAGAACGGATCACCTCATCGAAAGGCTGAAAACCATTGCACCGCAACAATATATGAAGCGATCTCGGCATCATCATTGCGAACCGTAACCGCCCTTCCGGGCAGGACAACGAAGACGAGTGAGCTGCCTTCTCGATCGGGCATGATCGGTCGAGAAACCTTCTTGGGTGGCTTAGAAATGGGGCGGATCTCCCGCATTCACCCCGGAAGGAGCCCCTCCCATGAAGGCCCAGACCCCCAGCAACGCGCCCCGGCCGAACGAGAAAGCCGCGCCGCTGATCGGCCGTCGGGGCAAGTGGGTGTTGGCGAGCCTCTCCGCCGGTCTGCTGGCCGCCGGAACGCTGGTGGTCTCGAGCGGGCCGACCGCGCTGTCCGCGGCGAACGCCGACGAACCGGTGCACGGCGAATCGTGCAGCGGAACCGCGACGCTGAAGATCACGCCGGGCCTCAAGCGGACCGAGCAGGAGATCACCTTCAGCTACGTCGAGGGCGGGCACAGCGGGCGGTGCGTCTCCACCCTGCCGATCACCGGCACGAAGGCCCACGAGGTCGAGGTCAAGGGCAAGGGCGACTGCGAGTCCGCGATCGTGTGGGTGAAGGACCGCGTGCGCTGGACCACCCAGGACCAGTCCGAGCGCACCAGCGTGATGGAGTTCGTGAGCACGTTCCAGATCGCCGGGGACGTCATCATCGAGCGGTCGGTGGGCCGGGTCACCGAAGGCGAGCTCAAGGGCCACATCATCGAGAACAACACCATCGGCCGGATCGACCCGGCGAAGTGCGACTCCCCGGAAGGCCTCACCGAGATCACCCTGACGGGTCTGTACAACACCAGCCTCGGCTGAGCACCTGCGCCCGGCCCCGGAACCCGCGTGTTGAACGAGCCGACAGGGAGTTCACTTGGTACCCGGATCTGACCGCGCAGGAATAGGAGATCGTTCGGCCGCCGATGACGGGATCGCCGTCATCGGCGCCGCATGTCGGCTCCCGAAGGCAGCGGACATGCGCGCGTTGTGGCGGCTGCTGCGGGACGGCGGCAGCGCGATCGCCGACGCCCCCGCCGACCGCTGCGGCCCCGATGCGTCCGGGGCCACCCGCCGGGGCGGGTTCCTCGATCGCGTCGACGGCTTCGACGCCGACTTCTTCGGCATCTCGCCGCGCGAGGCCCGTGCGATGGATCCCCAGCAGCGGCTGGCCCTGGAGCTGGCCTGGGAGGCGCTCGAAGACGCCGGGTTCGTCGCGGACCGGATCCGGGGCAGCCGGGCCGGCGTGTTCCTCGGGTGCTCGGCCGACGACTACGCGACCCTGCTGCACCGCCGCGCGCCGCGGGCGATCGACCGGCACACCTCGACCGGCCTGCAGCGCGGCATCATCGCGAATCGCGTGTCGTACGCCCTGGGGCTGCGCGGCCCGAGCATGGTCGTCGACAGCGCGCAGTCGTCGTCGCTGGTGGCCGTGCACCTCGCCTGCGAGAACCTGCGGTCCGGGGAGACCGATCTGGCGCTGGCGGGCGGCGTGAACCTCATCCTCGCTCCGGAGAGCTCGGAGTGCGTGGAGGAGTTCGGCGGCCTGTCGCCGGACGGCCGCTGCTACACCTTCGACGCCCGCGCCAACGGATACGTGCGCGGCGAAGGCGGCGGCGTGGTCGTCCTCAAGCCGCTGGCGCGGGCGGTGGCCGACGGCGATCCGATCTACTGCGTGATCCGCGGCGGAGCGGTCAACAACGACGGCGCGAGCGACGGCCTGACGGTGCCCGATTCGTTGGCACAGCGGGAAGTCATCCGCGCGGCGTACGCGGCGTCCGGTGTGGACCCGGCAGAGGTGCAGTACGTCGAGCTGCACGGCACGGGCACGAAGGTGGGCGATCCGGTGGAGGCCTCGGCGCTCGGCGCGGCGCTGGGCTCCGTCCGGCCGCCCGGCTCTCCCCTGCCGGTCGGCTCCGCCAAGACGAACGTCGGGCACCTGGAGGGCGCTGCGGGCATCGTCGGCCTGCTCAAGGTGGCGCTGGCCATCCGGCACCGCATGCTGCCGCCGAGCCTCAACTTCGAGACGCCGAATCCCGCTATTCCGCTGGATTCCCTGAACCTGGCGGTCCAGCGGGAACTCGGGCCGTGGCCCCGGCCGGACCGGCCGCTGACGGCGGGCGCGAGTTCCTTCGGCATGGGCGGCACGAACTGCCACCTCGTCGTGACGGAGCCGCCCGCCACCAAGACCGGCGAGCCCGGCGACATCACCGGCACCGCGCCCTGGCTGGTTTCGGGGAAGACCCCGGAAGCGCTGCGCGCGCAGGCGGCCCGGCTGCACGCACACCTCCGCGAGCACCGGGAGTGGTCTCCGTCCGACGTGGCATGGTCGCTGGCGACCACGCGGAGCCAGCACGCGCAGCGCGCCGCGATCCTCGGCCGCGACGAAGAAGAACTGCTCGCCCGGCTGGAAGAACTCGCGCGGGGCTGCGAAGGTCCGGGGCTCGTGCGCGGCGTGGCGGCGAGCGGCATCGGCGTCGCGATGCTGTTCTCCGGCCAGGGCAGCCAACGAGCCGGCATGGGACGCGAACTCCACCGCGCCTTTCCCGAATTCGCCGAAGCGTGGGACGAGGTGTGCGAGCACGTCGATCCGCTGCTCGGCCTGGACCGCCCGCTCACCGAGGTCGTCTTCGCGGGCAGCCAGGACGCCCTGAACGAGACGCTCATCGCGCAGCCCGCCCTGTTCGCGCTCCAGGTCGCGCTGTTCCGGCTGTTCGAAGCGCACGGCATCGGCGCCGACTTCCTCATCGGCCACTCCGTGGGCGAGCTGAGCGCGGCACACGTCTCCGGCATCCTCACCTTGCCCGACGCGGCGACGCTGGTCGCCGCCCGCGCGCGCCTCATGCAGTCGCTGCCCGCCTCCGGCGTCATGGCCGCCGTGCAGGCGACCGAAGCCGAACTCACCCGGTCCCACCCCGAACTCGCCGACCCGGCGAGCACCGTAGCCATCGCGGCGCTCAACGCGCCGGACAGCACGGTGATCTCCGGTGAGCTCGAGCCGGTGGACGCGATCCTGCGGCATTGGCGCCAGGCGGGCCGCCACGTCCGGTGGCTGCGCACCAGCCGTGCCTTCCACTCACCGCACTGCGACGCGATCCTCGACGAGTTCGAGTCGACCGCGTCACAGCTCACCTACCACCGGCCGGGCATCCCGATCATCTCGACCCTGACCGGCGATCGCAGCGATGCGATCACGACGCCGGGCTACTGGGTGCGCCAGCTGCGCGATCCCGTCCGGTTCCACCCGGCGCTGGCCTGGCTCCACCGCAACCACGAAGCGACCCACCACCTGGAACTCGGCCCGGGTACGACCCTCACGACGCTCGCGCGCGAGGTGCACGGCGAGCTCCCGGCCATCCCGGTGCTGCACCCGGATCTTCCGGAACCCGAGAGCGTGCTGACCTGCCTCGCCCGCGCGCACACGACCGGCGTTCCCGTCGACTGGACGGCTGTGCTGCCCGCAGGCCGGCGGGTCGACCTGCCGACCTACGCCTTCCAGCGGCGGCGGTACTGGCTGGACGAGGAGGCGACCGACGACGAGGCGGTCGCGGCACCCGGGACCAAGAGCGAGCTGGACCCGCTGGAGCTCGTGCGCTCCCAGGCCGCCGTCATCCTGGGGCATTCCTCGCCCGAGGACGTCGAGCCGCGACGCACGCTCCGCGAGCTCGGCTTCGACTCGCTCGGGACGGTGGAGCTGCGCGACCGCCTCTCCGCCGCCACCGGGCTCCGGCTGACGACCGCGGCGCTCTACAGCTACCCGACGCCCGTCGAACTGGCCGATCACCTGCGCGCGGAGCTCGCCGGGGCCGGTGGTGGGGAGCCGACCGCGGTCGGCACGTCGGCCGGCGATGAGCCGATCGCGATCGTCGGCATGGCCTGCCGCCTGCCCGGTGGCGCGCGGTCGCCGGAGGACCTGTGGCGACTCGTCACCTCCGGTGCGGACGCGATCTCCGGGTTCCCCACCGATCGCGGCTGGGACCTGGACGCCCTCTTCGACCCGGATCCGGACGCGGCCGGCAAGTCCTACGCCCGGCAGGGCGGATTCCTGCACGACGCGGCGGCCTTCGATCCGGCCTTCTTCGGCATCAGTCCGCGCGAAGCGCTGGCGATGGACCCCCAGCAGCGGCTGCTGCTGGAAACGTCGTGGGAGGCGCTGGAGCGCGCCGGGATCGATCCGGCGGCGCTGCGCGGCACGTCGACCGGGACGTTCGTCGGCGCGACCGCGCAGGACTACGGGCCTCGCCTGGACCAGTCCGGCGAGGGGCATGCGCTGACGGGCACCACGCCGAGCATCCTGTCCGGGCGGATCGCCTACTCCCTGGGCTTGCACGGGCCGGCGGTCACAGTGGACACCGCGTGCTCGTCGTCGCTGGTGGCGATGCACCTGGCCTGCGAATCGCTGCGGTCGGGCGAGTCGGGCCTGGCGCTGGCCGGCGGGGTGACCGTGATGGCCACGCCCGGCATGTTCATCGAGTTCAGCCGCCAGCGCGGGCTCGCGCAGAACGGGCGCTGCAAGGCGTTCTCCGCCGACGCCGACGGAACCAGCTGGGCCGAGGGCGTCGGCGTGGTGGTGTTGGAGCGCCTGTCGGAGGCCGTGCGCAACGGCCACCGGGTCCTGGCGGTGATCCGGGGAAGCGCGATCAACCAGGACGGCGCCAGCAACGGCCTGACCGCGCCGAGCGGGCTTGCCCAGGAGCGGGTGATCCTGCGGGCCTTGGCCAATGCCGGGCTCACGCCCGCCGACGTCGATGCCGTGGAGGCCCACGGCACGGGCACGGCGTTGGGCGATCCGATCGAAGCCCAAGCACTGCTCGCCACCTACGGCAAGCACCACAGCCCCGAACAGCCGGTGTGGCTGGGATCGCTGAAGTCCAACATCGGCCACACCCAAGCGGCTGCCGGTGTCGCCGGCGTCATCAAGATGGTGCAGGCGCTCCACCACGAAGAGCTGCCCGCCACGCTGCACGCCGGCGAGCCGTCACCCCACGTCGACTGGAGCAGCGGCGCCGTCGCACTGCTCGATCAACCTCGGCCGTGGCGCGAGGGCGAACGGCCGCGTCGCGCCGCCGTCTCGTCGTTCGGCATCTCCGGCACCAACGCACATCTCATCCTCGAACAGCCGCCGACTGCGGAATCCACAGCGGACACTCCGATCTCGACCGCGGATTCGGGCGCCGTGCCGTGGTTGATCTCCGCGAAAACGCCGGAAGCTCTTGCCTCGCAAGCAAAAGGCTTGCTTTCCCACCTCGGCGACCGGGACGACTGGACGCCGGCCGAGGTGGCTCGATCGCTGGTCACCACCCGCACCGCCTTCGCGCACCGGGCTGCGATCGTCGGCACCGGCCGCGAGGAATTGTTGGCGGGACTGGAAACCCTCGCTCGTTCCGGGGACGCTTCGGACATCGTTCAAGGCATCGCCGCAGATCAGCCGAGCCTCGCCATGCTGCTGTCCGGCCAGGGAAGCCAGTGTCCCGGCATGGGCCGTGGGCTGCACGAGGCGTTCCCGGTGTTCGCCCGCGCCTGGGACGAAGCGTGCGCGCACCTGGACCCGCTGCTGGGCCTGGACCGCCCGCTCACCGACATCGTGTTCCACGGCGATGACGCCGAGGTGGAACAAACGCTGGTCGCTCAGCCTGCGCTGTTCGCGCTGCAGGTCGCGTTGTTCCGGCTGTTCGAACACCACGGCATCGTGCCGGACCACCTCATCGGCCATTCCGTCGGCGAGCTCACCGCCGCGCACCTCTCCGGGGTGTTCTCCCTGCCCGACGCCGCCGCCCTGCTCGCGGGGCGGGCCCGGTTGATGCAGGCCCTCCCCGCGCACGGGGTCATGGCCGGGATCCAGGCAGCGGAGCAGGAACTACTCGACGCGCACCCCGAACTCCTCGACCCGCGCAGCGGCGTCTCGATCGCCGCGGTCAACGCCCCGCAGTCGACCGTCGTCTCCGGTGATCCCGACGCCGTCCACGCCATCGGCGAGCACTGGCGCGGTCAGGGCCGCACCGTCCGGGACCTGCACACCAGCCGCGCTTTCCACTCGCCGCACTGCGAGCCGCTGCTCGACGAGCTCGAACGCATCGCCCGCGAGCTGACCTTCCACCCGCCGAAGATCCCGATCATCTCCACCGTCACCGGGACCGTCACCGACGAGCTCACCACCCCGGCCTACTGGGCACGCCAGGTACGTCGGCCGGTCCGCTTCGCGCCCGCCCTCGCCTGGCTCCACGAGCACCACAACGTCACCCATCATCTGGAGCTCGGGCCCGACGCGACCCTCACCACCCTCGCGCGCACCACGTACGACACACCGGGCCACCCCGCCTTGCGCCCCGGTACCGACGACGCGACCGCCTACGTCACCGCCCTCGCCGGTGCCCACGCCACGGGCCTCCCGGTCCGCTGGCCCGCGCTCCTCCCGCCGAGCCGGACCATCGACCTCCCCACCTACGCCTTCCAGCACCAGCGGTACTGGCTGAACGCGGAACGGTCGGCCGGACGCCCCGAGGTGCTGGGGCTGGCGAGCACCGGGCACCCGCTGCTCGCCGCACGCGTCGACATGCCGCAGACCGGCGAGACGGTCTTCACCGGGCGGATCTCACTCGAAACGCAGCCTTGGCTGGCCGACCACGTCGTCCAGGACACCGTGCTGCTCCCAGGCACCGCGCTACTCGACATGACGTTGCACGCGGCCGCGCAAGTCGGCTGCGCCGTCGCAGAACTCACCCTCCACACACCGCTCGCGCTGCCCGCCCACGGGCACCTCGCGCTGCGCCTGGCGATCGCGCCGGAGAGCGAGTCCGGAAATCGCGATGTCACCATCCACTCCCGCGAGTCGGCCGACGACGAAGCCCAGGACTGGGTCCAGCACGCTGCGGGTGTTCTGAGCGTCGACGCGCAACGTCCTCGCGGTGACTTCCCGGAGACCACACCGCCGGAGCACGCCACGCCGGTGGATCTGTCCGATGCGTACGACATCTTCGGCGACCACGGCCTCGACTACGGGCCCGCGTTCCAGGGGCTCCGAGCCCTGTGGGAGGACGGCGACGACCTGTACGCCGAGGTCACCTTGCCCGAAGAGGCCGGCGCAGGCGGCTGGGCGATCCACCCCGCACTGCTCGATCCGGCGGTCCAGGCGGCCCTGCTGCCGAGGCTCGGCGACTCCCACGACGCGCTCCTTCCCTTCTCCTGGAGCGGAATCCGGCTCCACCAGCGGGGCGCGCAGCGTCTCCGGGTCGGCATCCGGCCGGTCGGTTCCGGCACGATCCGCATCGCCGCCGCGGACGAGACCGGCGATCCCGTGGCCGAGGTCGAGGCCCTGACCCTGCGGCCGGCCACGACCACCGGCGGCCGGGACGCCGAGCTGCTCCGTCTGAAGTGGACGCAGCTGAACGCGGATCTGCACGCGGAGAGCGGCGATCCGCGCCCCGATGTGGTGCTGGCCGACTTCCGCGCGATCGAGCCGTCCGAGGACGTCCCGGCGTCCGTTGCGCGAGTCACCCGGGAAGCGCTGGACCAGGTGCAGAGCTGGTTGTCGGACGGGGCGGAGACGCGTCTGGCGCTGGTGACGCGGGGCGCGGTGGCGGTGCAGCCGGGAGAGGTTCCGGACCTGGTCACCGGCCCGCTGTGGGGCCTGCTGCGGGTGGCGCAGAACGAGCACCCCGACCGGATCCTGCTCGTCGATGCCGACGCGCACACCGATCACGACGGGCTGCGGCAAGTCGTCGGCGCTGCCCTGCGCCAGGGCGAATCGCAGATCGCGGTGCGCGGCGATTCGGTGTTCGCGCCCCGGCTGACGCGCACCCAGGAGGTCCTCACCCCGCCCGAGGGCCGCGCGTGGCGGTTGGACGTGACCGACCGCGGCAGCATCGACAACCTCCAACTGGCGGCATTCGAGGAAGCCGAGGAGCCGCTTTCGGCTGGTCAGGTCAGGGTTGCGGTGCGGGCCGTCGGGCTGAACTTCCGCGACGTCCTCAACGCCCTCGGCATGTACCCCGGCACCCCGCCGCTGGGCATCGAGGTCGCCGGTGTCGTCACCGAGGCCGCCCCCGATGTCGATCGCCTGTCGGTCGGCGACCGGGTCGCGGGCATGCTGCCCGGCGCGATGGGCCCGCTCGCGGTCGGCGATCACCGGGTGTTCGCCCGCGTACCGCGGGACTGGACGTTCGCCCAGGCCGCGGCCATGCCCGCGGTGTTCCTCACCGCGTACCACGCGCTCCACCACCTCGCACGGGTCCAGCTCGGGCAGCGCGTGCTCGTGCACGCCGCAGCAGGCGGCGTCGGCATGGCCGCCATCCAGCTCCTCCAGCACTACGGCGCCGACATCTACGCCACCGCACACCCCACCAAATGGGCAACCCTACGAGAACTCGGCATCCCCGCAGATCACATCGCATCCTCCCGCACACCGGACTTCGCCACACAATTCCCCTCAGTCGACGTCGTGCTGAACTCACTCACCGGAGAACTCCTCGACGCCTCACTCGACCTGCTCAACGAGGGCGGGCACTTCATCGAACTCGGCAAAACCGACCCCCGCAACCCCGCCGAACACCCCGGGCTCCACTACCACGCCTTCGACCTCACCGAGGTCGACCCCGACCACCTCCAGGCCATGCTCGGCGACCTCATCCGCCTATTCGCCAGCGGTGCCCTAGCTCCGTTGCCGGTGACCGCGTGGGACATCCGGCAAGCCCCAGACGCCTTCCGGCACCTCAGCAACGCCCGCCACACCGGCAAACTCGCGCTCACCATCCCCACCCCACCCGAACCCCACGGCACCATCCTCATCACCGGCGGCACCGGCTCCCTCGGCAGCGTCCTCGCCCGGCACCTCGCCGCACAACACCCAGCGCACCTCCTCCTGGCCAGCCGCCAAGGCCCAGCCGCACCGGGGGCGGCACAGCTCCGCGACGAGCTGCGAGCCCTCGGGGCGGACGTCAGCATCAAGTCCTGCGACTTCGCCGATTCCGTTGCCGTGCAACGACTTCTCGACACCATCCCGGACGACCGGCCGCTCACCGGGGTCGTCCACGCCGCCGGCGCCCTCCACGACGCCCCGGTACACGCGCTCACCGCCGAGCAGCTCGCCGCGGTGCTGAACTCCAAAGTGGACTCTTCCTGGAACCTGCACCACGCCACGCAGCAGCACGATCTCGCGTTCTTCGCCCTCTACTCCTCCGCCGCCGCACTGCTCGGCAACCCCGGCCAGGCCAACTACGCCGCCGCCAACACCTTCCTCGACGCCCTCGCCCAACACCGCCACGCCCAAGGGCTTCCCGCGCACTCGCTCGCCTGGGGCCCTTGGAGCACCGACCGCGGCATGACGCAGCACCTCACCCGCGGCGAGCGGGAGCGCATGGCGGACATCGGGATGCACTTCCTCGATCCGGACGAGGCCCTCCGCCTGTTCGACCAAGCCGGCGGCAGCCCGGACCCGTACCTGGTGCCGCTCCGCCTCGACAGCAAGAGCCGGCCGGTCGCGTTGCTGAGCGACCTGACTCCCGGCCGGACCCGAACGCGGCGGGCGGCGGCACCGTCGTCGTTGGCCGGTCGTTTGGCGGCCGTTCCCGAGGCGCAGCGCCACCGCGTGGTGCTGGAGCTCGTCCAAGCCCACGCCGCTGCGGTTCTGGGTCACTCCGATCCGGCGAGCATCGACTCGCGGTCGAGCTTCAAGAGCCTGGGATTCGACTCGTTGACCTCGGTGGAGCTGCGGAACCGGCTCGCCGCCGCCACCCGGCTTTCCCTGCCGCCCGGACTGATCTTCGACCACCCCACGCCCTGGGCGCTGTCCGACCGGCTGGGCACCCTCCTGCTGGCCGATCGCCCGAAGACCCGGCCCGGTCCGAGGACGACGCGGCGCGCCGACGACGAGCCGATCGCCATCGTCGGCATGGCCTGCCGGCTTCCCGGCAGCGTGCATTCGCCGGACGAACTGTGGCAGCTGGTCGCGTCCGGTGCCGACGCCATCTCCGGCTTCCCCACCAACCGCGGCTGGAACCTGGACGACCTCTTCGACCCGGACCCCGACGCGTCGGGGAAGTCGTACGCGCGCCATGGCGGATTCCTGCACGACGCCGACCAGTTCGACCCGGCGTTCTTCGGCATCAGCCCGCGCGAAGCGCTCGCCATGGACCCCCAGCAGCGGCTCCTGCTGGAAACCACTTGGGAAGTCCTGGAAAACGCGGGAATCGACCCCGACGAACTGCGCGGCAGCCCGACCGGCGTCTTCGTCGGAGCGATCCCGCAGGACTACGGGGCACGACTGCACAACGCGGCGGAGGACGTGGAAGGGCACGTCCTGACCGGCACGACCTCCAGCGCGATCTCGGGGCGCGTGGCGTACCTGCTGGGCTTGGAAGGCCCGGCGGTCACAGTGGACACCGCGTGCTCGTCGTCGCTGGTGGCGATGCACCTGGCCTGCCAGTCGCTGCGGTCGGGCGAGTCGGGCCTGGCGCTGGCCGGCGGGGTGACCGTGATGGCCACGCCCGGCATGTTCATCGAGTTCAGCCGCCAGCGCGGGCTCGCGCAGGACGGCCGCTGCAAGGCGTTCTCCGCCGACGCAGACGGAACCAGCTGGGCCGAAGGCGCCGGGGTCGTAGCGCTGGAACGCCTCTCCGACGCGCAGCGCAATGGTCACCGCGTTCTCGCCGTGATCCGCGGTAGCGCGGTGAACCAGGACGGCGCCAGCAACGGCCTCACCGCGCCCAACGGGCCATCGCAGGAACGCGTCATCCAGCAAGCACTCGCCAACGCCGGACTCACCCCCGCCGACATCGACGCCGTCGAAGCCCACGGAACCGGGACATCGCTGGGCGACCCCATCGAAGCCCAAGCACTACTGGCCACCTACGGCCAGCACCACACCGCCGAACGACCGGTGTGGCTCGGGTCGCTGAAGTCCAACATCGGCCACACCCAGGCCGCCGCGGGCGTTGCTGGTGTCATCAAAATGGTGCAGGCACTCCACCACGACGAACTGCCCGCAACGCTGCACGCCGACGAACCCTCACCGCACATCGACTGGAGCAGCGGCACACTCGCGCTACTCACCGAGCCACAGCCGTGGCCGGAAGCCGACCGGCCACGCCGCGCCGCCGTCTCCTCCTTCGGCGTCTCCGGCACCAATGCACACCTCATCCTCGAACAGGCACCAGCAGAAGAGTCCACACAGGACAGCGAACGTGCGGAGGTCGTCGGTACTGGTGATCTGGTTCCGTGGGTGGTCTCCGCCAGGACGCCCGAGGCCCTCGCGGCGCAAGCAGCACGGCTGCACGACCACTTGGCGCGGGACTCCGGTTGGACGCCTTCGAACGTGGCATGGTCGCTGGCCACCACCCGTGCCGCGCTCGAACACCGAGCAGTGGTCCTCGGGCGCGACCGGGACGAGCTGCTGAACGAGCTGCACGCCTTTGCCCGCGGCGAGGTCTCCCCCCGGATCATGCAGCGCACCGGCCCCATGACGCCGGATCCGGACCGCGTGGTGCTGGTCTTCCCCGGCCAGGGCGGCCAATGGCCCGGCATGGGCCGCGAACTGCTCGACACCAGCCCGGTGTTCGCCGCCGCCATGACCGAATGCGACCAAGCGTTGTCGAGATATCAGGACTGGTCGGTGACCGACCTGCTCCGCAACGGCGACGCCTTGGCTCGGGTCGATGTCATCCAACCCGCGCTGTTCGCCGTCATGGTCTCCCTGACCCGGGTCTGGCAATCCCATGGGGTCCGACCAGCCGCCGTCGTCGGCCACTCCCAAGGAGAAATCGCCGCCGCGCACATCGCAGGCGCACTCGACCTCGACCAAGCCACACGCGTCGTCGCCCTGCGATCCCAGCTCATCCACACCCACCTCGCCGGACACGGCAGCATGCTCTCCACCGCACTCTGCGTCGACGACCTCCAGCCCCACCTCGACGAACGGGTCTCCATCGCCGCGATCAACAGCCCCACCGCCACCGTCCTCTCCGGCGACACCGACGCCATCCACAGCCTCCACGCCACGCTCACCGACCGAGGTGTGCGATCCCGCGTGCTACCGGTGGACTACGCCTCCCACAGCCACCACGTCGAAACCCTCCGACAACCACTGCTGGAACGACTCGCCGGACTCACTCCGAAAGCCGCCGAAATCCCGTTCCACTCCACCGTCACCGGCGAGGCGCACGACACCACCGGACTCGACGCCGAGTACTGGTACACCAACCTCGCCACCACCGTCGAATTCCACCGCACCATCACGCGGCTGAACGCCTCCGGGCACCACACCTACCTCGAACCCAGCCCGCACCCCACGCTGACGCACCACATCAACACCATCGCCGCCGACGCGACCAGCGCGACCACGCTGCACCGCGACCACCCCAGCACGGACACGCTCCTCGCCAACGCCGCGCACCTCTGGGCCAACGGCACACCCATCGCATGGCAGGCCGTCCTGCCCGCACGCGAGCGCATCGCCCTCCCCACGTACCCGTTCCAGCGCGAACGGTTCTGGCTCGCACCGACCACCACCCGCATGGCGGAGAGCGAGGACATCCGCCGCCCCAAGGGCGATACGACATCGACCGCCAAGCTTCGCCAGGAGCTCGCCCAGCTTCCCGCGCACCAACGGCACACCCACCTCATCGACCACGTCATCCGGCACGCCGCCGCCGTCCTCGACTACGCCGATCCCGACTCGATCCCCGCCCACCACACGTTCCAGCAGATCGGCTACGACTCCGTCACCGCGATCCAGCTCCGCAACCAACTCGCCGCCACCACCCGGCTCTCCCTCCCCGCCACCCTCGTCTACGACCACCCCACGCCCACCCAGCTCGCGGACCACCTGCTGGAACTGCTGCTGGGCGAGCCGAGCGCACGGTCCACACCGGACTCCGCGCAGGTCGACGAGCGCGAGCCGATCGCGGTCGTCGGCATGGCGTGCCGGCTGCCGGGCGGTGTCGCATCGCCGGACCAGCTCTGGGACCTGGTCGCCTCCGCCACGGACGCGATCTCGGACTTCCCGGCGAACCGCGGCTGGGACCTCCAGCGCCTCTTCCACCCCGATCCCGACAACCCGGGGACGACGTACTGCCGGCAGGGCGGATTCCTGCTGGACGCGGCGGAGTTCGATCCGGCGTTCTTCGGCATCAGCCCGCGCGAGGCGCTCGCCATGGATCCCCAGCAGCGCCTGCTCCTCGAAACCACGTGGGAAGCGATCGAGCACGCCGGAATCGATCCAGCAACGCTCCGCGGCACCGCCACTGGCACTTTCGTCGGTGCGACCGCGCAGGACTACGGTCCGCCGCTGCACCAGGTGGCGCCGGATTCCTCCGGGCACGCGCTCACGGGCACGACGCCGAGCGTCATGTCGGGGCGGGTCGCCTACACCCTCGGGCTGGAAGGCCCGGCGGTCACAGTGGACACCGCCTGCTCGTCGTCGCTGGTGGCGATGCACCTCGCGTGCCAGTCGCTGCGCTCCGGCGAGGCGAGACTGGCGCTGGCCGGCGGGGTGACGATCATGGCGGCTCCGGGCATCTTCCTGGAGTTCAGCCGGCAACGGGGCCTGGCGCGGGATGGGCGCTGCAAGGCGTTCTCCGCCGCAGCGGACGGCACCACCTGGTCGGAAGGCGTCGGGGTCGTGATGCTGGAGCGACTCTCGGACGCCCAGCGCAACGGTCACCGCGTGCTGGCCGTGATCCGCGGCAGCGCGATCAACCAGGACGGCGCCAGCAACGGTCTCACCGCGCCCAACGGTCCGTCGCAGGAACGCGTCATCCAGCAAGCACTCGCCAACTCCGGACTTACCCCCGCCGACATCGACGCCGTCGAAGCCCACGGAACCGGGACATCGCTGGGCGACCCCATCGAAGCCCAAGCGCTCCTGGCCACCTACGGCCAGCACCACACCGCCGAACACCCCTTGTGGCTGGGATCGCTGAAATCCAACATTGGCCACACCCAAGCAGCCGCAGGCGTCGCAGGCGTCATCAAGATGATCCAGTCCCTCCGGCACGACCAGCTGCCCGCCACGCTCCACGCCGACGAACCGTCGACCCACGTCGACTGGAGCAGCGGCGCGCTCGCGCTGCTCACGGAGTCCCGGTCCTGGCCGGAAGGCGACCGGCCGCGCCGTGCCGCGGTCTCGTCCTTCGGCGTTTCCGGCACCAACGCACACCTCATCCTCGAACAAGCACCACCGAAGGAGTCCACACAGGACGTCACGGACTCGGTTCAGGTCCCGTGGATGATCTCCGCGAAGACACCGGACGCCCTGACAGCACAAGCACAACGGCTGCACGACCAGCTCCACGAACGGGACGACTGGACGCCCGCCGAGGTCGCCTGGTCACTGGCCACCACCCGGGCCGCCTTCGAGCGCCGCGCCGCGATCGTGGGCTCCGACCGCGAGGAATTGCTGGCAGGGCTGGATGATCTGGCCCGTGGCCGGGACGCGGACGGGATCATCCGCGGCTTGGCCACGACCCGCCGCAACCACGTGGCGATGCTGCTGTCCGGGCAAGGCAGCCAACGCCCCGGCATGGGACGCGGCCTGCACGAGGCGTTCCCCGTGTTCGCCGAAGCCTGGGACGAAGCATGCGCACACCTCGACCCGCTGCTCGGACTGGACCGGCCACTCACCGACATCGTCTTCCACGGCAACCCCGACGAAGTCGAAGACACACTGATCGCACAGCCGGCGCTGTTCGCACTGCAGATCGCCTTGTTCCGACTGCTCGAACACCACGGCATCACCCCCGACTACCTCATCGGCCACTCCATCGGCGAACTCACCGCCGCCCACCTCGCAGGCGTACTCACCCTCCCCGACGCAGCGCGCCTGCTGGCCGCGCGGGCTCAGCTGATGCGCACCCTGCCCAGCACCGGGGTCATGGCGAGCATCCAGGCCGGCGAAGACGAGCTCACCGCTGCCCACCCGGAACTCCTCGACCCGGACAGCGGCGTGTCCATCGCCGCGATCAACAGCCCGCAGTCCACCGTGATCTCCGGCGACCCCGGACCGGTGCGGGCCATCACCGAACGCTGGCGGGATCAAGGCCGCACCACCCGGGAACTGCACACCAGCCGCGCTTTCCACTCGCCCCACTGCGAGCCGCTGGTCGACGCGCTCGAACAGACCGCCCAGGCGCTGACCTTCCACCCGCCGACGATCCCGATCATCTCCACCGTCACCGGGACGACCACCGACGACATCGCGACACCGGCCTACTGGGCCCGCCAGATCCGGCGGGCCGTCCGGTTCCACCCCGCGCTCACCTGGCTGCACCAGAACCACACCGTCACGCACCACATCGAGCTCGGGCCCGACACCACGCTCTCCACCCTCGCGCGGACCACCCACGACACGCCCGGCCACGCCACCCTCGAGCCCGGCACGGACGACACCACCGCGTACCTCACGGCCCTGACCTGCGCGCACACCACCGGACTCAGCCCGCGCTGGGCCACCCTCCTGCCCCCGGCCCGGACCTTCGACCTGCCCACCTACGCCTTCCAGCGCCAGCGGTACTGGCTCAGCCCGACGGCTTCCGCCGGAAGGCCCGAGATGCTCGGGCTGGACAGCAGCGGGCACCCGCTGCTGTCCGCGCGCACCGATGTCCCCGACACCGGCGAGGTGATCTTCACCGGGCGCGTCTCGCTCGACGACCACCCCTGGCTCGCCGACCACGCCGTCCAGGGCGCCGTCCTGCTGCCCGGCACCGCGTTCCTCGACATGGCGCTCCACGTCGCCACCGAGCTCGGGCATCAACTGGACGACCTCACCGTCCTCACGCCCCTCGAACTCCGGGAGCACGGCCACATCGCGCTCCACGTGACCGCCACGGCCGTTGACGACGACGGCCGGCGGAGCCTGTCGATCCATTCACGCGGCGAGGGCGAGTCGTGGACCCGCCACGCGACCGCCACCGCCAGCAGCGCCGAGGGCGACGACGCCCCGGACCTGACGGTCTGGCCTCCGGAGGGTGCGGTCGCCGTCGACGTCGGCGATCTGTACGACGTGCTCGCCGGGCAGGGCTTCGACTACGGCCCGGCGTTCCGCGGCCTGCACTCCGCGTGGCGGCTCGGCGACGACGTCTACGCCGAGGTCGCATTGCCCGACGAGAACAGCGCGCAGGGCTGGACGGTCCACCCCGCGCTCCTCGACGCCACGCAGCACGCCGCCGTCATCGGCGACGACCGGGGCGACGGCCGAACCCGACTGGTCTTCTCCTGGGCGGATGTCCGCCTCCACCTCGCCGGTTCCTCGCGGCTTCGCGTCCGGCTGCGCCACACCGGCGAGGACACCATGGCGCTCGCCATGGCCGACCACACCGGGCGTCCGGTGGCGACCATCGGGTCGTTGACCCTTCGGCGGTCGACCGGCGGGCGCAGCGGCGAGCTGTTCCACGTCGACTGGGTGCCGCACTCCGCCGAACCCGGCGACGCGGCCCCCGAGGCGCTGGTGCTCGACTACCGGTCGCCTGCGGGCAGCGGGTCCGTTCCGGCCCGGGTGGAGAGCCTGGCGCAGGAGGTCCTGGGGCGGGTGCAGGAGTGGCTGTCGGGTCCGGAGCAGTCGGCGACCCACCTGGTGGTGGTGACCCGAGGCGCGGTGGCGGTGCACCCGGGTGAGACGCCGGACCTGGTCACGGGGCCGTTGTGGGGCCTGCTGCGGGTGGCCCAGAACGAGCACCCCGACCGCATCCTGCTCGTCGACACCGACGATCTTTCCCAGCAGGACGTGCCGGATCTGCTGCGGAGGGCCATCGCCTCGGGCTCGTGGCAGCTCGCGCTGCGGGGAGGTGCGATGTTCGCACCCCGCTTGAGCCGCGCCGATTCCCGGCAGGAGCTGACACCGCCCAAGAGCGGTGCTTGGCGGCTGGACGTGACCGAGCGCGGCAGCATCGACAACCTCCACCTCGCGGAGTTCGCGGAGGCCGAGGCGGCGCTCGCGGCCGGTCAGGTCCGGGTCGCGGTGCGGGCGGTCGGCGTGAACTTCCGCGACGTCCTCAACACCCTCGGCATGTACCCCGGCACTCCGCCGCTGGGCATCGAGGGCGCCGGGGTGATCACCGAGATCGCCGGGGATGTCGGCGACCTGTCGGTCGGCGACCGGGTGTGGGGCCTTCTGCCCGGAGCGATGGGGCCGCTCGCGATCACCGACCACCGGCTCCTGGCGCCGGTGCCCGACGGGTGGAGCTTCGCCCAGGCCGCCACCGCTCCTGCGGTCTTCCTCACCACCTACCACGCCCTCCACCACCTGGTGGGAGTCCAACCAGGACAGAAGGTCCTCGTGCACGCCGCAGCAGGCGGTGTCGGCATGGCCGCCATCCAACTGCTCCAGCACTACGGCGCCGACATCTACGCCACCGCACACCCCACCAAATGGGCAACCCTACGAGAACTCGGCATCCCCGCAGATCACATCGCATCCTCCCGCACACCGGACTTCGCCACACAGTTCCCCTCGGTCGACGTCGTCCTGAACTCGCTCACCGGAGAACTCCTCGACGCCTCACTGGAGCTACTCACACCCGGTGGGCACTTCATCGAACTCGGCAAGACCGACCCCCGAGATCCGGCCGAACACCCCGGGCTGCACTACCACACCTTCAACCTCACCGAGGTCGACCCGGCCCACCTGCAGGCCATGCTCACCGATCTCACCGATCTGTTCGATCAACGCCGCCTGACCCCGCTACCGCTGACCACGTGGGACATCCGCCGAGCGCCAGAGGCGTTCCGGCACCTCAGCAATGCCCGCCACACCGGCAAACTCGCGCTCACCATGCCCACCGCACCCGATCCGCGCGGCACCATCCTCATCACCGGCGGCACCGGCTCACTCGGCAGCGTCGTGGCCCGGCACCTGGCCACCCGCTACCCCGGCTGCCACCTCCTGCTCGCCGGCCGCCGGGGCCCGGCCGCGTCCAACGCCGAGAGCCTCCGCGGCGAGCTGACCGCACTCGGAGCCGCCGTCACCATCGCGGCCTGCGATGTCACCGATGCCCGCCAACTCACCGAGCTGGTCGACGGCATCCCCGCCGAACACCCGCTGACCGGCGTCGTCCACACCGCAGGCGTCCTCCGCGACGCACCGGTGCACGCGCTCACCGCCGATCAGCTCAGCTCGGTCTTGCAATCCAAAGTGGACTCGACCTGGAACCTGCATCACGCCACCCGGCGGCAGGACCTCGCGTTCTTCGCCCTCTACTCCTCCGCCGCCGGATTCCTCGGCAACCCCGGCCAGGCCAACTACGCCGCCGCCAACACCTTCCTCGACGTCTTCGCCCGATACCGCCGTGCCCAAGGGCTTCCCGCGCACTCGCTCGCGTGGGGCCCCTGGAACACCGGCGACGGCATGACCCAGCACCTCACGCATGCCGACCAGCAACGCATGGCGAACACGGGCGCCCTGCCGTTCGAGCCAGAGGACGGGATCCGCCTGTTCGAGGAGGCGCTCGGCAGTTCCGAGCCGATGCTGCTGCCCATCAAGCTCGACCCGAAGGCGCTCCGGCGCCAGCAGGCCCCCGCGTCGCTCGCCGACCGAATCCCCGAGCAGCGCAGGGAGGCGCAGCCGCGGAACGCCGAGCCGCTCACCGCCCTGCTGCAGGGGATGCCCGAGCAGCACCAGCACCGCACCGTGCTGGAAGTCGTCCGGATGCACGCCGCCGCCGTTCTCGGGCACACCGGCTTCGACGACATCCCCGCCGATCGCCCGTTCCTGGAGCTCGGTTTCGACTCGCTCACCTCGGTGGAGCTGCGCAACCGGCTCGCCACCGCGACCGACCTGCGGCTGCCCACCACCCTCGTCTTCGAGCACCCGACGCCGCACAAGATGGCCGCGCACCTGCGCGCCGAGCTGATCGGCGGGGACGGCGACGCCACGTCCGTGCTGTCCGCGCTCAGCCATCTCGAAGACGTCCTGGCGACGCTCCCCTTGCACGCCGATTCGCGGAACGAGGTCGTGGCGAGGCTGACCGCACTGCTCGGGACGCACCACGGCGAACGCGGCACCGCCGACGACTCGATCGACTCGGCGTCCGACGAGGAGATCTTCGAACTCATCGACCGCGACCTCGAACAGTCCTGACCCGAGCGCCCCGAAGGAGGAGGACATCGCGATGTCGAACGAGGAGAAGCTCCGCAGCTACCTCAAGCGCGTCACTGCCGAGCTGCGGCAGGCGCGGCAGCGGTTGAGCGCGCTCCCCGAGCCGATCGCCATCGTCGGGATGGGGTGCCGGTTCCCGGGCGGTGTCGCCTCGCCCGCGCAGTTGTGGGAGCTCGTGGCGGCCGGCCGGGACGCGATCTCCGGCTTCCCCGCCGACCGGGGCTGGAACCTCGACGCGCTGTACCACCCGGACCCGGAGCACCGCGGGACGAGCTACGTCCGGGAGGGTGGATTCCTGCACGACGCAGCGGAATTCGACGCCGCGTTCTTCGGCATCAGCCCGCGCGAAGCCCCGGCCATCGACCCGCAGCAGCGGTTGCTGCTGGAAACCTCCTGGGAGGCGCTCGAACACGCGGGCATCGATCCCCTGTCGCTGGACGGCAGCCCGACCGGCGTGTTCACCGGCGTCATGTACCAGGACTACGGGTCGCGGCTGGTGCCGCTCATCCCGGCCGAGTTCGAGGGGTACGTGGGCCACGGGAGCGCGGGCAGCGTGGCGTCCGGCCGCGTGTCCTACACGCTCGGGCTGGAAGGCCCGGCGGTCACGGTGGACACCGCGTGTTCGTCGTCGTTGGTGGCGATCCACCTCGCCTGCCAGTCGCTGCGGGCCGGGGAGTCGACGCTCGCGTTGGCCGGCGGGGCCACCCTCATGGCCACGCCCACCATGTTCGTGGAGTTCAGCAGGCAGCGCGCCCTGTCCCCGGATGGCCGGTGCAAGCCGTTCGCCGCGGCGGCGGACGGCACCAGCTGGGCCGAGGGCGTCGGAGTCGTGGTGCTGGAACGGCTCTCGGACGCCGAGCGCAACGGCCATCCCGTGCTGGCGGTGATCCGGGGCAGCGCGGTCAACCAGGACGGTGCGAGCAACGGGTTGACCGCGCCCAACGGGTCTTCGCAGCAGCGGGTGATCTTGAAGGCGCTGGCGGCCGCGGGTTTGGGGCCCGCCGATGTCGATGCCGTCGAAGCACACGGCACCGGCACTTCGCTGGGGGATCCGATCGAGGCGCAAGCGCTGCTGGCGACTTATGGGAAGCACCGCACCGCCGAACGCCCGTTGTGGTTGGGGTCGCTGAAGTCCAACGTCGGCCACACCCAGGCCGCGGCCGGGGTCGGCGGCGTCATCAAGATGGTCCAGGCCCTCCGGCACGGCGAGTTGCCCGCATCGCTGCACGTCGAGGCACTGTCGCCGCACGTCGACTGGAGCAGCGGTGCGCTCGCGCTGCTCACCGAATCCCGGCCGTGGCCTGATGTCGACCGGCCGCGCCGGGCCGCCGTGTCGTCCTTCGGTGTCTCCGGCACAAACTCGCACCTCGTCCTCGAACTGCCGACTCGTGATACGGAGTCCACACAGGACAGTCCACGTGCGGTGGTTGTGGATCGTGCTTCTGGTGCTGGGGATGATCCGGTGCCGTGGGTGGTCTCCGGGAAGACGCCGGAGGCGCTTGAGGCATTCGCGGCGCGGCTGCACGAGCATCTGTCCGCGAGCGAGGACTGGGCGCCTGTAGATGTCGGAGCGGCGCTGAGCAAGCGCAGCGGCTTCGCGCACCGCGCCGTCCTCCTCGGCAAGGATCGGCACGACCTGCTGCAACATCTGCGCGATCTCGCCGGCGGCACCGAGGCACCGGGCATCATCCGGCGCACGCAGCCACCGGCCCACGACACCGATCGCATCGTCATGGTCTTCCCCGGTCAGGGCGGCCAATGGCCCGGCATGGGCCGCCAGCTGCTCGACACCAACCCCGTTTTCGCCGCAGCCATGGCCGAATGCGATCAGGCGCTATCGGCGTACCAGAGCTGGTCGGTCACCGATCTGCTGCGCAAGGGATCCCCGCTGGACCGCGTCGACATCATCCAGCCGGCGCTGTTCGCCGTCATGGTGTCCCTGACCCGGGTCTGGCAGTCCTATGGGGTCCGGCCCGCCGCCGTCATCGGGCACTCCCAAGGAGAAATCGCCGCCGCACACATCGCAGGCGCACTCAACCTCGACCAAGCCGCACGCATCGTCGCCCTGCGATCCCAGCTGATCCGCACCCACCTCGCCGGACACGGCAGCATGCTGTCGGTCCCGCTCTCCGTCGATGATCTCCGCCCCCATCTCGACCCGGAACGCGTTTCGATCGCCGCGATCAACAGCCCCACCGCCACCGTCCTCTCCGGCGACACCGACGCCATCCGCACACTGCACAACACTCTGACCGACCAAGGAGTGCGCTCGCGGATCTTGCCCGTCGACTACGCCTCCCACAGCCACCACGTCCACACCCTCCGGCAACCACTGCTGGAACAACTCGCCGGACTCACCCCGCAGACCGCCGAAATCCCGTTCCACTCCACCGTGACCGGCGAGTCCTTGGACACCACCGGACTCGACGCCGACTACTGGTACACCAACCTCGCCACCACCGTGAACTTCCACGACACCATCACCCAGCTCCACACCACCGGACATCGGGTCTACCTGGAACCCAGCCCGCACCCCACGCTCACCCACCACATCACCGCCTTGCCGGACGTGGTCACCGCCAGCACGCTGCACCGCGACCACCCCAGCACCGACACGCTCCTCACCAACGCCGCACACCTGTGGGTCCACGGCGCGCCGATCACCTGGCAGGCCGTCCTGCCCGCCCGCGAGCATGTCGAACTCCCGACCTATCCCTTCCAGCGCGAGCGCTACTGGCTCGACGGGCCGCAGCACGACGGCCTGAACGAGGTTCGGCATCGCGTCGCTTGGCATCCCGTTCCCACGCCGCCCCGGCGACCCGGTGGGACCTGGCTGGTCGTTTCGCCGCCCGATGTCGCGCGCCGATGGCGGGACGTCGTGTCCGACGCGTTGACCGCTGGTGGCGCGACCGTGCGGCACCTGACGATCGATGGAGCCGCCATTCCGGAAGTGCTTGCCACGCAGGGACCTTTCGACGGTGTCGTGTCCCTGCTCGCCCTGACCGAGCGACCGCAGCCCGCACGCCACGTGGTCGCTGCCGATGCTCTGGTGCAGGCCGGTTTCCACACGCCGTTGTGGTTCCTGACGAGCGGGGCTGCCTCGACGTGCCCGTCCGAACCTGCGGCCGATCTCGACCGGGCGCTCCTGCTCGGGCTGACGCGGGAGGCCGTCGGCGAGCGCCCAGGCATCGGCCTGTTGGACCTCCCCGCAGATCCGGACGAGCTCTCGCCCGCCGATCTGGTCGGCTGCCTGTCGCAGCCCGGTGGCGAGTTCGCCCTTCGCGAGGCCGGTCTCCTCGCCCGGCGACTGGTCCACGCGCCGGTCGACAGCGCTCGGCCCGTTCGCGACTGGTGCCCGCGCGATACCGCGCTCGTCACCGACTGCACGTCCGAGAGCGGGCTGCACCTCGCGGAATGGCTGGCCCGGCGCGGAGCGGAGCACCTGGTGCTGCTCGTCAACCCCGAGCAGCCCGACCCGATCGAGCTCGAAGCCGCGCTGACCGAGCGGGGCGCCAAGGTGACCGTCGCCCGCTGCGCCCCGACCGATCGCGCCGGGCTCGATGAAGTGCTGTCCTCGATCCCGCAGCAATATCCGCTGCGGACGGTCCTGCACATCGCGGGGTCGCCGCTCTCAGAACCTCGCGGTGCGCTGAACCTGGACGAGCTGACTCGCGGCCACGATCTCGATGCCTTCGTGCTCCTCTCGACCACCGGCAGCGCCGTCGGCGAGGTGTTGGACTCGGTCGCCCGGCGGCGACGGGAGCACGGGCTAACGGCGGTCTCGATGACCTGGAGTCCCGGCGCTGCTCCCGTTTCGGGCGCCCTGAAGCAGGCGCTCGATCACGACGAGACCTCGATCGTGCTATTCCGGCGCGAACCGTCCGCGGAGCCGGTGAGCGGTGCGGAAGGCCGGCCGAGCGACCTCGCCGCACGGCTGGCCGCCGCGCCGGGCGGCGAGAAGCGGAAGATCCTCTTGGAAGCCGTGCAATCCCTAGCCGCCATCGTGCTTCGGCACTCGGAGCCGCAGCGGATCGCGCCCGGTCAGCCGTTCAAGGAACTCGGCTTCGACTCGATCACCGCGGTGGAGTTCCGCAACCGGCTCAACTCGATCACCGGCCTTCAGCTGCCGGTCACCGTCCTGTTCGACCATCCCACGGCGGAAGCGCTGGTCGATCGGCTGCACGCCGACCTCGTCCCGGCACCCTCGATCTCGGCGGCGCTCGACGGCCTGGAATCCGCGCTTTCCGGGCAAATAATGTCCGACGTGGACAGTCGGCGGCTGGCGGCGATCGCCGAATCCTGGCTGCCCGGTGCTCCGCGACCGGACGGGGTCGCCGCGCGGCTCGAATCCGCGTCGAACGAGGAAATCGTCGAATTCATCAACCGCGAGCTCGGCATCAGCTGACCGGCAGAAAGAGGTTGCTGCGCATGACCACCGACGATCAGATGCGACACCTGCTCGCTCGGGTCACCGCTGAGCTGCACGACACGCGCAACCGGCTGCGCGCGACGGAGGACGACGCGGCCGAGCCGATCGCGATCGTGGGCATGGCATGCCGCTTCCCCGGCAGCGTCACCTCTCCGGACGAGCTCTGGGAGCTGGTTCGCACCGGCACCGACGCGATCTCGGAGTTCCCCGCCGATCGCGGCTGGGACGCGGACGAGCTGTACGACGCGGATGCGGACGCCGCCGGGAAGTCGTACGTGCGGCACGGCGGATTCCTCCGGGACGCATCGGCTTTCGATGCCGCGTTCTTCGGGATCAGCCCGCGCGAGGCGACGGCGATGGATCCGCAGCAGCGGCTCCTGCTGGAGACCTCGTGGGAGGCCGTCGAGAACGCCGGCATCGCCCCCGGTGGCCTTCGCGGCAGCCGCACCGGGGTGTTCGCGGGAACGGTGCTGCCGGAGTACGGCCCGCCGCTGCGCGAACCGCTGGAGGGTTTCGAGGGCTACTTCCTCACCGGAAAGGCGCTGAGCGTGGTGTCCGGCCGGGTCGCCTACTCGCTCGGGTTGGAGGGCCCGGCGGTCACCGTGGACACCGCCTGCTCGTCCTCGCTGGTGGCCATGCACCTCGCCTGCCAATCGCTGCGATCCGGGGAATCGACGCTCGCCCTGGCGGGCGGGGTGACCGTGATGGCATCGCCGGGGATCTTCGTCGAGTTCAGTCGCCAACGGGGGCTTTCTCGCGATGGGCGTTGCAAGGCGTTCTCCGCCAACGCCGACGGCACCGGCTGGGCCGAAGGCGCCGGCGTCGTGGTGCTGGAACGCCTCTCCGACGCGCAGCGCAACGGACACCGCGTACTCGCCGTGATCCGCGGTAGCGCGGTGAACCAGGACGGTGCCAGCAACGGCCTCACAGCACCGAATGGACCGTCGCAAGTGCGCGTCATCCAAGAGGCGCTCACCAACGCCGGACTGACGCCCGCCGACGTCGATGCCGTCGAAGCCCATGGGACCGGGACCTCGCTCGGCGACCCGATCGAAGCGCAAGCGCTCCTGGCGACCTACGGCAGGCACCACAGCGCCGAACGTCCCTTGTGGCTGGGTTCGCTGAAGTCCAACATCGGCCACACCCAGGCCGCCGCAGGCGTCGCAGGCGTCATCAAAGTGGTGCAGGCGCTCAACAACGAAGAGCTGCCCGCCACGCTCCACGCCGACGAACCCTCACCTCATATCGACTGGAGCAGCGGCAGCCTTGCGCTGCTCACCGAATCCCGGCCCTGGCCCGAAGGCGACCGCCCGCGCCGTGCCGCCGTCTCGTCCTTCGGCGTCTCCGGCACCAACGCACACCTCATCCTCGAACAGGCACCCCGAGGTGCCGTCGAACAGGGCGAACGAGAGGCTGACGCGGGCGCTGGAGTGGTGCCGTGGGTGATCTCGGCGAAAACGCCAGAGGCCCTTGAAGCGCAGGCCGAACGCTTGCACACCCACCTCCGCGGCCGGGACGGGTGGACGCCTGCCGAGGTCTCCCGGTCGCTGGCCACGACCCGCACCCACTTCCCGCACCGCGCCTTGATCACCGGCACTGATCGGCAGGATTTGCTGTCAGGTCTGGGAGCCATCGCACGGGCTGAGGCAAGCGATGCGGTGACGCTCGGCGCTTCGGTGGACAACCCGGGCATCGCCATGCTGTTGTCCGGTCAGGGCAGCCAGCGGCCCGGCATGGGACGCGGACTGCACGAGGCGTTCCCGGTCTTCGCCCAAACCTGGGACGAAGCATGCGCACACCTCGACCCACTGCTCGGACTGGACCGGCCGCTCACCGACATCGTCTTCCACGGCCAAAACACCGAGATTGAGCAAACGCTCGTCGCACAACCCGCACTGTTCGTGCTGCAGGTGGCACTGTTCCGGCTGCTCGAACACCACGGCATCACCCCCGACTACCTCATCGGCCACTCCATCGGCGAACTCACCGCCGCCCACGTCGCCGGTGTGCTCACCCTGGAAGACACGGCCGTCTTGCTGGCTGCACGGGCCAAGCTGATGCAGAACCTCCCCGCACACGGCGTCATGGCCGGGATCAACGCCAGCGAGCAAGAACTCACCGACGCACATCCCGAACTCCTCGACCCGAACAGCGGAGTTTCCATCGCCGCCATCAACGGACCACAGTCCACAGTGATCTCCGGCGACCCAGATCCGGTTCGGGCCATCGCCGGTCACTGGCAGAACCAAGGCCGCACCGTCCGGAAACTGCACACCAGCAGGGCATTCCACTCACCCCACTGCGAGCCGCTGCTCGACGAGCTCGAACGAACCGCCCGGGGTCTGACCTTCCACCCGCCGAAGATCCCGATCATCTCGACCGTCACCGGAAGCCCCACCGACGACATCACGACCCCGGCCTACTGGGCCCGCCAGGCGCGTCAGGCCGTCCGCTTCGCGCCCGCCCTCGCCTGGCTGCACCAGCACCGCGGCGTCACCCACCACCTCGAACTGGGGCCCGACGCCGCCCTCACCGCCCTCGCGCGCGCCACTCACGACACGCCCAGCCACGCCACGCTGAACCCCGGCACCGACGAGGCCACCAGCTACGTCACCGCGCTCGCCCACGCGCACACCACCGGACTCAGCCTCGACTGGGCCGCGCTCCTCCCGCAAAGCCGGGTTCTCGACCTGCCGACCTACGCGTTCCAGCACGAGAGGTACTGGCTCAACCCGCCGGCGGCGGGACGCCCGGAACAGCTCGGCATGGCCACCACCGGCCATCCCCTGCTCACCGCACGAATCACCACGCCCCACACCGGCGAAACCACCCTCACCGGCCGCGTCTCGCTCGACTCGCACCCCTGGCTCGCCGACCACGCCGTCCAAGGCAACGTCCTGCTCCCCGGCACCGCGTTCCTCGACATGACGCTCCACGCGGCCGCACAACTCGGCTGCGCCGTCGATGAACTCACCCTCCACACGCCGCTCGAACTTCCCGACCACGGGCACGTCGTGCTCCACATGGCCATCACCGCCGAGGACGACGGTCGGCGAACCGTCGCGCTCTACTCCCGTGCTCCGGGGGCGGAAGAGGTCTGGACGCGCCACGCCACCGGCACGCTCGTCACCGCTCCCGAGAACTCGTCCACTGTGGATCTCGCTGCTTGGCCACCGGCGGGTGCGACACCGGTCGACGTCGGCGACCTCTACGACCGCCTCGCCGACCACGGTTTCGGTTACGGGCCGGCCTTCCAAGGGCTCCACACCGCCTGGCGGCACGGCGACGACGTCTACGCCGAAGTCGCGCTCCCCGACGATCACAGCCCCAGCGGTTGGGCGGTCCACCCCGCTCTCCTCGACGCCGCGCAGCACGCCGGGCTGATCGGTGGCGATTCGCAGGACCGCCGAACCCGCCTGGTCTTCTCGTGGTCGGGCGTGCGCATCCACGGCTCCGCGACGACCGGTCTCCGGGTCCGCCTCCGGCACTCCGGGGCCGACACGTTCCAGCTCGACCTGGTCGACCACGATGGACTTCCGGTCGCCACCATCGAATCGCTCGCACTTCGGCGAGTGTCGAACGCGGTCCCGGAGGACAACGGCCTGCTGCGCCTGGACTGGGTGCCGCAGGCGTTCGACGACACCGACGCTCCTCAGTCGCGCTGGGCGCTGATCGACTCGGGCGTGGCAGCGCTGAGCGATGCCGTCGCATCCGGCGAGCCGGCTCCGGACATCGCGGTGCTCGACCAGCGCGGCCTCGCCGCCGACGACGACGTCGCGCGGCTCGTCGGTGAGGTATCGCAGCGGGTGGTAGCGGAACTGCAGGCCTGGCTGGCGGCACCGCACCTCGCCGGAACGCGCCTCGTGCTGGTGACCCGCGGTGCGGTGGCCGTGCAGCCGGGCGAAGTCCCGGACCTGGTCACGGGGCCGCTGTGGGGCCTGCTGCGGGTGGCGCAGAACGAGCACCCCGGCCGCTTCGCGCTCGTCGACACCGACTCCAGCGGCGATGACGAGGAGCTGCGGCGCACCGTCGAAGCAGCTCTGCGGCACGGTGAGGCGCAGATCGCGGTGCGCGGCGATGCCGTGTTCGTGCCCCGGCTGGTCCGCGCCGACGCGCGGAACGAGCTGGCGGCCCCGGACTCGATGTCGTGGCGATTGGACGTGTCCGAGCGCGGCAGCATCGACAACCTGCACCTCGCGGAATTCCCGGAGGCGCAGGCACCGCTCGCGGCCGGTCAGGTCCGGGTCGCCGTGCGGGCAGTCGGCGTGAACTTCCGCGACGTCCTCAACACCCTCGGCATGTACCCCGGCACCCCGCCGCTCGGCGTCGAGGGCGCCGGAGTGATCACCGAGATCGCCGGCGACGTGCCCGGCCTGCGGGTCGGCGACCGGGTGTGGGGCGTCCTGCCCGGCGCGATGGGCCCGCTGGCTGTCACCGACCACCGGCTGTTGGCGCCGGTGCCCGACGGGTGGAGCTTCGCCCAGGCCGCCGCAACTCCTGCGGTGTTCTTGACCGCCTACTACGCCCTGCGCCACCTCACGACCGTCCATCCCGGACAGAAGGTCCTGGTGCACGCCGCAGCAGGCGGTGTCGGGATGGCCGCCGTCCAACTCCTCCAGGACTGCGGCGCCGACATCTACGCCACCGCACACCCCACCAAGTGGGCCCTCCTGCGCGAGCTCGGCATTCCCGCAGATCACATCGCCTCGTCCCGCACGCCGGACTTCGCGACGCAGTTCCCCTCGGTCGACGTCGTGCTGAACTCGCTCACCGGGGAACTCCTCGACGCCTCGCTCGACCTGCTCAACGAGGGCGGGCACTTCATCGAGCTCGGCAAGACCGACCTCCGCGACCCCGGCGACCATCCCGGGTTGCACTTCCACGCCTTCGACCTCTCCGAGATCGATCCCGCTCACCAGCAGGGCATGCTGGCCGATCTCACCGGCCTCTTCGAACGCGGCCGGCTCACCGCGCTGCCGGTCACGGCGTGGGACATCCGGCAGGCCCCGGAGGCGTTCCGCTACCTCGCCAACGCGCGTCACACCGGCAAGCTCGTGCTCACCGTGCCCGCAGCACCCGATCCACGCGGCACCATCCTGATCACCGGCGGCACCGGCGCGCTGGGCAGCGTTCTCGCCCGGCACCTCGCCGCGCAGCACCCCGATTGCCACCTCCTCCTGACCAGCCGCCAAGGCCCGGCCGCACCCAACGCCGAAGCTCTACTCGATGAGCTCGGCTCCCGGGTCACCATCGCCACCTGCGACGTCACCGACCAGCGCCAGCTCT
Source organism: Saccharopolyspora sp. NPDC003752 (assembly GCF_053605825.1). Classification (NCBI taxonomy): domain Bacteria; kingdom Bacillati; phylum Actinomycetota; class Actinomycetes; order Pseudonocardiales; family Pseudonocardiaceae; genus Saccharopolyspora; species Saccharopolyspora sp. NPDC003752. The sequence goes on along the minus strand of NZ_JBSGJZ010000004.1, from coordinate 308,894 downwards.
CCGCACTGATCGGCGACATTCCCGCCGAACGCCCGCTGACCGGCGTCGTCCACGCCGCCGGCGTGCTCCGCGACGCGCCGCTGCACGCCCTCACCGCGGAGCAGCTGTCCACCGTTGCCGAATCCAAAGTGGACTCGGCCTGGCACCTCCACCTCGCCACGCGGCACCACGACCTGGCGTTCTTCGTCCTCTACTCGTCAGCGGCAGGAATCTTCGGCAACCCCGGCCAAGCCAACTACGCCGCCGCCAACGCCTTCCTCGACGCGCTCGCCCAGCACCGCCACACCCACGGACTCCCTGCGCACTCCCTGGCCTGGGGACCCTGGAACACCAGCGGAGGCATGACCCAGCACCTCGCGCATGCCGACCACCAGCGCATGGCGGGCATCGGCGCCCTGCCCTTCGATCCGGACGGCGGCGCGGCTGCTTTCGACGCGGCCTGCAGGCGGCCGGCTCCATGGCTCGTCCCGCTGCGCCTCGACACGTCGCGGCTTCGGAACGCCCCGGCGATCCTCGGCGATCTCAAACCCCGGCAGGCCAGCAAACGGCGTCCGAACCGGACCTTGGAACAGCTCCTCGACGGCCTCGACGAGAACCAGCGCGAGCAGGCCCTCCTGCAAGTGGTCCGGCGCGAAGCCGCCGCCGTTCTCGGGCATTCCGGGGCCGAGTCGATTCCGGCCGGCCGCGTGTTCCTGGACCTCGGGTTCGATTCGCTCACCTCGGTCGAACTGCGCAACCGGCTCGCCACGGCGACCGGCCTGCGGCTGCCCACCACGCTGGCCTTCGACCACCCCACGCCCGAAGCGCTCGCCGCCCACCTCCGCCAGCGGCTCCTCCCTCGAGCGCAGCAAGTCGCCACCCCGGCTCGTGCCTCGGTGTCCGACGAGCCCATCGCCATCGTCGGCATGGCGTGCCGCCTGCCCGGCGGTGTCCACTCGCCGGACGAGCTGTGGCAGCTCCTCGCCGACAACGCGGACGCCATCACCGGCTTCCCCACCAACCGAGGCTGGAACCTCGCCACGCTCTTCAACGCCGACCCCGACAACCCGGGCACCAGCTACGTCCGGCGCGGCGGATTCCTGCACGAGGCCGACGAGTTCGACGCCGCGTTCTTCGGCATCAGCCCCCGGGAAGCCGCGACGATCGACCCGCAGCAACGGCTGCTGCTCGAAACGTCGTGGGAAGCGCTCGAACACGCGCGCATCAACCCGGGCTCGCTGCCGGGTAGCCGGACCGGGGTGTTCACCGGGGTGATCTACCAGGACTACGCGGGGCGGCTCGCCGGCCGGGTGCTCCCGGAGTTCGAGGGCTACCTCGGCAACGGCAGCGCGGGCAGCATCGCCTCGGGCCGGGTGTCCTACACCTTCGGCCTCGAAGGCCCGGCGGTCACGGTGGACACCGCGTGCTCGTCGTCGCTGGTAGCGATGCACCTCGCGTGCCAATCGCTGCGGTCCGGGGAGTCGAGCTTGGCGCTGGCCGGAGGCGCCAGCGTCATGGCGACGCCGACCCCGTTCATCGAGTTCAGCCGCCAGCGCGGGCTGGCGAAGGACGGGCGCTGCAAGGCGTTCTCCGCCGACGCCGACGGCACCGGCTGGGCCGAAGGCGCCGGGGTCGTGGTGCTGGAGCGGCTGTCGGACGCCCAGCGCAATGGTCATCGCATCCTGGCCGTGATCCGGGGAAGCGCCGTCAACCAGGACGGCGCCAGCAACGGCCTGACCGCACCCAACGGGCCTTCGCAGGAACGCGTCATCCTGGAAGCGCTCAACAACGCCGGACTCACGCCCGCGGATGTCGACGCCGTCGAAGCCCACGGAACCGGGACATCGCTGGGCGACCCCATCGAGGCGCAGGCGCTGCTGGCCACCTACGGCCAGCACCACACCGCCGAACGCCCCTTGTGGCTGGGATCGCTGAAATCCAACATCGGCCACACCCAAGCAGCCGCAGGCGTCGCAGGCGTCATCAAGATGATCCAGGCCCTCCACCACAACCAGCTGCCCGCCACACTCCACGCCGACGAACCATCGACACACATCGACTGGAGCAGCGGAACACTCGCACTGCTCACCGAACCCCAGCCCTGGCCCGAGGCCGACCAGCCGCGCCGGGCCGCCGTCTCCTCCTTCGGCGTCTCCGGCACCAACGCACACCTCATCCTCGAACAAGCACCACCAGATGGGTCCACACAGGACGATCCTGTCTCATCGACCGTTCCGTGGGTGTTCTCCGCGAAGACACCGGAAGCGCTGACAGCGCAAGCACAACGGCTGCACGACCAGCTCCGCGACCGGGACGACTGGACACCCGCCGAGGTCGCCTGGTCACTGGCCACCACCCGAGCGGTCTTCGAGCACCGCGCCGCCGTTCTCGCAGATGACCGCGAGGAGCTTCTGGCCGGACTGGAAACCCTTGCCCGCGATGGGGAAAGCGCGTTCGTGGCAAGAGGCGTCGCAGCAGGCGATCCAGGTGTGGCGATGCTGCTGTCCGGGCAGGGCAGCCAGCGCCCCGGCATGGGCCGCGGCCTGCACGAGGCGTTCCCCGTGTTCGCCGAAGCCTGGGACGAAGCATGCGCACACCTCGACCCGCTGCTCGGACTGGACCGGCCACTCACCGACATCGTCTTCCACGGGCAACCCGATGAGGTTGAGCAGACGCTCATAGCACAACCCGCGCTGTTCGCACTGCAGGTCGCGCTTTTCCGGCTACTCGACCACCACGGGATCCGGCCCGATTACCTCATCGGCCACTCCATCGGCGAGCTCACCGCCGCCCACCTCGCCGGAATACTCACGCTCCCCGACGCAGCGCGCCTGCTGGCCACCCGCGCCCGCCTGATGCAAAGCCTCCCCGCACACGGCGTCATGGCCAGCATCAACGCCAGCGAGCAGGAACTCACCGAGACGCATCCCGAACTCCTCGATGCGCGAAGCGGCGTTTCGATCGCGACGATCAACGGCCCGCTATCCACCGTCATCTCCGGCGACCCCGATCCCGTGCGCGCCATCGCCGAGCACTGGCGGAACCAGGGCCGCACCGCCAAGGAACTGCACACCAGCCGGGCCTTCCACTCACCCCACTGCGAGCCCATCCTCGACGAGCTGGAGCACACCGCCGACCAGCTGACCTACCACCCACCGAAGATCCCGATCATCTCCACCGTCACCGGGACCCGCACCGACGACATCACCACCCCGGTCTACTGGGCCCGACAGGTACGCCAGCCCGTGCGCTTCGCACCCGCCCTCGCCTGGCTCCACCAGAACCACAGCGTCACCCACCACCTGGAACTAGGGCCCGACGCCACGCTCACCACCCATGCCCTGACCAGCCACGACGAGACGCCGAGCCTCCCCACGCAGCAACCCGGCGTCGACGGCGCCGCCGGCTACCTCGGCGCCCTCACCCACGCCCACACCACCGGACTTTCGCCGCACTGGCCCGCGGTCCTCACCCCGACGCGGACCGTCGACCTGCCCACCTACGCCTTCCAGCGCCAGTCCTTCTGGCTCGACCCGCCGGCCGACCGCGGCGCCGAGACCGGCTCCGATGCGAGCTTCTGGACCGCCGTGGAGGACAACGACCCGGGCGCGGTCGCGAAGGCCCTCGACATCGCCCCCGAAACCCCGCTGCACGACGTCGTGCCCGCCCTGTCGGCGTGGCGACGGCGCCAGCGCGCCGAGATCACGTTGAACTCGTGGCGCTACGAGACCCAATGGCATCCGGCACCCACACCGGAAAATCCTCTTGCCCCACGCGGAAATTGGCTCATCATCAGCGCACCCGACACCGAGCGGGACGTGCTCGACACCGTCGCGCAGGCCATGGCCGGGGCCGAGGCGCACCCGATCCGGATCGACGACCAGCCTTCCCGGAGCGAGTTGGCCGATCTCCTCCGGGACGAAGCCCCGACTGGCATCGTCTCGCTGCTCGGCACGGTCACCGCCACGATCACGCTCGTCCAGGCGCTCGGCGACGCAGGTGTCGCGGCCCCGTTGTGGTGCCTGACGCGCGGCGCGGTCGCGGTCGACGAGCACGACGCGCCGCCCAACTCCGAGCTCGCGGCGCTGTGGGGTCTGGGCCGGGTGATCGCGCTCGAACACCCGGACCGCTGGGGCGGGCTGGTCGACCTGCCGCTGCGCGCCGACCGCCGGGCCGCCGCGTCCCTCGCCGCGATCCTCGCCGAGCGCGCGGAGGACCAGGTCGCGATCCGGCCGGCGGGCACCCGCGTCGCGCGGCTGGCCCGGGTGCCCGGAGCGACCGATTCCCCCTGGCAGCCCGACGAAGCCGTCCTGGTGACCGGGGCTTCGCCCGGCGTGGATCGCCTGACCGAGCTGCTGGGCGAGCACGGCATCGCCACGACCCCGGACCCCGCGCGCACTGTGTTCCACATCGTTCCCGGCGAAACGGCCACCGGGCTCCTGGCCGCCACGGACGCGGCGGGCGTCGAAGCGGCGATGCGGCAGGCGATCACCGAGCTCGCCCAACTCGATGAACTGCTCGTCAACGGTCGGATCGAAACGCTGGTCGTCCTCTCCGCCGTGACCGACGCCTGGGGCGCCGAGGGCTACGCGGCCGGGGCGGCAACCAGCGCCTGGATCGACGCGCTGGTGCGTCGGCGCAGGGCCGCCGGGCTGCGCGCGGTCTCGGTCGAGTGGGGCCCGTGGGACGACTCGGACGACGCCGAGCCCGCCCGGCGGCGGGGTCTGCTCGGGATGTCCCCGGAGCTGGCCATCGCCTCGTTGCGGCAGGCGATTGGCAACGACGACCACGTCGTCGCCGTCGCGGACGTCGACTGGAACCGGTTCGTCGCGTCGAACGCGTCCCGCTGCTTCGCCGGCCTCGCCGGAACCGGCCACGACGCGGCCGCAAGCTCCGACGAGCCGCACGCCGCGCTGCGCGAGCGGATCAACGGCCTTCCCGGGAAGGAACGACGCCGGGCCGTGGTGGAGCTGGTGCGCGGTGAGGTCGCCGCCGTGCTGGGGCATGCCGATCCGGCGGCGGTCCCGGCGAGCAGGCCGCTGCAGGAGCTCGGCTTCGAGTCGCTCACCGCCGTCCAGTTGCGCAACCGCCTCGCCAAGAGCACCGGGTTGCGGTTGTCGGCGACGCTGGCCTTCGACCACCCGACGCTCGCGGCACTCGCCGACCACGTCCTCGGCCGGCTCACGCCCGAGGCGCCGGCCGCCGCGCCCGTTGCCGCGCAGGCGGCCGCTGGCGAGGCCATCGCGATCGTGGGAATGGCGTGCCGGTTGCCCGGCGGCGTGGATTCGCCGGAGGGGTTGTGGGAGCTGGTCGGCTCCCGGACCGACGCGATCACGCCGTTCCCGGCGAACCGCGGCTGGGACCTCGCCGGGATCTTCGACCCCGACCCGGACGCCGTCGGCAGGACCTACGTCCGCAGCGGCGGATTCCTGCACGACGCGGCGGCGTTCGACCCGGAGTTCTTCAGCATCAGCCCGCGCGAAGCGCTGGCGATGGACCCGCAGCAGCGGCTGCTGCTGGAGACCTCCTGGGAGGCGTTGGAGCGCGCGGGAATCGACCCGGCGACGCTGCGGCGCACGCCGACCGGCGTCTTCGCGGGAACGAACGGCCAGGACTACGCGGCGGTGCTGCGGCGCAAGCCGACGCCGGGCGAGCTGGAGCCGTTCGTCGGCACCGGCACCACGGCCAGCGTCCTGTCGGGCCGCGTGGCGTACATCTTGGGGCTGGAAGGCCCGGCGGTGACCGTGGACACCGCGTGCTCGTCGTCGCTGGTGGCGATCCACCTGGCGTGCCAGTCGCTGCGCTCCGGCGAGTCGAGCCTGGCTCTCGCCGGAGGTGCCAGCATCATGGCCACGCCGGACGTGTTCATCGAGTTCAGCCGCCAGCGCGGGCTCGCGCAGGACGGCCGTTGCAAGGCGTTTTCGGCCTCGGCGGACGGCACGAGCTGGTCCGAGGGCGTCGGGGTGGTTGTACTGGAACGGCTCTCCGACGCGGAGCGCAACGGTCACCGCGTTCTCGCCGTGATCCGGGGTAGCGCAGTGAACCAGGACGGCGCGAGCAACGGCCTCACCGCGCCCAACGGACCGTCGCAGGAACGCGTCATCCAGCAAGCGCTCGCCAACGCGGGGCTCACCCCGGCCGATGTCGACGCGGTGGAGGCCCACGGCACCGGGACGTCGTTGGGCGATCCCATCGAAGCCCAAGCACTGCTGGCCACCTACGGCCAGCACCACACCGCCGAGAAGCCCCTGCTGCTGGGGTCGTTGAAGTCCAACATCGGCCACGCCCAAGCCGCCGCAGGCGTCGCAGGTGTCATCAAAACGGTGCAGGCGCTCAACCACGACGAACTGCCTGCAACGCTGCACGTCGACCGACCCTCACCGCACATCGACTGGACCAGCGGCACACTCGCGCTGCTCACCGAACCCCAGCCCTGGCCGGAAACCGACCGGCCACGCCGCGCCGCCATCTCCGCCTTCGGCGTCTCCGGCACCAACGCACACCTCATCCTCGAACAGCCGCCCCAGGCCGCGGAACGCACGGTGGTCGTGGACCCTGGCGGCGCGCTCGTGCCGTGGGTCATCTCCGCGAAGACTCCGGAAGCTCTTGAAGCACAAGCAGAACAGCTGCACTCCCGGCTGATGGAGAACGCGGACTGGTCGCCCGCCGACGTGGCGTGGTCGCTGGCCACCACCCGGACCGCCTTCGAGCACCGCGCCGCGATCTTCGGCAGCGACCACGAGGAACTGATGACAAGGCTGAGGAGCCTGGCTCATTCAGGAGAACACCCCGGCGTTGCACGGGGTATCGCGGTTGACGAGACCGCTGTGGCCATGTTGTTGTCCGGTCAGGGCAGCCAGCGGCCCGGCATGGGACGCGGACTGCACGAGGCGTTCCCGGTCTTCGCTCAAGCCTGGGACGAAGCATGCGCGCACCTCGACCCGCTGCTGGGACTGGACCGGCCGCTCACCGACATCGTCTTCCACGGCCAAAACACCGAGATTGAGCAGACGCTCGTCGCACAACCCGCACTATTCGTGCTGCAGGTGGCACTGTTCCGGCTGCTCGAACACCACGGCATCACCCCCGACTACCTCATCGGCCACTCCATCGGCGAACTCACCGCCGCCCACCTCGCAGGCGTACTCACGTTGCCCGACGCGGCAACACTGCTGGCCACACGCGCCCGGCTGATGCAGAACCTCCCCGCACACGGCGTCATGGCCGGGATCAACGCCAGCGAGCAAGAACTCACCGACGCACATCCCGAACTCCTCGATACACGAAGCGGAGTTTCCATCGCTGCCATCAACAGCCCACAGTCCACAGTGATCTCCGGCGACCCAGACGCGGTGCAGGCCATCGCCGGTCACTGGCAGAACCAAGGCCGCACCGCCCGGAAACTCCATACCAGCAGGGCATTCCACTCACCCCACTGCGAGCCCATCCTCGACGAACTCGAACGAACCGCCCGGGGTCTGACCTTCCACCCGCCGAAGATCCCGATCATCTCCACCGTCACCGGGACCGCCACCGACGAACTCACCACCCCCGCCTACTGGGCACGCCAAGTACGCCAAGCCGTCCGCTTCTCGCCCGCCCTCGCCTGGCTGCACCGACACCACACCATCACCCACCACCTCGAACTCGGGCCCGACACCACCCTCACCACCCTCACCCGAACCACCCACGACACGCCCAGCCACGCCACCCTCGAACCCGGCACCGACGACACCACCGCGTACCTCACCGCCATCACCCACGCCCACACCACCGGACTCAGCCCCGACTGGACCGCGGTCCTCACCCCGGCCCGAACCCTCGACCTGCCCACCTATCCCTTCCAGCGGCGGGACTTCTGGGCGACGCCGGAGCCGTCGAGCCGCGCCGAGGACCTGGGCTTCGAGAGCACCGGCCATCCGCTGCTCAGCGCGCGCATCGACGTGCCGCAGACCGGCCAGACCATCTTCACGGGCCAGATCACGCCAGAAGCGCCGCTGACGGGCACCGCCGTCCTCGACATGGCGCTGCACGCAGCCAACCGGCTCGGGCACGTGCTCGACGAGTTGACCATCCACAATGGATACCCGCAGGACCGCACCGTGCTACAACTGGCCACCACGCCAGGCGACGACGACAACCTCGCGCTGACCCTCCACTCGCGCTGCGGTGACGGCGATTGGACCCTGCACGCATCCGGTCGCCTCCGCAGCGCCACTCCCACCGCAGCGGACATCGCTCCGGTCGATCTCCAGGACTTCTACCACGAGATCGCCGACGGCGAAGCCCACCAGGCCGGAACTGCGGGCTTGCGAGCCGCGTGGCGCTACGACGGCCCCACCGAGGCGCAGCTCGACGTCGTGGACGAGTCCGGCCTTCCGGTGGCGGCCGTGCGGCTCGACCTGAAGGCCCTCACCGCGGGCCCGACCGCCCCCGACCGCCTGTTCCGGCTCGTCTGGCGGCCCCTCGCCCAGGTGGACGAGGCCGTGGACCTGGGCTGGATCGCATCCGGGCAGGACCCGGTGCCCGACAACGACGTCGTCGTGATCGACCAGCGCGATCACCCGGATGCGGCCGACATCCCGGCGCTCGTGGGCCGGCGGACCCAGCGGCTCCTCGACCTCGTGCAAGCCTGGCTGGGCCGGGAATCCGGGTCGCGGCTCGTGCTGCTCACCCGCAACGCGGTCACCGTCCACCCCGGCGAAGCACCGGACCTCGGCACCGCCTCGCTGTGGGGGCTGCTGCGCCCCGCGCAGACCGAGCATCCCGACCGGATCGTGCTGATGGACGTCGACGATCCGGATGCGGCACCGGAAACCATCGGCCGGGCCGTCGCAACCGCGCTGCACCACGGGGAACAGCAGGTCGCGCTCCGGGACGGCGAGCTGTTCGCCCAGCGCCTGGCGCCCACCGAGCCGACCGGCGACGGCTCCGCTCGCGGACTCGACCCGCACGGCACCGTGCTCATCACCGGCGGCACCGGCGCGCTGGGCAGCCTCGTCGCCCGTCACCTCGCGGCGGCGCACCGGGGGCCGCTGCTGCTGGTCAGCCGCCAGGGACCGGCCGCCTCCGGCGCCGAGCAACTCCTCGCCGACCTGGCCGCGCTCGGCGCCGAGGCGGAGATCGCCGCCTGCGACCTCACCGATCCGGCGGCCCTGGCCGGGTTGCTCGAAGGCATCCCCGATGAGCACCCGCTGACCGGTGTCATCCACACCGCCGGCGTCCTGCGGGACGCCCCGGTGCACGCCCTCCGGCCCGACGACCTCGCGGCAGTGCTGGCCCCCAAGGTCACGGCGGCGTGGAACCTGCACGAGGCCACGCGGCGGTACGAGCCGGACGTGTTCGTCCTGTTCTCCTCCGCCGTGGCGATCTTCGGCAACCCGGGGCAGGCGAACTACGCCGCGGCGAACGCGTTCCTCGACGCCCTCGCCCAGCACCGGGGCGACCTCGGTTTGCCCGCGCACGCCCTGGCCTGGGGCCCGTGGCAGGTCTCCAGCGGCATGTCCACCGACCTGAGCGAGGTCAACCTGGCGAGGATGACGCAGGCCGGCATCGTTCCGCTGCAACCCGACGACGGCCTCCGGCTGTTCGACGAGGCCTGCCGGACTCCCAGCACGCACCTGCTCCCCCTGCACCTCGATGCGACGACCCTGCGCGCCTACGCCCGAGCGAACCCCGTGCCGCCGCTGCTGACCGAGTTCCTCCCGCAGCAACGGGCACAACGCTCCGCTGCCGAGCCGCTGCACCGGCGGCTGGCCGGGATGTCGGCGACGCAGCAGTTGGAGGCACTGCTGGACCTGGTGCGGGATCAGGTGGCGGGCGTGCTCGGCCACGCCGGCCGGGACGAAGTGCCCGAGGAACGGCCGTTCCTGGACCTCGGCTTCGACTCGCTGACCGCCGTCGAACTCCGCAACCGGATCACCGCCGCCACGGACCTGCCGCTGGCCACGACCCTCGTCTTCGACCACCCGACGCCCGCCAAGGTCGCCGCCCTCCTGCACCGGAAGTTCTTCGGCGAGCCGGCCGACATCCCGCCGCAGGGCGGCCGACCCGGCGCGGAGCCCGCGGCGGACATCGACGCCATGGACGTGGAAAGCCTGGTGCAGAAGGCATTCGAGAGTAGCGGGCGCTAGCCCCCGGGAACCAAGGGACCGAAATGGAAACCTCACGGGACAAGCTCGTCGAAGCGCTGCGGCTGTCGCTCAAGGAAAATGAGTCGCTGCGCCAACGGCACCAGCAGGTCACAGCGGCCGCCAAGGAACCGGTGGCGATCGTCGGCATGGCGTGCCGGCTGCCGGGCGGCGTCCGCTCACCGGAGCAGCTCTGGCGGCTGGTGAGCTCCGGCGCGGACGCGATCTCCGGCTTCCCGGTCAACCGCGGCTGGGACCTGGACGCGCTGTTCGACCCCGATCCCGATGCCGCCGGGAAGTCCTACGCCCGCCACGGCGGCTTCCTGCACGAGGCCGACGAGTTCGACGCCGCGTTCTTCGGCATCAGCCCCCGCGAAGCGGTGGCGATCGACCCGCAGCAGCGGCTGCTGCTGGAGACGTCGTGGGAGGCCCTGGAGCACGCCGGAATCACGCCTGCGGCGCTGCAGGGCAGCCGGACCGGGGTGTTCGCAGGCGTGAACTACCAGGATTACGGCGGTCGCCTCGCGCTGTGCATCCCGGAGGAGTTCGAGGGGTACCTCGGCCACGGCAGCGCGGGCAGCATCGCGTCCGGCCGCGTGTCCTACACCCTCGGGCTGGAAGGCCCGGCGGTCACAGTGGACACCGCCTGCTCGTCGTCGCTGGTGGCGATGCACCTGGCGTGCCAATCGCTGCGGTCGGGCGAATCGACCCTCGCGCTGGCGGGTGGCGTCACGATCATGGCGACGCCGACCCCGTTCATCGAGTTCAGCCGCCAACGCGGGCTGGCGCGGGACGGGCGCTGCAAGGCGTTCTCCGCCGACGCCGACGGAACGAGCTGGGCCGAAGGCGTCGGTATCGTCGTGCTGGAGCGGCTGTCGGAGGCCGTGCGCAACGGCCACCGCGTGCTGGCCGTGATCCGCGGCAGCGCGGTCAACCAGGACGGCGCCAGCAACGGCCTGACCGCCCCCAACGGACCGTCGCAGGAACGCGTGATCCTGCAAGCGCTGGCCAACGCCGGACTCACCCCGGCCGATGTCGACGCGGTGGAGGCCCACGGCACCGGGACGTCGTTGGGCGATCCCATCGAAGCGCAAGCACTGCTCGCGACCTACGGCCGGCACCACAGTTCCGAGCGGCCGGTGTGGCTGGCTTCGCTGAAGTCCAACATCGGCCACACCCAGGCCGCGTCCGGGGTGGCGGGCGTCATCAAGATGGTGCAGGCCCTTCAGCACGGCCGGCTGCCTTCCACCCTGCACGCCGAGGTGCCCTCTCCTCACGTCGACTGGAGCAGCGGCAGCCTCGCTCTGCTCACCGAGCCGCAGGCGTGGCCCGAGGCCGAGCGTCCGCGCCGCGCCGCCGTCTCCTCCTTCGGCGTTTCGGGCACCAACGCCCACCTCATCCTCGAACAGGCAGCAGGAGATGAGTCCACACAGGACACCGAGGTGGCCGGGGGAACCTCCGACGGCCCGGTGCCGTGGGTGATCTCCGCGAAGACACCGGAAGCTCTCGCATCGCAAGCAGAACGCCTGCTTTCCGGCCTCGGCGAACGGGATGACTGGACTCCTGTCGAGGTGGCCCGGTCGCTGGCCACCGCCCGCACCCACTTCCCGCACCGGGCTGCGATCGTCGGTGATCGCCGGGAACTGCTGTCCGGTCTCGACGATCTGGCCCGAGGGCGGGACGGGATCACCCGCGGCCTGGCAGGCAGCCGCCGCAGCCGCGTGGCCATGCTTCTTTCCGGGCAGGGCAGCCAGCGCCCCGGCATGGGACACGGCCTGCACGAGGCGTACCCGGTCTTCGCGCAAGCCTGGGACGAAGCATGCTCGCACCTGGACCCGCTGCTGGGACTGGATCGGCCGCTCACCGACATCGTGTTCCACGGCCAGGACGACGAGGTTCAGCAGACGCTCGCCGCGCAACCTGCGCTGTTCGCACTGCAAGTCGCCCTGTTCCGGCTGCTCGAACACCACGGGATCCGGCCCGACTACCTCATCGGCCACTCCATCGGCGAACTCACCGCCGCCCACCTCGCAGGCGTACTCACCCTGGCAGACGCGGCCGTCTTGCTGGCCACCCGAGCCCGCCTGATGCAAAGCCTCCCCGCACACGGCGTCATGGCCAGCATCAACGCCGGCGAACACGAGCTCACCGACGCTCATCCCGAGCTCCTGGACCCGCAGAGCGGCGTGTCCATCGCCGCGATCAACAGCCCGCAGTCCACAGTGGTCTCTGGCGACGCCGACCCGGTGCGAGCCATCGCCGAGCACTGGCGGAACCAGGGCCGCACCACCCGAGAGCTGCACACCAGCCGCGCCTTCCACTCCCCCCACTGCGAGCAGATCCTCGATGAGCTGGAACGGGCCGCCGACCAGCTGGCCTACCACCCACCGAAGATCCCGATCATCTCCACCGTCACCGGGACCGCCACCGACGAGATCGCGACGCCCGCCTACTGGGCCCGGCAGGTGCGCGAGGCCGTGCGCTTCGCGCCCGCCCTCGCCTGGCTCCACCAGAACCACGGCGTCACCCACCACCTGGAGCTCGGGCCCGACACCACCCTCACCACCCTGGCGGGCACCACCCACGACACACCGGGCTACGCCACGCTGAACCCCGGCACCGACGACACCACCGCGTATCTCACCGCGCTCGTCGGCGCGCACACCACCGGGCTCAGCCCCGACTGGGCCGCGCTCCTGCCACCGGCCCGGACGCTCGACCTGCCGACCTACGCGTTCCAGCGCCAGCGCTTCTGGCTCAACCCGCCGACCACCGAACGGCCCGAACAACTCGGCATGGCCACCACCGGCCATCCCTTCCTCACCGCACGGATCACCACGCCCCACACCGGCGAAACGATCCTCACCGGGCGGATCTCGCTCGACGCCCACCCCTGGCTCGCCGACCACACAGTGCAGGACAACGTCCTGCTCCCCGGGACCGCGTTCCTCGACATGTCCCTCCACGCCGCCGCGCAGGTCGGGTGCCGGCTCGCCGACCTGAGCATCCACGCGCCGCTCGCGCTGCCCGACCACGGGCACGTCGCGCTGCACATGGCCATCACCGCCGACGGCGACTCCGGCCGGCGGACGTTCACCCTCTACTGCCGGTCGCAGGACGTCTCGGCCGACGAGGTCCATCCCGAGGAGTTCTGGACGCGCCACGCCACCGGCATCCTCGTGCCCGACGACGTCCCGCACGCGGACGACGCGTTCGCGTCGTGGCCGCCGGAAGGCGCGATTCCCGTTGACACCGCCGACCTCTACGACCGGCTGACCGACCTCGGATTCGACTACGGCCCGGCCTTCCGGGGGCTGCACGCCGCTTGGGAACGCGATGGCGAGGTCTTCGCCGAGATCGAACTCCCCGAGCAGCACGACACCCGGGAGTGGGCGGTGCACCCGGCCCTGTTCGACGGGGTCCTGCACACCACGTTCCTGCTGGACTGGAGCGGCGACGACGACCGGATCCGGCTGCCGTTCTCGTGGGCGGACGTCCGGCTGCACGGCCGGTGCCCGTCGCGACTGCGGGTGCGGACGTCCCGCACCGGCGCCGACGCGGTGCGGATCACCGCCGCGGACGACTCCGGGCATCCGGTGGTGGAGGTCGAGTCGCTGACGCTGCGGCCGCTGGCCGGGGCGCCGCGGCGCGCCGAATCGGGCCGCCTGTTCGAGCTCGACTGGCTGCCTATCGCCGACGACCGGACAGCCGATCTCGACGCCGATGTCGTGCTGCTCGACTACCGGAGCGCCGGGGCCGACGCGGACGAAGACATCCCGGCGCTGGCCGGGCGGCTGGCCGACGAGCTGTTGGTCCGCGTCCAGAACTGGCTGCGCGAGGGCGAAACGGCCGGTGAGCTGCTGGTGGTGCTCACCGATCGTGCGGTCGCCGTCAGCGCCGACGAGGCCCCGGATCTGGCGACCGCACCGCTGTGGGGGCTGCTGCGGTCCGCCCAGTCCGAGCACCCGGGCCGGATCCTGCTGATCGACGTCGATTCCGGCGCCGACGCCGGCACCGTCGAGCGGTTGATCGCCACGGCCGTGGGCCACGACGAGCCGCAGCTCGCCGCGCGAGGCGACGCGGTGTTCGTGCCACGGTTGACAGCCTCGGCACCGGCGACCGGAGCGGTGGAGCTCTCCGGCGGGACCGTGCTCATCACCGGCGGCACTGGTGCCCTCGGCGGCGCACTGGCCCGGCACCTCGCCGCACAGCACCCCGACTGCCACCTCCTCCTGGCCAGCCGCCAAGGCCCGGCCGCGCCCAACGCCCGAGCACTTCAGGACGAACTCGGCGCAGCGGTCACCATCGCCGCCTGCGACGTCACCGACCCGCAGCAGCTCTCCGACCTGATCGACGACGTCCCCGCCGAACGACCGTTGATCGGCGTCGTCCACACCGCCGGAGTTCTCGACGACAGCCCGGTCCACGCGCTCACACCTGGACAGCTCGCCACCGTTCTCAAGTCCAAAGTGGACTCGGCCTGGCACCTCCACCTCGCCACGCAGCACCACGACCTGGCGTTCTTCGTCCTCTACTCGTCCATCGCGGGGATCTTCGGCAACCCCGGCCAGGCCAACTACGCCGCCGCCAACACCTTCCTCGACGCGCTGGCCCAACACCGCCATGCCAACGGCCAACCCGCGCATTCCCTCGCCTGGGGCCCCTGGAACACCAGCGACGGCATGACGAGCGGCCTGGACCGGGGCGACGTGGAACGCCTCACCCGTGCCGGCGTCATGCCGCTGGCGGAGGCCGACGGTCTCGCGCTGTTCGACGGCGCACTTCGTTCCGCGCGGCCGAATCCGGTGCCCATGGACCTGGACCGCGCGGCGCTCGGGCGGTACTCGCGCTCGGCGTCCCTCCCGCCGCTGTTCAGCGAACTGGTGTCCCGGCGCACCGCCGGCCGATCCGGCGCACTCACCCAGCAGCTCGCGGCCATGCCCGACCGGCAGCGGCACAAGGCCCTGCTGGATCTGGTCCGGACGCAGGCGGCGGCGGTGCTGGGCCATGCCGGTGCGGCCGCGATTCCCGCCGACGGCCCGTTCCTGGACCTCGGGTTCGACTCCCTCACCTCGGTCGAACTGCGCAACCGGCTCGCCACCGCGTCCGGCCTGCAACTCCCCACCACCCTCGCCTTCGACCACCCCACCCCGGAAGCGCTCGCCACCTACCTCGACCGCCAGCTCCTCCCCCGAGCTCTGCAGGCCGCCGCGCCCGCCCGCACCGCCGCCACCGACGAGCCCATCGCGATCGTCGGCATGGCGTGCCGCCTGCCCGGCGGCGTGCACTCGCCGGACGAGCTGTGGCAGCTGGTCGCCTCCGGCACCGACGCCATCACCGGCTTCCCCACCAACCGCGGCTGGAACCTCGCCACCCTCTTCGACCCCGACCCGGACAACCCCGGCACCAGCTACACCCGACACGGCGGATTCCTCCACGAGGCCGACCGGTTCGACCCCGCGCCCTTCAACATCAGCCCCCGCGAGGCGGCCGCGATCGACCCGCAGCAGCGGCTGCTGCTCGAAACGTCGTGGGAAGCGCTCGAACACGCGGGCATCGACCCGCGAGCCCTGCGCACCACCAGCACCGGCGTGTTCACCGGGATCATGTACCAGGACTACGGGGCCCGGCTGGTCCACCACATCCCGCCGGAGTTCGAGGGCTACGTGGGCAACGGCAGCGCGGGCAGCATCGCCTCCGGCCGCATCGCCTACACCTTCGGGCTGCAGGGCCCCGCCATCACCGTCGACACCGCGTGCTCGTCGTCGCTCGTCACGATCCACCTGGCCTGCCAATCTCTCCGCACCGGCGAATCGACCCTCGCCCTGGCCGGCGGCGCCACGGTCATGTCCACGCCCACGGTGTTCGTGGAGTTCAGCCGTCAGCGCGGGCTCGCGCAGGACGGCCGCTGCAAGTCCTTCTCCGCAGCTGCGGACGGGACGAGCTGGGCCGAAGGCGCAGGCGTGGTGGTGCTGGAGCGGCTCTCCGACGCCCGGCGAAACGGCCACCGCGTGCTGGCGCTGGTGCGCGGTAGCGCGGTGAACCAGGACGGCGCCAGCAACGGCCTCACCGCACCCAACGGGCCGTCGCAGGAACGCGTGATCCTGCAGGCGCTGGCCAACGCGGGGCTCCGCCCGGCCGACGTCGACGTGGTCGAAGCGCACGGCACCGGGACGTCGTTGGGCGACCCCGTCGAGGCCCAAGCCGTGCTGGCGACCTACGGACAGCACCACACCGCCGAGAAGCCCTTGTGGCTGGGGTCGCTGAAGTCCAACATCGGCCACAGCCAGGCGGCTGCGGGCGTCGCCGGCGTCATCAAGATGATCCAGGCGCTGCACCACGAAGAACTGCCCGCCACGCTGCACGCCGACGAGCCGTCACCACACGTCGACTGGAGCAGTGGCAGCGTCGCGCTGCTCACCGAAGCGCAGCCGTGGCCCGAAGGCGACCAGCCCCGCCGCGCCGCCGTGTCCTCCTTCGGCGTCTCCGGCACCAACGCCCATCTCATCATCGAGCAGGCGCCGCGAGAAGAGTCCACACAGGACGAATCATCGCTTCCTGTTCCGTGGATCGTCTCCGCGCAGAGCCCCGAAGCGCTTCAGGAGCAGGCGGCGCGGCTGGTCGCTCGTCTCCGGGAGGACGCCGACTGGACGCCGCAGGCGGTCGGCTCATCGCTGAGCTCGCGGGCGAGCTTCGACTACCGGGCCGCGGTCCTTGGCGGCGACCGCAAGGAATTGCTGGCCGGGCTGGAGTCCATCGCCCGCGCCGAGGAGGACCCCGGTGTCGTGCGCGGTATCGCGGTGGGCGATCCGAGCGCCGCGATGTTGTTGTCCGGCCAGGGAAGCCAGCGGCCCGGCATGGGCCGCGGGCTGCACCAGGCGTTCCCGGTGTTCGCGCAGGCCTGGGACGAGGCGTGCGCGCACCTGGACCCGCTGCTGGGACTGGACCGGCCGCTGTCGGAGATCGTGTTCCACGGCCGGGACGAAGAGGTCGAGCAGACGCTCGTCGCGCAGCCCGCGCTGTTCGTGCTGCAAGTGGCGCTGTTCCGGTTGCTGGAACACCACGGCATCACCCCGGACCACCTCATCGGCCACTCCGTCGGCGAGCTGACCGCCGCCCACCTGGCCGGGGTGTTCTCCCTGCCGGACGCGGCGGCACTGCTGGCCGGGCGGGCCCGGCTGATGCACACCCTGCCCGGCACCGGTGTGATGGCCGGGATCCAGGCCGGTGAGGACGAGCTCACCGAGGCGCACCCCGAGCTCCTCGACCCGCGCGGCGGCGTCGGCATCGCCGCGATCAACGCGCCCCGGTCCACCGTCATCTCCGGCGACCCCGGCCCGGTGCGGGCCATCGCCGACCACTGGCGCGGCCGGGGCCGCACTGTCCGGGAACTGCACACCAGCCGGGCGTTCCACTCCGCGCACTGCGATCCGCTCGTCGACGAGCTGGCGCGGATCGCCGAGCAGCTGACCTACCACCCGCCGGCGATCCCGATCGTCTCGACCGTCACCGGCACCCCCACCGACGACATCGCCACCCCGGACTACTGGGCCCGACAGATCCGCCTGCCGGTCCGCTTCCACCCGGCGCTCACCTGGCTGCACGAGAACCACGCCGTCACGCACCACCTGGAGCTGGGGCCCGACGCCACCCTCACCACCCTCGCCCGGTCCGCTCGCGACACGCCCGCACACCCCACCCTGCAGGCAGGCACCGACGACGCCACCGCGTACCTCGACGCCCTGGCCCGCGCCCACACCACCGGCCTGTCGCCGCGCTGGGCCGCGCTGCTGCCGCAAGGCCGGGTCCTCGACCTGCCCACCTACGCGTTCCAGCGCCAGCGCTTCTGGCTGGAAGCGCCGCCCGGTGGCGCGGCGGAGCACCTGGGCATGACCGCCGCGGCGCACCCGCTGCTCCCGGCCCGGGTCGAGTCGCCGGACACCGACGAGATCGTCTTCACCGGTCGGGTCTCGCTCGACACCCACCCCTGGCTGGCCGACCACGCCGTGCAGGGCACCGTGCTGCTGCCCGGCACGGCCTTCCTCGACATGGCCGTCCACGCCGCCGCGGAACTGGACCAGGAGCTCGAAGACCTCACCGTCCACACTGCACTCCGGCTTCCCCGGCACGACCACATCACGCTGCGCCTGACCGTCAAACCGGACGGTGACACCGGCCGTTGCGCGCTGAACGTGTTCTCCCGTCGCGACGACGGGCCGTGGACCAGCCACGCCGCCGGAACCCTCGGTGCGATCGATCCGGCGCCGGAACCGGACCTCACCAGCTGGCCACCGGCGGAGGCGGAGCCGATCGACGTCGGCGATCTCTACGACCGCCTCGCCGACCTCGGCTTCGACTACGGGCCCGCCTTCCAGGGGCTCCACGCCGCCTGGCGGCTCGGCGACGACCTCTACTCCGAGGTCGCGCTTCCGGAGGACCAAGGCACGGGCACGTGGGGCATCCACCCGGCGCTGCTGGACGCGGCCCTGCACACCGCGTTCCTCGCCGAGGACGGCGAAGGCGCACTGCCCTTCTCCTGGAGCGGTGTCCGCTTCCACCACGTCGGCGCCTCGCGGCTGCGCGTGCACCTGCGCCGCACCGGTCCCGAAAGCCTGCGCGTCGACCTCGCCGACGAAACCGGGCAGCCCGTCGCCGCGATCGAATCCCTGGCCCTGCGGCAGCTGACGATGCCGGTCGATCCCGATCGGCAGGGCAGCCTGTTCCAGCTGGCCTGGTCCCCGCGCACGTGGAACTCCACCGCCGCGACCCAGCGGTGCGCGTTCCACCGCCCCGGCGATGAGTTGGCCCTGGACGCCGAGGTCGTGGTCCTGGACTTCCGGTCGACGGACGACGATCTTGCTTGCGCCGCAACGAGATCGACGCACGAGGCGCTCGCGCAAGTGCAGTCGTGGCTCGCCCGGGAGTCGTCCGCCCACCTCGTGCTGCTCACCGAGGGCGCGGTGGCGGTGCACCCGGGAGACGTCCCCGATCCGGCCGCGGCGGCGGTGTGGGGCCTCTTGCGCCCGGCGCAGAACGAACACCCCGGCCGCATCCTCCTCCTCGACGTGGATGCCGCGACGGAGAACGAGGCCGTAGAGCAGGCGATCTCCGACGTGCTGCACCACGACGAGCCGCAGATCGCGGTCCGCGACGGTGCGATGTTCGTGCCGCGCTTGCGGCCCGCGCCGGAGCCCGGCGAGGCGGCCGCGCCGGACCCCAACGGCACGATCCTCATCACCGGCGGCACGGGCGCCCTCGGCAGCGCCCTGGCCCGGCACCTGGCCGCCCGGCACACCGGGCGCCTGCTGCTCGTCAGCAGGCAGGGCCCCGCCGCCCCCGGAGCCGAGGCGCTCGGCCGCGAGCTGGGCGCGTCGGCCGACATCGTGGCCTGCGACGTCACCGACCCCAATGCCCTGGACCGGCTCCTGGGCGGCATTCCCGACGATGAGCCGCTGACCGGCGTCATCCACACGGCGGGCGTGCTCGACGACGCACCCGTCCACGCCCTGCGCGAGGAGCAGTTGACCGCAGTGCTGCGGCCCAAGGTGGACGCCGCGTGGAACCTGCACCGAGCCACGCTCGGCCACGACCTCGCTCTCTTCGTGCTGTTCTCCTCCGCGGGCGCTGTGCTCGGGAACCCGGGGCAGGCGAACTACGCCGCCGCGAACTCCTTCCTCGACGCACTCGCCGAGTACCGGTGGGCCCACGGCCTGCCGGCTCAGTCCCTCGCGTGGGGCGCGTGGGCCTCACCGGAGGGCATGGCGGGGCAGCTCGCCCGGACCGCAGCGGAACGCGCGGGCCTGCGGGCGTTCGACCTCGATGAGGGGCTTCGCCTGTTCGACGACGCGTGCCGCACGCCGCTGCCCTACCTCGTGCCGCTCGGGCTGGACATGACGAGCCTTCGCGCCCACGCCCGAACCCGAGGCGTTCCGCCGCTGTTGCAGGAGCTGGTCCCGCAGCGGCGCCGGAAGGCGGACGCGCCCACCCACCGGCTGGCGAACCTGCCGGAGCAGGAGCGGGCGCGCGCGGTGCTGGATCTCGTGCGCGGCCAGGCCGCCGCCGTGCTCAGCCACGGCGGGAGCCAGGACATCCCGGGCGACAAGCAGTTCCTGGAGCTCGGTTTCGACTCGCTCACCGCCGTCGAGCTGCGCAGCCGCCTCATGGCCGCGACCGGGCTGAGCCTGCCGACCACCGCCGTCTTCGACCACCCGACACCCGCCCGGTTGGCCGAGCACATCCAGGGCGTCCTGACGAACGCGGGCACCCGGCGCACCGTCGTCGCGTCCCGGGGCTCCGACGCCGAACCGGTGGCGATCGTCGGCATGGCGTGCCGGCTCCCCGGGAACGTGAGCTCGCCGGACGAGCTGTGGGAGCTGGTGAGCTCCGGCACCGACGCCGTCTCCGGATTCCCCGCCGACCGCGGCTGGAACCTGGACGACCTCTTCGACCCGGACCCGGGCGCGGTCGGCAAGTCCTACGCCCGGCACGGCGGATTCCTGGACTCCCCGGCGGCTTTCGACGCCGCGTTCTTCGGGATCAGCCCGCGCGAAGCGCTGGCGATGGACCCGCAGCAGCGGCTGCTGCTGGAGACCACCTGGGAAGCGCTCGAACGCGCCGGGATCGACCCGGAGGCGCTGCGCGGCACCAGCGCCGGGGTGTTCCTGGGCATGATGTACCAGGACTACGCCACCCGGCTGGCCGGTCGTTCGCTCGGGGAGCTGGAAGGGTTCCTCGGCAACGGCAGCGCGGGCAGCGTCGCCTCTGGCCGCATTTCCTACACCTTCGGGTTGGAGGGACCGGCGGTCACCGTGGACACCGCCTGCTCGTCCTCGCTGGTGGCGATGCACCTCGCCTGCCAGTCGCTGCGATCCGGGGAATCGACGCTCGCCCTGGCAGGCGGAGTGACCGTCATGGCATCGCCGGGGATCTTCATCGAATTCAGCCGCCAACGCGGCCTGGCGAAAGACGGGCGTTGCAAGGCCTTCTCCGCCAACGCCGACGGCACCGGCTGGGCCGAAGGCGCCGGCGTCATCGTGCTGGAACGCTTGTCGGACGCCAAGCGCAAGGGGCATCACGTCCTGGCGGTGATCCGCGGCAGCGCGGTCAACCAGGACGGCGCCAGCAACGGCCTCACCGCACCCAACGGGCCGTCGCAGGAACGCGTCATCCACCAGGCGCTCGCGAACGCGGGGCTCACCCCATCGGACATCGACGTGGTCGAGGCCCACGGCACCGGGACCTCGCTGGGCGACCCCATCGAGGCCCAAGCACTCCTCGCCACCTACGGACAGCACCACACCACCGAACGCCCGTTGTGGCTGGGATCGCTGAAGTCCAACATCGGCCACACCCAAGCCGCCGCAGGCGTGGCGGGCGTCATCAAGATGGTCCAGGCGCTCCAGCACGGCGAACTGCCCGCGACGCTGCACGCCGACGAACCCTCACCGCACATCGACTGGAGCAGCGGCACACTCGCGCTGCTCACCGAACCCCAGCCCTGGCCGGAAACCGACCGGCCACGCCGCGCCGCCGTCTCCGCCTTCGGCGTCTCCGGCACCAACGCACACCTCATCCTCGAACAACAGGAGTCCACACAGGACGATCCAGATTCGCCGGAGATCACGGAGGTGGATCGCACCGGTGACGACGTCGTCCCGTGGGTGATCTCCGCCCGAAGTCCGGAAGCCCTTGCAGCACAAGCAGAACGACTGCACGGTCACTTGGCGATCGATTCCGGCTGGACACCGTCGAAGGTGGCGTGGTCGCTGGCCACCACACGTGCCGCGCTCGAACACCGAGCCGTGATCCTCGCGCGCGGCCGCGAGGAGCTGCTCGCGGAACTCCACACCATGTCCCGCGGCAGCGACTCCCCACGGATCGTCCGACGTACCGGGGCCGAGGCACCGGACCCGGACCGCGTGGTGCTGGTCTTCCCCGGTCAGGGCGGCCAGTGGCCCGGCATGGGACGCGAACTCCTCGACACCAGCCCCGTTTTCACCGCCGCCCTCGACGAGTGCGACCAAGCGCTGTCGCGATACCAGGACTGGTCGGTCGCGGAGCTGCTGCGCAGTGGGGACGAGCTGGAACGGGTGGACGTCATCCAGCCCGCGCTGTTCGCCGTCATGGTGTCCCTGGCCCGGGTCTGGCAGTCCTACGGGGTCCGGCCCGCCGCCGTCGTCGGCCATTCCCAGGGCGAGATCGCCGCCGCGCACATCGCGGGCGCGCTCGACCTCGACCAGGCCGCCCGGGTGATCGCGTTGCGGTCGCAGCTGATCCACGCGCACCTAGCCGGACACGGCAGCATGCTCTCCACCGCACTGTCCGTCGACGACCTCAAGCCGTACCTCGACTCGGAGCGGGTCTCGGTCGCGGCGATCAACGGCCCGACCGCGACCGTGCTCTCCGGCGACACCGACGCCATCCGCCGCCTCCACCAGGTGCTGATCGAACAGGGAATTCGAGCGCGGCTGCTACCGGTGGACTACGCCTCGCACAGCCACCACGTCCACGCCCTCCAGCAGCACCTGCTGGAAGAGCTGGCCGGACTCACCCCGCAGGCCAGCGAGATCCCGTTCCACTCCACCGTCACCGGCGACGTGCTGGACACCACCGGACTCGACGCCGAGTACTGGTACACCAACCTCGCCACCACCGTGAACTTCCACGACACCATCACCCGGCTGAACGCCGCCGGGCACCGGGTGTACCTCGAACCGAGCCCACACCCCACGCTCACCCACCACATCGACCACCCCGACGCGATCACCGCGAACACCCTGCAGCGCGACCGGTCCGACAGCGACACCCTGTTGGCCAACGCCGCCCGCCTCTGGACCCACGGCACGCCGATCGCCTGGGCCGAGGTCCTGCCCACCGAGCGGCACATCGCGCTCCCCACGTATCCGTTCCAGCGCGAGGACTTCTGGCTGACCGTGCCCAGCGCCGCGGGCGAACCGGCGCAGCTGGGGCTGACGGGCACGGGCCACCCGCTGCTCGCCGCGCGGACGGAGGTGCCGGACACCGGGGAGACCGTGTTCACCGGGAGCGTCTCGCTCGACACGCAGCCGTGGCTGGCCGATCACGCGGTGAATGGGACGGTCCTGCTCCCCGGCACGGCGTTCCTCGACATGGCGCTGCATGCCGCCGCGCAGCTCGGATGCGAAGGCGTCGAGGAGCTCACCCTCCACGCTCCGCTCGTGCTGCCCGTGGACGGCCGGCTCACCGTGCATCTGACCATCGCGTCCGGCGAGCCCGCCTTGAGCCTGCATTCGAGGGACGAGAGCGACGGTTCCTGGACACGCCATGCCACGGGCGTGCTTCTCGAAAACGCGCTCGACGACGAAGAAGACGTGTTCACCGCGTGGCCGCCGCCGGGCGCGACACCGATCGACGTCGGCGATCTCTACGACGCGGTGTCCGAGCACGGCTTCGACTACGGCCCGGCGTTCCAAGGGCTCCACACCGCCTGGCAGCTCGGCGATCGCGTCTACGCCGAGATCGGGGCCGACGCCCTCCGCAGCGCGGGCGAGTGGGCGGTCCATCCGGCCCTGCTCGACGCCGCCCTCCACACCGCGTTCGTCGGCCAGGCCGAGGACGCCGAGCCCCGAGTGCCCTACTCCTGGTCCGGTGTGCGCCTGCACCAGCACGGGGCGGCGCCGGCGCGGGTCCGCATGACCCGCACCGGCGCCGACACCATCCGGATCAGCACCGCGGACGACACCGGCCGTCTGGTGGCGACCGTCGAGTCGTTGACGCTGCGCCCGCTGCCCGCCGTGCGGACCGAAGCACCGGGCGGCCTGTTCCAGGTCACCTGGACGCCCGTGGCCGAAACGGCCGACGACGCCGAACTCCCGGAGCTCGTCCTGCTCGACCACCGGGCACCCGGCACCGGCGAAGCCCCGCCGGAGCTGGTGGAACGGCTGACCCTGCAGGTCCTCGAAGCGGTGCAGGACTTCCTGAGCCGCGCCGAGACCACTGCCGCTCGACTGGTGCTGCTCACCCGCGGCGCGGTCGCGGTCGACGAGTCCGAAGCTCCTGACCCGGCGACCGCCGCGTTGTGGGGGCTGCTGCGCTCAGCGCAGACCGAGCACCCGGACCGCTTCCTGCTCATCGACACCGATCGACTCGGTGACGACGACGCGGTGCACCGGGCGATCGCAATCGCGTTGCGGCACGACGAACCGCAGATCGCCTTGCGCGGCACCACGATTGTCGCTCCGCGCTTGACGTCCATCGATCCGCAGGACGACGTCGCCCTGCCCGACAACGGCACCATTCTGATCACGGGCGGCACCGGCGGCCTCGGCAGCGCCCTCGCCCGACACCTCGCCGCACGGCACACCGGGCACCTGCTCCTGGCGAGCCGGCAGGGCCCAGCCGCACCGGGAGCCGCCGAACTCCACGACGAGCTGCGGGCCATGGGAGCGAGCGTCAGCATCGCGGCCTGCGACTTCACCGACGCCGATGCCGTGCGGGAGCTCCTCTGCGACGTCCCGGCCGAGCACCCCCTCACCGGCGTCATCCACACCGCCGGCGTCCTCGACGACGCGCCGGTGCACGCCCTGCGCCCGGAGCAGCTGGCGGCCGTCCTGGCCCCGAAGGTCACCGCCACGTGGCACCTGCACCAGGCCACTCGCGACCACGACCTGGCGATGTTCGTGCTGTTCTCGTCCGCAGCCGGGGTCTTCGGCGCGCCGGGCCAGGCCAACTACGCGGCGGCCAACGCCTTCCTCGACGCCCTCGCCCAGCACCGGGTCGCCCACGGCGCTCCGGCCCGCTCCCTGGCGTGGGGCACGTGGAACACCAGCCAGAGCATGACCGAGCACCTGTCCGCCGCCGACCGGGATCGCCTGGTCCGCTCGGGTGTCCTCCCGCTCGAACCCGAGGAAGGCATGCGGCTGTTCGACGCGGCCTGCGGCACGGCACTGCCTGCTTTGGTGCCGCTGCAACTGGACACCGGGGCACTGCGCGCTCTTGCGCGGTCGTCCACCCTTCCGCCGCTGCTGAGCGATCTGGTCCCGCACCGGCGTCGGGGCACCAACTCCCGCTCCCTCGCGGGGCGACTGGCCGGAATGTCCGAAAAGGACGGCGTGCGCGTCCTCGTGGCCCTGGTGCGCGACAACGTCGCGACCGTGCTCGGTCACGGCAGCCCGGAGGGGATTCCCGCCGACCGCGCGTTCGCCGAGCTCGGCTTCGACTCGCTCACCGCGGTGGAGCTGCGCAACCGGCTCGGGGCGGCCACCGGCCTGCGGCTGCCCACCACCCTCGTCTTCGACCACCCCACGCCCGGCGCGCTCGCCGCGTTCCTGCACGGCGAGCTGCTCACCCGCCGTTCCCGCGCGGTGGTCACGCGCGCTGCCACCGACGA
Source organism: Saccharopolyspora sp. NPDC003752 (assembly GCF_053605825.1). Lineage (NCBI taxonomy): Bacteria > Bacillati > Actinomycetota > Actinomycetes > Pseudonocardiales > Pseudonocardiaceae > Saccharopolyspora > Saccharopolyspora sp. NPDC003752. The sequence continues at coordinate 283,418 of NZ_JBSGJZ010000004.1, read as the reverse complement.
ACCGATCGCCGTGGTCGGCATGGCCTGCCGCCTGCCGGGTGGCGTGGATTCGCCGGAACGGCTGTGGGAGCTGGTGGCCTCGGGCACCGATGCGATCTCCGGTTTCCCCACCGGTCGCGGCTGGGATCTGGACGCGATCTTCGACCCGGATCCCGACGCGTCGGGGAAGTCGTACGTCCGGCACGGCGGGTTCCTGCACGACGCCGACCAGTTCGACCCGGCGTTCTTCGGGATCAGCCCGCGCGAAGCGCTGGCCATGGACCCGCAGCAGCGACTCCTGCTGGAGACCACCTGGGAGGCGTTGGAGCGCGCGGGAATCGACCCGACCGGCCTGCGCACCAGTGCCACCGGTGTCTTCACCGGGCTGATGTACCAGGACTACGGGATCCGGTTCGCCGGGCAGGCGCCGCCGGAGGCGGAGGGATACCTCGGCAACGCGGGCAGCGTCGCGTCCGGCCGGATCTCCTACCTGCTGGGCCTGGAGGGACCGGCGGTGACCGTCGATACCGCGTGCTCGTCGTCGCTGGTGGCGATGCACCTGGCGTGCCAGTCGCTGCGATCGGGCGAATCCGCGCTCGCGCTGGCCGGCGGGGCCACGATCATGGCGACTCCCGGGATGTTCATCGAGTTCAGCCGCCAGCGCGGGCTGGCGAAGGACGGGCGCTGCAAGGCGTTCTCCGCCGACGCCGACGGCACCGGTTGGGCCGAAGGAGCGGGCGTGGTGGTGCTGGAACGCCTTTCCGATGCCGAGCGGAACGGCCACCAGGTCCTGGCCGTGATCCGCGGTAGCGCGGTCAACCAGGACGGCACCAGCAACGGGCTCAGTGCGCCGAACGGCCCGTCGCAGGAACGCGTGATCCTGCAGGCGCTGGCCAACGCCGGGCTCACGGCGGCCGACGTCGATGCCGTCGAAGCACACGGCACGGGGACGTCGCTGGGCGATCCGATCGAGGCCCAGGCGCTGCTGGCGACCTACGGTCGGCACCACAGCGCCGAACGACCGTTGTGGCTGGGATCGCTGAAATCCAACATCGGCCACACCCAAGCCGCCGCAGGCGTCGCGGGCGTCATCAAGATGATCCAGGCCCTCCACCACGACGAGCTGCCCGTCACGCTGCACGCCGACGAACCATCGCCGCACATCGACTGGAGCAGCGGCACTCTCGCGCTGCTCACCGAGCCGCAGCCGTGGCCGGAAACGGACCGGCCGCGTCGCGCCGCCGTGTCCTCCTTCGGCGTCTCCGGCACCAACGCGCACCTCATCCTCGAACAACCGACTGCGGGGTCCACAAAGGACGACTCTGGTGAGGTCGTGTTCGTGGACACCACCGAGGGGCTCGGCGATGTGCTGGTGCCGTGGGTGATCTCCGCCAAGACACCGGACGCCCTGGGCGACCAGGCGGCGCGCCTGCACACCTACCTCCGCGATCAGGACGGCTGGAATCCATCGGATGTGGCGTGGTCGCTGGCCACCACCCGGGCCGCGTTCGAATACCGCGCCGTGGTGCTCGGCGGCAGCGCCGACGAGTTCCTGACCCGGCTGCACGCGTTCGCCGGTGGCGAATCGTCGCCGCGCCTGGTGCGCAACGCGGGCCCCGTGGCGGCCGATGCCGACCGCGTGGTGCTGGTCTTCCCCGGCCAGGGCGGCCAATGGTCAGGCATGGGTCGCGAGCTGCTCGACACCAGCCCGGTGTTCGCCGCCGCCATGGCCGAATGCGATCAGGCGCTGTCGAGGTACCAGGACTGGTCGGTCACCGACCTGCTCCGCAACGGAGCCTCCCTGGAACGCGTGGACATCGTCCAACCGACGCTGTTCGCCGTCATGGTCTCCCTGGCCCGGCTGTGGCAGGCACTCGGAGTTCGGCCGGCGGCCGTCGTCGGCCACTCCCAAGGAGAAATCGCCGCCGCGCACATCGCCGGCGCGCTCGACCTCGACCAAGCCGCACGCGTCGTCGCCCTGCGATCCCAGCTCATCCACACGCATCTGGCCGGGCACGGCGGCATGCTCTCCGCCCCGTTGTCCCTCGCCGACCTCAAGCCCCACCTCGACGAGCGGGTCTCGGTGGCCGCGATCAACAGCCCCACCGCCACCGTGCTCTCCGGCGACACCGACGCCATCCACCACCTCCACGCCACGCTCACCGACGAGGGCGTCCGTTCGCGGCTGCTGCCCGTGGACTACGCGTCCCACAGCCACCACGTCCAGAACCTCCGGCAACCGCTCCTGGAGCAACTCGCCGGGCTCTCCCCCCAAGAAGCCGAAATCCCGTTCCACTCCACCGTCACCGGCGACGTGCTGGACACCACCGGACTCGGCGCCGAGTACTGGTACACCAACCTCGCCACCACGGTGAACTTCCACGACACCATCACCCGGCTCCACACCACCGGGCACCGCGTCTACCTGGAGCCCAGCCCGCAGCCCACGCTCACGCACCACATCAACACCACTGCCGCCGATGTCGTCACCGCGACCAGCCTCCACCGCGACCACCCCAGCACGGACACGCTCCTGACCAACGCCGCTCACCTGTGGGCGCACGGCACACCCATCGCCTGGGAAGCGGTCGTGCACGGCCGCGAACGCGTCGCACTCCCCACGTATCCCTTCCAGCGCGAGCGCTTCTGGCTCGAACCGGCCGCCGACCACGCGACGGCAGCGGAAGCCCGGGACGACACCGAGTTCTGGGAGACCGTCGAGAGCCGCGACGCGACCGCACTCGCTGCCGCCCTCGACATCGACGAGACGACACCGCTCCGCGACGCGCTGCCCGCGCTCGCCGCCTGGCGAGACCAACAACGGCACGACACCACGGCCCACACCTGGCGCTACGACATCACCTGGGAAGTGCTCCCCGAACCGCCCGCCGCGACCCTCACCGACACCTGGCTCGTCATCACGCCGCCCGATGCGGCACAAGTCGTGACCGACGCGATCAACGCACACGGCGCGCAAGCGCACGAACTGGTCCTCGACACCATCGAGCCGCTCGACCGCGACGCCTTCGCAGGGCTCATCCGCCGCGAACTGGAGGACATCGCACCACTGGCCGGGATCATCTCGCTCCTCGCCGCCCCCGGCGAGGACTCCACGGAGGACACGACGGCCGAAACCGCCGTTCGCGCGGTCACATCCACCGTGGCGCTCATCCAGGCCCTGGGCGACCTCGACGTCACCGCTCCGCTGTGGTGCCTCACCCGGGGCGCCGTCACCACCGGTCCGCACGACCCCCTCACCCATCCCGCGCACAGCACCGTCTGGGGGCTCGGCCGCGTCACCGCGCTCGAACACCCCCACCGCTGGGGCGGGCTCATCGACCTCCCCCACACGCCCGACCACCGCACCGCCACCCGGCTCGCCGCGCTCCTCCACGACCGGACCCAGGACCAAGCCGCCATCCGGCCGACCGGCACCCACACCGCGAGGCTCGCCCGCACGCCCAAGCCCAGCACCGGCACCGCGCCGTGGAAGCCGACCGGCACCACCCTGGTCACCGGCGGCACGGGTGGCATCGGAAGCCAGGTGGCGCGCTGGCTGGCCAGGATGGGCGCCCCGAACATCGTGCTCGCCAGCCGTCGCGGCGAGAACGCGCCCGGCGCTCGCGAACTCCGGGCGGAACTGGCCGAACTGGGCAGCCGCGTCACGATCGCCGGCTGCGACGTGACCGATCGCGCCGCCGTGGCGGAGCTGCTCGAATCCGTGCCGGAGGAGTTCCCGCTGTCGGCGGTGTTCCACACCGCGGGCACCCTCGACGACGCCACCATCAACACCATCCGGCCCGAGCAGATCGCCCACATCCTCCGCCACCGCATCGACAGCACCGCGCACCTCCACGAACTGACCCGGCGCCAGGACCCGCTGATCGTCCTGTTCTCCTCCATCGCCGCCACCTTCGGCGCCCCCGGGCAGGGCAACTACTCGCCCGCGCACGCCTACCTCACCGCGTTCGCCGAACACCACCGCCACAACACGATCAGCATCAACTGGGGCCTGTGGCACGACCAGGGCATGGGCGAGATCCACAACACCGGCATCCGCCACGGCATCCAGCCCATGGCGCCCGAGACCGCCCTGCACGGCCTCCACACCGCCCTCACCCACCGGCACACCGCGCAGATCATCACCGACGTCAACTGGGACCGGTTCCACGACGCCTACACCGCCACCCGTCCCAGCCCGCTCCTCGCGCGCTTCGCCCCCGCCGCCGAAAGCACCCGGCCCACCAACACCCTCCGTCAAGAGCTCGAAGGGCTCCCGCAGCAGCAGCGACACGCCCACCTGCTCGGCCATATCACCCACCACACCGCCGAGATCCTCAACCACTCCGACCCCAACGCCATCCCCACCCACCACACCTTCCACCAGCTCGGCTACGACTCCGTCACCGCGATCCAGCTCCGCAACCAGCTCACCGCCACCACCCAGGTGCCCCTCCCCACCACCCTCATCTACGACCACCCGACGCCCGCCCAGCTGGCGACGTTCCTCCTGTCCCAGCTGGTTCCCGAAAGTCCACAGTCGACGGTCCAGGCGCCGGCTCGGAAGATCGCGGCGGACGAGCCGATCGCGATCGTCGGCATGGCATGCCACTTCCCCGGCGGCGTGAACACGCCCGAGCACCTGTGGGAACTGGTGAGTTCCGGCACCGACGCGATCACCGGGTTCCCCACCAACCGCGGCTGGAACCTCGACGCCCTCTTCGACCCGGACCCCGACGCCGTCGGGAAGTCGTACTCGCGGCACGGCGGATTCCTCGACAACCCGGCGGGATTCGACGCGGCCTTCTTCAACATCAGCCCGCGCGAAGCGCTCGCCATGGACCCCCAGCAGCGGCTGCTGCTCGAAACCACCTGGGAAGCGGTCGAGAACGCCGGGATCGACCCCGACTCCCTCCGCGGCGCGAACGCCGGCGTGTTCACCGGCACCAACGGGCAGGACTACGCGGCCGTGCTGCGCCAGGACCACGAGCAGTTCGAGGGATTCGTCGCGACCGGAAACACCGCGAGCGTCATGTCGGGCCGCATCTCCTACGCGCTCGGCCTGGAAGGCCCGGCGGTCACGGTCGACACCGCGTGCTCGTCGTCGCTGGTGGCGATGCACCTGGCGTGCCAATCGCTGCGGTCGGGCGAGTCGGGCCTGGCCCTGGCCGGGGGCGCGACCGTGATGGCCACGCCCGGCATCTTCCTGGAGTTCAGCCGCCAGCGGGGCGTGGCGCGGGACGGCAAGTGCAAGGCGTTCGGATCCGGCGCGGACGGCACGGTGTTCTCCGAGGGCGTCGGCGTGGTGGTGCTGGAACGGCTCTCCGACGCCGAACGCAGCGGTCACCGCGTCCTGGCGGTGATCCGCGGCAGCGCGATCAACCAGGACGGCGCCAGCAACGGGCTGACCGCCCCCAACGGGCCGTCGCAGGAACGCGTCATCGAGCAGGCTCTCGCCAACGCCGGGCTCACGGCCGCCGACATCGACACCGTCGAAGCGCACGGAACCGGGACGGCCCTCGGCGATCCGATCGAGGCCCAGGCACTTCTCGCCACCTACGGCCGGCACCGCACCAAGGACCGCCCCCTTTGGCTGGGGTCGCTGAAGTCCAACATCGGCCACACCCAGGCCGCCGCAGGCGTCGCCGGGATCATCAAGATGGTCCAGGCGCTCCACCACGACGAACTGCCCGCCACGCTGCACGCCGACACGCCTTCGACGCACGTCGACTGGAGCGACGGCACCGTCGCTCTCCTATCGCGACCCCAGCCCTGGCCGGATGCCGACCGGCCTCGCCGGGCCGCCGTGTCGTCCTTCGGCGTCTCCGGCACGAACGCCCACGTCATCCTGGAACAGCCAGCACTCGGAAAGTCCACAAGAGACGGTTCTGCCGAGACCCGGGGTGTCGGCGGCACGTTGGTTCCGTGGGTGGTTTCCGCCAAGACGCCGGAGGCTCTCGAAGCGCACGCGAAGCGCCTGCACACCCACCTCAGTGGCCAGGACGGCTGGGAACCGGTGGATGTCGGGGCGGCTCTGAGCAAGCGCAGTGACTTCTCGCACCGCGCCGTCCTGCTCGGCGAGGACCGCCAGAACCTGCTGCGACACCTGGCCGGTCTCGCCAGCGGCACCGAGGCACCGGGCATCATCCGGCCGACGCAGATCCCCACTCGCAGCACCGACCGCATCGTCATGGTCTTCCCCGGTCAGGGCGGCCAATGGCCCGGCATGGGCCGCGAACTGCTCGACACCAATCCGGTGTTCACCACGGCCCTGGCCGAATGTGATCAGGCGCTATCGGCGTACCAGGACTGGTCGGTGACCGCCCTGCTCCGCGACGGCGACGCCTTGGAACGGGTGGATGTCATCCAACCGGCCCTGTTCGCCGTCATGGTGTCCCTGGCCAGGGTCTGGCAGTCCTACGGAGTCCTGCCCGCCGCCGTCATCGGGCACTCCCAAGGAGAAATCGCCGCCGCGCACATCGCAGGCGCACTAGACCTCGACCAAGCCACACGCGTCGTCGCCCTGCGATCCCAGCTGATCCGCACCCACCTCGCCGGACACGGCAGCATGCTGTCGGTCCCGCTCTCCGTCGATGATCTCCGACCCCATCTCGACCCGGAACGCGTTTCCATCGCCGCGATCAACAGCCCCACCGCCACCGTCCTCTCCGGCGACACCGACGCCATCCACGCACTCCACCGTTCCCTGAACGAACGGGGAATCCGATCGCGGATCTTGCCCGTGGACTACGCCTCCCACAGCCACCACGTCCACACCCTCCGGCAACCACTGCTGGAACAACTCGCCGGACTCACCCCGCAGACCAGCGAAATCCCGTTCCACTCCACCGTCACCGGCGACCTGCTGAACACCACCGAACTCGACGCCGACTACTGGTACACCAACCTCGCCACCACCGTGAACTTCCACGACACCATCACCCAGCTCCACACCACCGGACACCACGTCTACCTCGAACCCAGCCCACACCCCACGCTCACCCACCACATCAACCACCCCGACGCGATCACCATCACGACCCTTCGCCGGGACCACGACAGCGGGCACCAGCTGCTCACCAACGTCGCTCTCGCGCACACCCACCACGTCGCGGTCGACTGGACGCCGCACTTCCCGAACCCCCGGCACATCGACCTGCCCACCTACGCCTTCCAGCACCAGGACTTCTGGCTGTCGCCGCGCTCGTCCGCCGGCGATCCCGGTGACCTCGGCCTGACGGCCACGGGGCATCCGCTGCTCACGGCCCGCACCGACGTGCCCGGCACCGGCGAAATCGTGTTCACCGGCAGGGTTTCCGCCCGGACGCACCCGTGGCTGGCCGAGCACGTGGTCCAGGGCCGAGTGGTCCTCCCCGGCACGGTGTTCGCCGAGATGGCGCTGCTCGCGGCCGAGTACCTCGGCGGCCACGAGGTCGAGGAGCTGGTCCTGCAGAGCCCGTTGACGCTGTCCGGCGACGATCAGGCCACCCTGAACCTCGTCGTCGCCTGCGACGAGTCGGGCCGCCACGCCATCACGATCCACTCCCGGTCCGACGACGACTGGGTCTGCCACGCCACGGGAACGCTCGTCGCACAAGGCGAATCCCCCGACGAGGAACCGGCCTTCGAGAGCTGGCCGCCGCGCGGTGCAACCCCGGTCGACGTCGTCGGTCTCTACGACGATCTGGCCGACCACGGCTTCGAGTACGGGCCCGCGTTCCAAGGGCTGCGCAGCGCGTGGCAGCACGGGGACGACATCTACGCCGAGGTCGGTCTCGACGAGGACGACCGGGGCGACTGGGTCGTTCACCCGGCGCTGCTCGACGCCGCTCTGCACACCGCGTTCCTGATCGGTTGGGACAACGGTCTCCGGTTGCCCTTCTCCTGGAAGGGAGTTCGCGCACGCCGCGGCGCCACCCGGCTCCGGGTTCGGCTGCGCCGGACCGGCGATGCGCTGCAGGTCGTCACCGCCGATGACAGCGGCCGGTTCGTCGCCGGTATCGACTCGCTGACCCTGCGCCCGGTGACCGGCCCAGCCCACGACCCGCTGTTCCGCCTCTCCTGGCTACCGCACGGCCTCGCGGAGGAAGCCGCCGCCGCGCAGTGGGCGCGCATCGAACCGGACGCGAACCTGGACGAGCTCTGCCGTCAGCCGGTGCCGGATGTGCTGGTCGCCGACTTCCGCACCGACGAGCGGCGCGGCTCCGGTGTTCCGGACGCGGTGGCGCGCACGGCGCAGCAAGCGGTGGATCTGGTGCAGTCGTGGCTGGCCCGCGAGGAATTCGCCTCGACCCGGCTGGTCCTGCTGACCCGGAACGCGGTTGCGGCGCAGCCGGGAGAGGTTCCGGACCTGGTCACCGGCCCGCTGTGGGGCCTGCTGCGCGTGGCGCAGAACGAGCACCCCGATCGCATCCTGCTCGTCGACGTCGACCTCGACGCCGATCTCGACGACGTGCTGGGGCGGGCCGTCGGCATGGCGCTGCGGCACGGCGAGTGGCAGCTCGCGGTGCGGGGTGGCGCGATGCTCGTGCCGCGTCTGACCCGTGCCCAGGAGGCCCTCACCCCGCCCGAGGGGCGTGCGTGGCGGCTGGACGTGACCGAGCGCGGCAGCGTCGACAATCTGCGCCTCGCCTCGTTCCCGCAGGTCGCAGGACCGCTGGAAGCCGGTCAGGTCCGGGTCGCGGTGCGGGCCGTCGGGCTGAACTTCCGCGACGTCCTCAACACCCTCGGCATGTACCCCGGCACCCCGCCGCTCGGCGCGGAAGGTGCCGGCGTCATCGCTGAGATCGCCGGCGACGTCACCGGCCTGCGGGTCGGCGACCGGGTGTGGGGCATCCTGCCCGGCGCGATGGGCCCGCTCGCGATCACCGACCACCGGCTGCTCGCCCGCGTGCCGCAGGACTGGACGTTCGCCCAGGCCGCCGCCACGCCAGCGGTGTTCCTGACCGCCTATCACGCGCTGCACGGCCTGGCCGAGGTCCAACCGGAACAGAAGGTCCTCGTGCACGCCGCAGCAGGCGGTGTCGGCATGGCCGCCATCCAGCTCCTCCAGCACTACGGCGCCGAAATCTATGCCACCGCCCACCCAACCAAATGGGCAACCCTACGCGAACTCGGCATCCCCGAGGACCACATCGCCTCGTCCCGCACCACGGACTTCGCAACCCGGTTCCCCGCCGTGGACGTCGTCCTCAACTCCCTCACCGGAGACCTCCTGGATGCTTCGCTGAAGCTGCTCACACCCGGCGGGCACTTCATCGAACTCGGCAAGACCGACCCCCGCAACCCCGCCGAACACCCCGGGTTGCGCTACCACGCGTTCGACCTCACCGAGGTCGACCCCGACCACCTCCAGGCCATGCTCGGCGACCTCACCACGCTGTTCGATCAAGAACACCTCCGCCCGCTACCGGTGACCGCGTGGGACATCCGGCGAGCCCCGGAAGCCTTCCGGCACCTCAGCAACGCCCGCCACACCGGCAAACTCGCACTCACCATCCCCACCCCACCCGATCCGCGCGGCACCATCCTCATCACCGGCGGCACCGGCGCCCTCGGCACCACCCTCGCCCGACACCTCGCCGCACAACACCCCGCAAACCTCCTCCTCGCCAGCCGCCAAGGCCCAGCCGCACCCAACGCCAAGAGCCTCCGCAGCGAGCTGACCGCCCTGGGCGCGAAGGTCACCATCACCGCCTGCGACACCACCGACCCCCGCCAACTGGCCGAGCTGATCGACGGCATCCCCGCCGAGCACCCGCTGACCGGCGTCGTCCACACCGTCGGCGCGCTCCGCGACAGCGCGCTCCACGCGCTGACCGCCGAACAACTCGCCGCAGTGCTGGAATCCAAAGTGGACACGACGTGGCACCTGCACCACGCCACCCGGCACCACGACTTGGCGTTCTTCACCATCTACTCGTCCGCCGCAGGAATCATCGGCAACCCCGGCCAGGCCAACTACGCCGCCGCCAACACCTTCCTCGACGCCTTCGCCCGGCACCGCCACGCCCGCGGACTTCCCGCCCAGTCCCTGGCCTGGGGCCCCTGGGACACCACCAGTGGCATGACGGAGCACCTCACCAGCACCGACCGGGACCGCATGGCCGCCGGCGGCGTGCTGCCCTTCGGCCCCGATGACGGCATGGCCGCCTTCGACGCGGCCCGCGACCTGCCCGATCCGCACGTCGTGCCGCTCCGCCTCGACGGCAAGGCCCTCCGCTCCCACGGCGATGCGCTCCCGCCGCTGTTCGGCGAGGTCATCCGGCGTCGTGCCCAGGACGGTCGCCGCAGCAACGGGCCGGAGCGCGAAGTGCTCCTCCAACGGCTCGCGAGCCTCCCCGAGGCCGAGCAGCGCCGAACCCTGCTGGAACTGGTCTGCTCCCGCGCCGCCGTCGTCCTGGGCCACGCGGACGCCGGGGCGATCACCGCGGACCGGCCGTTCCTGGAGCTCGGTTTCGACTCCCTCACCGCAGTGGAGCTGCGCAACCGGCTCGCCACCGCCACCGGCCGCCACCTGCCGACGACGCTGGTCTTCGACCACGCCACCCCCGCCGAACTGGCCGATTTCCTCCGGAAATCCCTGGAAACCCCGGTCCCGCAGCAGCGCTCCGGCGAAGAGTCCAGTCCGGGCGACGACGAACTCGTCCGCGCCTACCGGCAGCTCGGCGACCTGGACCGGTTCGACGAGGGCATCGAGCTGCTGAAGATCATGTCGCGGCTGCGCCCGACCTTCGACGCGGGAGACCCGAGCGCGGCCGTGGAGCCCGTGCCGCTCACGCGCGGCGGGACGAGGCCGGGGCTGATCTGCTTCCCGTCCCTCGTCGCGCCGACCAGCCCCTACCAATTCGCCAGGTTCGCGTCGGTGTTCCGCGACCAGCGGCCGGCCCAGGTGCTGCCGACCCCCGGCTACCAGAACGACGAACCGCTTCCCGCGACGCTCACCGCCGCCGTCGAGACGCAGGCCGACAAGGTTCTCGACTGCGGCGGCGACGAACCCGTCGTGCTCGTCGGCTATTCGTCAGGCGGCTGGTTCGCCTACGCCGTCACCGCTTTGCTGGAACAGCGAGGCGCCGCCCCGGCGGCACTGGTGCTGCTCGACAGCCCCGCGCCGGGAGGCGGCTGCTTCGCGCAGATGGCCCGGGTCGCCCACCGGCTCGACGGCACGCTGCCGAACCTGCGCACCGACCAGGCGCAGCTGACCGCGATGGGCGCGTACCTGCGGCTGTTCGAGGGCTGGACGCCCGGCCCGGTGTCCACACCGCTGCTGTTCGTCCACCCCGAGCGGGAAACGCCCGACTTCCCGCGGAACCTGTCCGCCGACGCCGCGCCCGATGACCGGCACGTGCTCTTCGTGCCGGGAGACCACTTCACCATGATCGACCGCTACGCCGAGCAGACCGCGTCGCTCGTGGACGGTTGGATCACCACGAATTTCGAGCACCGCGACGAGTGCTCGAAAGTCCGCTGAGAGAAAAGGATCGCCGATGACTCTGACCTCCGAATCCACCACCGCGCAGCCCGCCGACGGCCGCCTCGGGCTCGCCGCCCGCGATCACCTGATGCGGGGCTACGGCGAGCCGACGGATGGGCCGGTGTCCATCATCACCCGCGGTGAGGGGCCCTACGTCTGGGACGAACAGGGGCGCCGCTACCTCGACGCGGTCGCCGGCGCGTTCGTCGTGCAGGTGGGGTACGGGCGGCCGGACCTCGCCGCCACCGCGGCGCGGCAGGCAGCCGAGCTCGCCTACTTCCCGGCGATGGAGCACGCGCCCCGCCCCGCCGTGGAGCTCGCCGAGCGGCTCGCCGCCGCGGCGCCCGGCGACCTCAACCGCGTGTTCTTCACCTGCGGCGGCAGCGAAGCCGTCGACAGCGCGTGGAAGCTGGCCCGCCAGTACTTCGCGCTGACCGGGAGGACCGGCAAGCACAAGGTGATCAGCCGCGAGTGGTCCTTCCACGGCAGCACCTACGCGGCCGTGGCGATGGGCGGTTTCGCGCTGCTGCACCAGATCTTCGAGCCGCGCGGGCCGGTCAGCCGCAACGTGGCCGACCCGTACGACGCCGAGGAGATCCGGGCGGCCATCGAGCAGGAGGGCCCGGAGTCGGTCGCCGCGGTGATCCTGGAGCCGCTGCCCCACCCGAGCGCCTGCGTGGTGCCGCCGGAGGGCTACTTCGCCCGCGTCCGCGAGATCTGCGACCAGTACGACGTGCTGCTGATCTCCGACGACATCGTGGACTCCTTCGGCAGGCTCGGCCACCTCTTCGGCTGTGACCGCTTCGGCTTCCAGCCCGACATCATCTGCTGCGCCAAGGGGATCACCAGCGGCTACGCGCCGCTCGGCGCGACGATCGCGTCCGAGCGGCTGCTGGAACCGTTCCTGCCGGAGCACGTCATGTTCGCCCACGGCTACACCTTCAGCGGCCACCCGGTGTCGACCTCCGTGGCCATGGCGAACATGAACGTCCTGGAGCAGGAGCGCGTCTACGAGCACGTGCTGCACAAGGAGGCGGCGCTGCGCAACACGTTGGAGGGTCTGCGGAAACTGCCGGTGGTCAACGACGTGCAGGGCGCCGGGTTCCTGTTCTCCCTGGAGCTGATCAAGGACAAGGCGACGCAGGAGCCGTTCTCGCCGGAGGAGTGCGAGCAGCTCATCGACCGGCGGCTGCGCCGCGAGCTGTTCGACGCGGGCCTGCACATCCGGTGCGGGGACCACGACAAGCCCTACATCCACCTGGCGCCGCCGCTGATCTGCGACCAGCCGGAGTTCGACGAGATCGCGGAGGTGCTGCGGTCCGTGCTGCCCCGGCTGTCGGCCTGGGTCTGAGGGCCGCGTGCGCGGTGGCGGAGCGTCCGCCACCGCGCACCGGCCGGGATCAGCTGGTCCGGAGCGGTCCCAGGCGCACCGGGAGTTCCTCCACCGCGCGCATGTAGCCGGGCCGCCAACTCAACTTCTCGACAGGCACGGCAAGTTCGAGGTTCGGGTAGCGCTCGAAGAGCGAGCCGAGGCCGATCTCCATCTCGACCTTGGCCAGGGAAGCGCCGAGGCAGTAGTGCATTCCCCGACCGAACGCGACGTGCCCGTTCTCCGCGCGATCGAAGTCCAGCGCGTCCGGCGAGGCGAACCGCTCGGGGTCGCGGTTCGCGGCGGCCAGCGACGCGAGGACCCAGGAACCGGCGGGGATCGTGGTGTCGTCGAGCTGGATGTCCGCCGTGGTGAAGCGGAAAACCCCCGGCGTGGAAGGCCCGTCGTAGCGCAGCAGTTCGTCGACGTGCGCCGCCAACGCGGTGGGATCTTCCCGCACGGCGGCGAGTTCCGCCGGGTGGTCCAGCAGGGACAGCACGCCGAGCGCCAGGGAGTGCGACGTCGTCTCGTGCCCGGCGACGAACAGCAGCAGCGCCACTCCCGCGAGCTCCCGATCGGCCACTTCGCCGCCGGCACCCGTCACCAGCGCGCTCAGCAGGTCGTCTTCCGGATTCCTTCGCTTGGCGTCGAGCAATTCCTCGAAGTAGGCGTAGAAGGAGTTCACGGCGGAGACCACCTGGGGCGCCTTTTCCGGGTCTCCGACGAATCCGAGCGCCTGGTTGGTCCACTCCCGGAACTGCACGGCGTCCGCTTCCGGAATGCCGAGCAGCGCGCACAGCACGGACACCGGGAACGCATAGCTGTAAGAGCGGACGAGGTCGACTTCGTCCTCGCCGCGCAACGCATCCAGCAGCCTGTCGGCGATGGCCCGCACCTGCGGCCGCAGCGCTTCCACGCGGCGCGCGCTGAACTCGCGCACCACCAGTTTGCGCAGCCGGGTGTGGTCGGGTGGATCCATGTTGATGAACAGTCCCTGCCGGATGGACCGGAACGCCTCGGCCACCTCCGGCGCCACCTCGTCGGCGCCGCTGCGCTCCGGCGAGAGGTCGCAGCTCACGTGAGGACTGGACAGCACGTTCACGACGTCGGGATAGTGCGTCACCACCCAGCACTCGCGCCCGTCCGGCAGGACGACCGGCTGCGCCGGACCACTCTCCCGCCAAGCCGCGAGGCACGGGTGGGGATTGGCCAAGAACTCGTCGCTCATGGACAGTTCCACCGGGCCGGCCACGTCGCTCGTGCCCATCTTTCCTCCTGTGATCCGATGCTGGAAAATTCGGTGGGAATTGCGGACGACGAACCCGATGCTAGGTGTACCGAAATGGCCCAGCAACGGCCGAGAATCGCCGACACCCGGTATTCCACCGGTTCACCCCAGCGGATTATCGACACCCGCACGCGACGCGACGAAACGGCACCGCTGATCCACTTTTCCGAAGTGGTTCCACGATCAGGTCGAAGTCGTTTCCTCGGTTGCAGCACCCCATTCCGCTGCAATAGCGTGCAGTGCGGTCCCCGAATTCCGCCGGTCCGGCACGGCCGGATCGCGCCGGAACGAATTCCGCAATCACCGCAGCCTCGAAGGCGAGATCCACGAGATGAACCGAGCACAGCGACCATCACCGGGCGCCGGTGAAGTCCACGACGAGCACGGCGACGTGTTCACCGCGCTGCTGGACGGCAGCCTCCACTTCGGACTCTGGGACGACGCCACCCGCAGCATGCGGGAGGCCGCCGACAACATGACCGACCTGATGATCGAGAAGCTGGCGGTGGAGCCGGCGCGGTCCGTGCTCGACATCGGCTGCGGCATCGGGGAACCCGCCGTCCGCCTGGCCCGCGCCAGGAACGTCGACGTGGTGGGCGTCAACGTCAGCCGCCAGCAGCTCGCCGCGGCGACCGAACGCGCGGTGGAGGAAGGCCTGCAGGACCGGGTGCGCTTCGCGTTCGCCGACGCCCTGGACCTGCCCTTCCCACCGGAATCCTTCGACGCGGCATGGTTCTTCGAGTCCCTGCTGCACATGCCCGACCGCCGCCGCGCGCTGTCGCAGGCCGCGCGCGTGCTGCGCCCCGGCGGCAGGCTCGCCGTCGCGGACTTCATCCGGCGCGGCCCCGACCTGGACGAGCAGACCGCGGTCGAGGAACGGCTCGCCGGGTTCCACATCTCCGCCATGCCGACGCTGGAGGACTACGCCGAGACTGTCGCGGACGCCGGCCTCGTCATGGTGGAGGCGATCGACGTCTCCGACCGCAGCTGGCGGCAGACCCTGGCGGTGGTCCAGGACAACCTCGCCCGCCTGCAGCACACCTTCACCACCCCGTCCGGCCAGGAGGACTACTGGGTCGAAGCGCGCGAAACGCTGCCCAGGATCGCCGAGAATTCGGCGCTGGGCTACGCGGTGTTCGTCGCGGCCAAGCCGCAATGATCCGAAACCACTGAGGTTTTTCCAACCTCGATTTGCGTGGCGGTGCGGGTAGCGGAACCTCAGAGGCTCCCTGGACTGTGGGTGCCCTGCCTTATGTATGTCCAATACACGGCGTCAGGGCCGTCCTCGCCAGGAAGCCTCTGAGAACCCGCGGCGGTGCCAGTGTCGTAGGTGGGTTATGCGCCTGCGGCGCATGCGACAGCCCATCGACGTGCAGCTTTGCGACCCGCGGCTGCGGGCCGACCAGGATGAAAAAGGCTCACTCGAAGGCAGGAGACATGATTCCCGAGGCACCCATCGGTGAAACCACCTTCCCGCTGCCACGCCGCACGTGCCCCTTCAGCCCACCGCCGATCTACGCGCGGCTGCGCGCGGAGCGGCAGATGGTTCGAGTGCGGACGCTGGACGGCGGCAGCGCCTGGCTCGCGACCCGCTACGAGGACGTCCGCAGGATCATGAGCGACCCGCGCATGAGCGCAGACCGGCACAACCCGGGCCTCCCACCGCTGATGCCTGGTCAGGGAAAGCTGACGAGGGGTGTACCGCAGACGATGACCGGGATGGACGCGCCCGAGCACACCCGTGCCCGACGGGCCGTGCTGCCCGAGTTCACCGCCAAGCGGGTGAACCGGCTGAAGCCACGCACCCAGCAGATCGTCGACGAGTGCCTCGCGACGATGCTCGACGCCGGGCCCCCCGTCGACATCGTGGAGACGCTGGCGTTGCCGGTACCGTCCAGGGTGAGCTGCGAAATGCTGGGCGTTCCCTACGCCGAGCACGAATACTTCGAGGAGCGCATCTCGCGCCTGTCCAGCCAGCGCACTGCGGACGAGGAACGCGCCAAGGCGCACGTGGAACTGCACGACTTCGTCGACGACCTGGTTCAGCAGAAGGAGAAGAACCCCACCGACGACCTGCTCGGCCGCCAGATCATCAGGCAGCGGGCGGAAGAGGGCCGGGACGACCACGAGGCGATAGTCGCTCTGGCCTTCCTGCTCGTGCTCGCCGCGAACGAGACGACGGCCGGCGCAATCGCCCTGGGCGTCCTGGCGTTCCAGCAGCATCCCGAACAACTCGCCGCGATCCGGCAAGACCCCGGCCTCATTCCCGGCGCTGTCGACGAGGTGTTCCGGTACTTCACCATCGGGGACGTCGTCACTTCGCGAGTAGCGGTGGAGGACGTGCAGATGGGCGATGTCGTGATCCGCGCCGGCGAAGGCGTGCTCCTGTCGTTCTACGCAGCCAATCGCGATCCCGACGCGTACGACCGCCCGGACGAGTTCGACATCTGGCGCGATGCGCGGCACCACTTGACGTTCGGCTTCGGTCCGCACATGTGCCTTGGCATCACGCTGGCGCGAGTCGAGCTCGCGATCGTCTTCGAGACGCTGTTCCGCCGCGTTCCTGATCTCCGCCTGGCCACCCCGCTGGCGGACATCCCGTTCAAGGAGGACGCCACCATCTACGGGATGCACGAACTCCGAGTGACTTGGTGATCGACCTCCCTCCGAGGGGCCGCCGCTGTCGATCGCACGGCCACGCCGCCGGAGGCTGATCCGGTGAAGCGGTCCCTTGCTCTAGGCTGCTGCTCGATCATTCCGATCCAACTTCGAACTCCCTGGAGGAAGTCCTTGGCAAGCGATGCGCTGACCGCTGTCGTCACCGGTGCCGCGAGCGGGATCGGGCGAGCACTGGCCGAGGCGCTCCACGCCAAGGGCGCCGACCTCGTCTTGGCCGACGTCGATGCCGACGCGCTCTCCGCGACCGCGGAGCGGCTCGGCGCGACAGGCGTGACGGCCGATGTGTCCGACCCGGCCGCGATGAGCGCCCTGGCCGCGCAGGCCCCGCAGGCGCGCCTGATCTGCCTCAACGCCGGTGTGGTGGGAGCGTCGCTGGGCGCGCCGTGGGAGGTGCCGGCCGACGAGTGGGATCGCGTGTTCGGCATCAACGTCGGCGGCGTCGTCAACGGGCTGCGGGCGTTCGTGCCGGGCCTGCTCGCCTCCGGTGAGCAGGCCCACGTGCTGATCACCGCGTCGCTGGCGGGCCTCACGGTCTTCCCGGGCGGCGGGGCGTACGGGCCGTCGAAGCACGCCGTCGTCGCCGTCGCCCAGCACGCGGCGATGGCCCTGGCCGGCACACCGGTGCGGGTCACCATGATCTGCCCGGCGCTGGTCTCCACCGGCATGTCGCCGGACGGGATCGAGCCGGGCCTCGTCGCGCACGAGGCGCTGCAGGCCGTCGACGATGGTGTCTTCGCCGTCGTTCCCGCTGAGTGGCAGGCGGCCGTCGTCGCGCAGGTCGAGCAGATCGCATCCGGACAGCGACCCACGCCACCCACTCCGCGGTCGGCGTGACCGCCGTCAGGGCAGCGCGGCGCCGCGGGCCGTGATCCAGAGCCGGTACCACTCCTCGTGCGTGAGGTCGGGTTCCCGTTGCGCCGCGTCGCGGCAGGCGCGGATCCGTTCCGGCTTCGCGCTGCCGATGACCGGCGCGATCTCCGCAGGGTGGCGCTGCAGCCACCACAGCACGATCGTCTCCGGAGTCGTGCCCTTCTCCTCGGCCAGGGCCGCGACGAGTTCCGCTGTCGCCCGCTCGGTCGGCGTATCCTGACCGCCGGTGAACCGGCCGCGCGCGAGCGGGCCCCAGGCCTGCAAGGAGATCCCGTTCGCCCGGCAGTGCTCGATCGTGCCCAGCGGGAAGCCGATCGACGCGGCTTCGGCGGTGTTCACCAGCACCCCGGCCTCGCACCAGTCGCGCCGGTGCAGGCTCATCTCCAGCTGGTTGGCGACCAGCGGCACGCCGAGGTGCGCCTGCAGGTGCGCGATCTGGGCCGCGCTCATGTTCGACACCCCGAAGCGCCGCACGAGGCCCTGCTCGTGCAGCGACATGAGCGCCTTGGCGACGTCTTCCGGGTCGGCCAGCGGGTCGGGCCGGTGCAGGAGGAGCACGTCGATCATGTCGGTGCGCAGCCGGGCGAGGCTCTCCTCCACCCGCCGGACGATGCTGTCCCCGCGCAGGTCGTAGATCCCGGGCCGGTCGCCCTCGGCCTGCCGGATGCCGCACTTGGTCTGCAGCACGACGCGTTCGCGCAGCCCGGGTGTGCGGGCGAGCACCTCGCCGAAGGCCGCCTCCGCCTTGCCGCGCCGGTAGATGTCGGCGTGGTCGAACGTGGTGATCCCGATCTCCAGCGCCGCCTGGATCGCCGCCTCGGCCGCGTCGATGTCGGCCGCGGCGAGGGGTTCGGCGTCCCAGCTCCCGCCGAGCCCCATGCACCCGTACAGCACGCGATCCGCGCTCGTCTC
Source organism: Saccharopolyspora sp. NPDC003752 (assembly GCF_053605825.1). Classification (NCBI taxonomy): domain Bacteria; kingdom Bacillati; phylum Actinomycetota; class Actinomycetes; order Pseudonocardiales; family Pseudonocardiaceae; genus Saccharopolyspora; species Saccharopolyspora sp. NPDC003752. The sequence continues at coordinate 264,848 of NZ_JBSGJZ010000004.1, read as the reverse complement.
CGTCGTCACCGGGCCATCCTTTCACGGAGGTCACCGCGCCCGGCCGGGGCTGCCACGACCACATTTGTCCACAGTGGACGAATGGAGGGTGAGGAATGCCATCCGCCCGCGGGGCCGAATCGGGCGCACACTCGGGTCATGGACGGGCAGTGGACGCCGCGGGACCAGGAGGAGCTGATCGCGGGGTGGCGGCTGTGGCTCGCGCTCGGCTCGTCGGCCTGGCCGCGCGCCGACTGGGACGGCACGCCCGGGCAAGCGGTGCGCGGCCTGCGGGAGCTGATGGCGGCGTGCGCCGAGATCCTGGCCGACTACCTCGCCGCGGGCGGCACCGAGTCCGCCGAGGTCGCGCGGCTGCTGACCTCGATGTACCCGGCCGCGAGCTGGACGTGCGAGCTGTGGGCGGACGACACCGCGCCGCTCGACGACGAGCGCGCCGCCCTGCTGCACCGCGACCTCGCCGGGTTCGCAGACCACGCCCTGGCCGTGCAGACCCTGCTCGCCCGGGGCGGCGGCTGGGCATCGCTCGCGCTCTGACCGGGCCTGGTTCAGCCGGGCGCGCAAGTGTCCTGCGCCCACGGCATCGCCGATGACGACGAGCACTCGGCCAGCTGGCGGGAACTCCACGTCGTTCACCACGTGGCACGACCGGAGGAAGCTCGCTGCCGTCCCGTTGATCTTTCTGCCTCAGCAGGTCTCGGCGGCGGCTCGCCGGCGGACGGTGCGTTCGAGGATCCCGAGGGTGGCCTTGAGCGCGGACTCGGGGACCACCGGGAAGACCATGCGCTCCTTCCACACCTCGTCGATCTCCGACCAGTCGTAGTAGGAGGTGACGAGGGTGCCGCCCTCGGCCGACTCCAACCGGTAGCCGTAGATGTGGCGGGCGTGGGGCCGGACCCGGGCTTCGACGGTCCAGGCGATCTCCTCGTCCTGGGTGAGCCTGACGATGACGACCTCGACGTCGTACTTGCCCAGGGGGACGTCCCCGAGGGCGTCCCGGTCCATGTGGACCACGAACCGGTCGCCGGGCCGCTCGACCCGTTCCCCTTCGGCGTCCATGAGCATTCCCGACGCGTCGATGTCCACGTGGCCCTTCGGGTCGGTCAGGACCGCGAAGATGTCGCCGGCCGGGGCGGGGATGAGCCGGGAAACCTCGATCCGCTCGGCGTCTTCGCCCACGCGCGGCGTTTCCGCCGCACCGATCAGGGTGGCAGGGTCGCTGGCGCTCATGGCGTCGTCCTCTCAGGCCGTGCTGCGGGAGTGGCGATGATCCGGCCGGCGGAAGCCCTTCGCTCAGAGGCACCACCAACAAATCGACCATAACACAAATAATCGATTTTCTACCGGATCGTCTACGCTGGCGGGATGCCCCGGACGGCCCACACCTCGACCTCGTCGGGAAAGCAGATGCTCTCCGAGCAGGTCTACGCACATCTGCGGGACGCGATCATGCGCGGGGACTACGCCCCCGGTGAGGCACTCAAACCGCAGGACCTCGCCAAGGAACAGGGCGTGAGCCTGGCCGTCGTGCGCGAGGCGCTCGTGCGGGTGGTCGGCGAGGGCCTCGCCGACCGGCTGCCCAACCGCGGCTTCGCCGTCCCCGCCTTCTCCGACCGCCGCTGGCAGGAGATCGCGGAGGCCCGCCGGACCATCGAACCGCTCGTGCTGCGCATGTCCATCGAGCGCGGTGACCTCGACTGGGAGGCCCGCGTGCGCGCCGCCCACCACCGCCTGGCCCGCACCCCGGCGTTCGTGCCGGAAGGGGGCCAGTACGTCAGCGGCGCATGGTCCGAAGCGCACCGGGTCTTCCACCGCACCTTGCTGGAGGGGTGCGGCAACCCCGTCCTGCTGGAGACCTTCGACCGGATGTGGTCCGCGAGCGAGCTGGCTCGCCGCTGGTCGGCGCACCGGACCCCCGGCCGGGACCACGTCGGCGAGCACCGCCGGCTGGAGGAGGCGGCACTGGCCCGCGACGCCGACGCCGCGGCCGAGGCACTGGCCCAGCACCTCACCCTGACCGCGGCCGGCCTGACCGGCCGCACCCACCACGAACCCTGATCCCGTCTCGTCGACCTGGCCCGGCAGGTTCCGCGTCGCGGCCCGGTGCTCTTCCACCTCGGCTCGGCTCGGCGCATCCTCGGGATGGCGTCCGCAACATCCTGCCGAGCGAGGGAACCGCGATGAGAGCAGCACGCTTCCACGGCCGTGGCGACATCCGCATCGACGACGTGCCGGAACCCACGACCCGCCCCGGCACCGTCAAGGTGGCGGTCGAGTGGTGCGGGATCTGCGGCACCGACCTGCACGAATACCTCGAAGGCCCGATCTTCGCGCCGCGCGCGGGCGCCCCGCACCCCCTCACCGGCGAAACCGTGCCCCTCACGCTCGGCCACGAGTTCGCCGGAGTCGTCAGCGAGCTCGGCGACGGGGTGCTCGACCTGCGGGTCGGCGACCGCGTCGCCGTCGAGCCGTACCTGGTGTGCGGGCGGTGCGACCCCTGCTTGCAGGGCCGGTACAACGTCTGCCGCAGCCTGGGTTTCGTCGGGCTTTCCGGCGGGGGCAGCGGATTCTCGCAGTTCGTCGTGGCCGAGCGCCGCTGGATCCACCCGCTCGGCGAGCTCGGCACCGACGTCGGGGCGCTCGTCGAGCCGCTGGCGGTCGCCTACCACGCGGTGCGGCTCTCCGGCGCCCGCCCGGGGCACACCGCCGCGGTCTTCGGGACCGGCCCCATCGGCCTGGTGACCACCGCCGCGCTCCGGGCGGCGGGCGTCGAGCGGGTGATCGCCGTGGAACCGGCGGAGGTGCGCAAGGCCAAAGCGCACGCGGCCGGCGCCGAACACGTGCTCGATCCGTCCACAGTGGATGTCGCTGCCGCCGTGCTGGAGCTGACCGGGGGGCGCGGCGCCGACGTGACGTTCGAGTGCGCCGGGATCGACGCCGTGCTGAAGTCGGCGATCCGCGCCACGCGTGCCGGTGGCACCTGCGTGAACGTCGCGATCTGGGGCCACGAGGCCGCGGTCGCGATGAACGATCTGGTGTTCGGCGAGATCAACCTCGTCGGCAGCCTCGCCTACGCCGGTGACCATCCCGCGACCATCGAGATGATCGCCGCTGGCAAGGTCGACCCGTTCCAGTTCATCACCGGCCGCATCGGGCTCGACGACATCGTGGCGAAGGGGTTCGACGAGCTCGTCGGCAACAAGGAGGCCAACGTCAAGATCCTCGTCCGGCCGGAGTGACCCGGGCTAGGTCGTTTTATGAGCGGCGGTAGCCGCTTGCGGTGGCGGACTCAACTCGCACCGCCGCGGGTTCTCGGTGCCCACTCCCCTGGAGTTCTCCCAGCGAGGACAGCCCCGACGTGGTGAATTGGTCATTCATGATGTCGGGGATCCCACAGCGAGGGGGCATCTGAGGTTCCGCCACCCGCACCGCTGCGCGAACCAATTTCGAAACACTCTCTAGTAGTCCAGGGCGGCGAACCAGTCGCCCCGGCCCCGGGGCGTGAGGTCGAGGAGGTGCCAGACCGGGCTGAGCAGGTCGATGCCGCGCTGGTCGATGTCGTCGGCCATGCGCGGGTGCGCCGAGTAGAAGTGGCGGACCGATCCGCTGCCGTCGCGGGTGAACACCGACACCGTCGAGTCCTGGTCGCCGTCCGCGTCCTCGCTGCCGAGGTCGTACTTGAACGTACCGGTCCCGGCGCTGAGCAGGCGGAGGTTCGTCCACCCCCGGCGCCGGGCGTGCGCGCGCAGCTCCGGCAGGCCGGCGGCGGCCACGACCGCGAGGTCGACGTTCTGCGCGACGTGGCGGGCGACGCCGTTGAAGCCGTCGATCCACATCGTGCACATGGGGCACGGCTCGGTCTGCCGCTTGCCGTACATCAGGTGGTAGATCACCAGATCGCGGCCGGGCCCGGTGAACAGTTCGCTCAGCCGCACGGTCCGCACGGGCTCGTCGCCCGCATCGAGGTCCGCCGGGCCTTCTTCGAACGCGTAGTCGTCGACGACCGGTCCCGGCGGCAGCCTGCGGCGCAGGTCGGCGACCTGCTCGCGCTGGCGCATCAGCTCGATCTCGGCCTGGCGCAGCTCCTCGCGGGCGCTGGCATATTCGGCCGGTTCCGCGGTGAGGTTGGTGTGGCGCATCGCTGGCTCCTGGACCGCCGACGGTAGTTGTCCCTGCCATTGTCCGCCGCCCGCGGGCGGTGGCCAACCGCGGCGCTGACAGCCGGTAGCCACGAATCTGATCCAATGTGGACATTCGCGGGATCGCGGCGGTTCGGGGACGGTGGCGGAACGGATGCCGAACAGCCCCTGAACACTCGGCGAAGGCATACCGATGACGGCATGGATCAGGCGGACAACTTTCCGCCGACGAGATCTCATAGGTTCGGGTGCGGACCCACGACGCCATCGCCGCAGCGGGATGAGGATGGACGAGCAGACCACGACGACCAGGACGAGCACCGCCGAGCGGGTCGGCGACCTGCTCACCTCGTGGGTCGACCGGCTTCCCACCCGGCTGCGCCGGGTGCTGTCCCGCGAACTCGTCGGATTCCTGATGCTGGGCGGGTTCACGTTCCTGATCGACCTCGGGATCCTGGCGGCGCTGCGCGCCTGGACCGCGCTGCCGCTGCCGGCCGCCGTCACCGTGGCGTACGTGGCCGCCTTCGGGCTGAACTTCGTGCTCAACCGCACGGTCAACTTCCGGTCGCACGCCCCGGTCGGCGGCCAGGCCCTCCGCTACGCGGTGGTGATCGCGTGCGACTACCTGCTCACGATGGGCGTGACCACGGGGGTTTCGGCGCTGGGCGTCGACTTCCGGCTGTCGCGGATGGCCGCCGGGGCGTGCGTCGCGGCGTTCACCTACACCGCATCGCGGTGGTGGGTGTTCCGGGAGAAGTCCGGCTGAACCGCGCCCTTGGCATACTGGGCGCGGTGTCCCGCAAACTGCTGATCCTGCCGGTCGCGGCAGGACTCCTCGTCGGCGCGGTGCTCTTCGGCGCGCTCATCTTCCTCGGCCCATCGATCACCTTGCGCGAGGCGGTGTTGCACGAGGAATCGTCCCGGGATTCCGGGGTGACCTACGAGTACTCGGGTTCCCGGTGGGCGAGCGAGCTCTACCTGGTTCGGGTCACCCGGCTGACCGGCACCTGGCACGAGCTGCGGATCGGCCCGGGCGCGGCCGACCACTACTACCCGGTGCGGCTGAGGTTCGGCTCCGGTGAGCCGCGGATCCGGTCCGTCGAGTGGCGACCCGACGAGGTCGCGGTGACCTTGGAGTCGGGCGACTCCGTCCACGTGCCGGCGGACAACTTCCGCAGCGTCCGCTAGCGCGCCTGCTTGCGCACTTGTTCGCGCAGTGGCGCGTGCGCGCTGCCTGGCGCGGAGTGAACGGACCGATCGTTCCGATAGACGAGGTGAACAGGCCGTTCGCCACCCACCCGACACCAGCTGGCGCGGAGTGAACGGACCAATCGCCCCGATAGACGAGGTGAACAGGCCGTTCGCTTCATCTCCCGCAAGGCACAAGCCTGCCCCGCCGCATCCGGGACAGCCGCTAGCCGGCCGGTTCCGCCCGGCGCCCCAGCGCGCGCATCGCGAGCGCCCCGAGGATCGGGCCCGGCGCGAGGACGAGGAAGGCGAATCGCCAGCCGACGAGCGCCGAGAGCACCGGCACGAGGTTGATCGTGACCACCGTCAGCAGGAAGCCGATCGCGGTCTGCGCAGTCAGCGCCGTGCCGACGTAGCGGGAGTCGGCGACCTCGCTGAGGGCCGTGGAGAACACGCCGGAATCCGCGATCACCGCCGCGCCCCAGATCGCGAGCAGCACCAGGAGCAGCGGCCACGACGCGCCGAACACCAGCGGGGACAGCAGGCAGCACGCGCCGCTGACGACGAGGGCCGTCCCGGCCGCGGGAGCCCGCCCGAAGCGGTCGGCGGCCCAGCCACCGAGCAGGCAGCCGAGGACGCCGGCGACGCCGATGGCCGCGAACGAGACCAGGCCGACGGTCGCCTCCCCGCTCCCGGTGCTCACGGCCACGTACGACGGCAGCCACGTCCACAGCGCGTACAGCTCCCACATGTGGCCGAAGTAGCCGAGGTTGGCCAGCCTCGGCCCGCGCTCCCGGAACATCTCTAGCGCGTACCGCGGCCGGTGGCTCGCGCCGCCGCCGGACAGGTGCGGTCCCGGCCGCACGAACATCGCCGCCAGCACCGCCGCCCCGACACCGATGGCGGCCGCGGTGATGAGCACGCCCTGCCACGGCAGGCCGTCGAGACCCTTGATCAGGTGCGGCAGTGCGGAGCCGACGGTGAGCGCGCCGATGAGCACGCCGAGCGCGAGCCCGCGCCCGGCGGCACCGAACCACGAGGCCATCAGCTTCATGCCCACCGGGTAGACGCCGGCGAGGAAGAAGCCCGCGCACAGCCGGCAGAGCACCGCCGGGCCGAAGCTGTCGGCGAGCAGCGGGACGGCGACGGTCGCGGCCGCCGCGCCGAGCGCGGAGCAGGCGACCACCCGCTGCGGCGGGAAGCGGTCGGGCAGGTTGGCCGCGGCCGACACGACGGCCCCGGCGACGAACCCGACCTGCACCGATGCGGTCAGCCAGACGGCCTGCACGTCGCTGATGCGCCACGCCTCGCGCAGCGCGGGCACGACGGCGGAGGCGGAGAACCACATCGCCATGGCGAGCACCTGCACGGCGGCGATCAGCCCGAGCTGGACGTACCGGTTACCACTTGCCATTCGACTGCCGCTTTCCGAGAAGCTCCCGCGTCACTCCGGGCACGACCGCCACACGAGTCCGGCCCGCACCTCGTTCGCGGGCGGTCGCATACTTCCACAGGCGGATGCCCGCGGTCACGCCGCTCAGCTGTAGGCGGTGGGCTCGGGCGGCTCGCCGGTGAGGTGGTGGGCGCCGAGTTCACGGGCCTTGTAGACCACCGGATCGTGCAACGTCAGGGTACGGGCATTTCGCCAGAACCGGTCGAATCCGAAGGAACCGGCCGTGGCCCTCGCGCCGAGGAACTCGAAGATCCTGGCCGTCGTCTCGTTGACGGTCCTGGTGGCGACGATCTTCGCCGCGGCGATGGTCGTGGCCGCCGCGCCGCGCTGTTCCGCGGTCAACTCGGCACCCCGATCCGCCGCGTCCTGCAGCGCGGCCGTGCCGTGGTCGGCGAGCAGACCTGCCGCCCGGACGCTCGCGACCAGCTCGCCGTAGCCCGCCAGGACGTACGGGTCCTCTGCCGCGGCGGCCACGCCGCTGAGCAGCCAGGGCCGGGCGCGGCGGCGGGTGTGGTCGGCGGCCTCCGCGAGTGCGCCTTCGGCGATCGCCACGCAGATCTGGGCGAGGATCGCCTGGAAGGCCAGCGATGTCAGGGAGATCCGGACGTCACCGCTCGGCGGCGAGCCCAGGACGTCGTCCGCGTCGACGCGCACGTCGTCGAAGACGACGCTGCCGCTGGCCGACAGGCGTTGCCCGATGTTGTCCCAGTCGTCGGGGTGGCCGATGCCGGGCGCACGGGCGTCCACCAGGAACGTGCGGATCTCGCCGTCGTCGTCCCGGGCGCTCGCGATCAGCCGGTCCGCGACGGCGGCACCGGTGGCGAACGTCCGCCGGCCGTTGACCAGGAATCCTCCGTCCACAGTGGTCATCCTCAGCCCGGCGTCCGCCGGGTTGGGCGGGCTGCTCACGCCCGCCCAGAACAACCGGTGCTCGGCGGTTTCCCGCCGCATCCGCGCGGCCACCTCGGGATCCCCGAACAGCCCGGCCCGCCACAGGTGCAGGTAGTGGTACCCGAGCAGGTGCCCGATGGAAGGATCGGCCGCCGCCACGATCCTGGTCACCGCGTGCGTGGTCAAGTGATCGTCCGGCGGAACGACGATCAGCCCCGACCCGCGGAGCAGCTCGACCTCGTCGACCGGCCGCCGGTTCGCGCGGTCCCGGTCGGCGGCGTCGGCCCGCAGCCGATCGGCGACCGCCTTCGCACTAGCCAGATCCATGTCTCTCCTCGGGGTTCTCTCGGCGCCGCAACACGATGACCAGCAGCGGCGGCAGGAGCACGCACTGCGCCGCCACCGCCAGCCAGAAGAAGTGGGCGTTTCCGGCTCCGTCGAACGCGCCGTAGCCGAGGCCGCCGATGATGCCGCTGGCGAAGGCGCCGATCCCGGCTGCGAGGCGCTGTTGCCCGAACACGACCGCCGGTGGCCGCCCGGAACGGGCGAGGGATTCGAGGTCGTTCTTCAGGAACAGCACCACCTCGCCGAGGCAGATGGCCAGCGCACCGGCCAGGATCGCCACGGCACCGCCAGACGCCAGCGCGGCCGTGCCGGTCGCCATCGCGGCGAAACCGATCAGCATCGCACGGGCGTACGGCAGCCGCCCGATCCAGCCGGCCAGCAGCGGCTGCATCACCACCAATCCCAGCGAGTGGAGCATCAGCGCGACGCCGTAGAACACTGTGGACACTCGTGGAACGGCGTAGACCGCCAGGTAGTTGTAGAAGAACATGTGCAGGTACAAGGTCAAGGCGGTGATCGCGAAGGGCAGCAGGGGAATTCCGGCCAGCACCCGGTCCGGCTTCCCCACCGGGCGGTCGGCGCCCCGCTCCGCGGGCAGCAGCGCGTGCCCGATCGTCACGACGGCGAACAGCACCGCGACCGTTGCGAACAACGCCGCCGAGTCGTCGAGCACGAACGGCGCGGCGGCGACCGGCCCGAGCGCGATTCCGCCGTTGATGGCCGAGTTCCCGGCCGACACCAGCAGCGGACGGCGGTCCTCCTCGACGCCCAGCAGCAGGTACGCCTTGTTCGCCGGGAGGTAGAGCGCCGCGCCGCAGGAGGTCAGCACCAGCGCGGCGACGGCCGCGGCCGGCCAGCGCAGCCCCACGACGAACCCGGCGAACCCGGCGGTCCGGATCACCAGTGCCAGCACCATGGTCCGCTGCAGGCCGACGCGCTCGGCGACGGCCGCGCCCGCGATCGCCCCGGCGAACTGCACGAGCGAGGCGACCGCGAGGACGACGCCGACGATCCCCAGGTTCAACCCGAGACGCTGGTGCAGCACCACCGACATGTACGGCAGCACCGCGAACCCGCCCAGCGCGATGAAGAACGAGCTGACCAGCAGGAACCCTTGCCGGTGGGTGAACGAGGCCACCTCAGCGCCCGGCGACGACCGGGTGCACGCCGCCGGCGGCGCTGAGCGCGCGGTGCAGCGCGAGTTCGGCCGTGGCCGCCTCGGCCAGCACGATTCCGGTGCAGGCGCGCTGGTCGGCGAGGCTCTCGATGCGGTTCCCGATCGTCATCGTCGGATACCACTCCGGGCCGCCGGGGAACCCGGCCAGCCGCTCGATCCCGGCCATGCCGGTGAACGTGCCGGTCCGGTCGGGGTAGACCAGCACGAATGCCACCGCAGGGCCGGATCCTGTGGTGGCGTCGAGGAGTTCCGGTTCCTTGCCCAGCGCCATGTCGACCATCGCTTCGTAGACGTTGGTGCCCAGCGACCGGCACAACGCCTCCCCCACCATCGCGCCGCCGATCCGGCCGTTGATCTCGACCAGTTCCGGCCCCTCGGCGGTGAGCACGAACTCGACGTGCGCGAACCCGCCGCGGTGACCGGCGACCGCGAGCACCCGCGACACCCACTGCTCCAGTCCGGCGCGATCCGCGTCCGGGAACGCGACGGGGAACGCGGCCGCTTCCTCCCGCACGTGCTGCTGACGCGACAGCTGCCTGCTGTGGACGCCCAGCAGCCGGGTCCGGCGCGCCCAGGTGAGCGTTTCCGCGCTGTACAACGGCCCGGCGAAGAACGGCTCGGCGAGCAGCCGACCGAACAGCGGCCGGTCCGCCGCTTCGTCGACGGCGCTGCGCAGCTGGTCCTCGTCGTGCACGAGCCACACGTTGCGCGAAGAGGTGCCCGCCGAATCCTTCAGGACCGCGGGCAGGCCGACCTCCCGCCGGACGAGTCCGGCCGCCGACGAGCCGCCGGGCACCGCGATGGCCGTGCCGCGGCTGAGGCCGTGCCGGTGCATCAGCACCCGGACCGCGCGCTTGTCGCGAATGGTGCGCGCCGCCTCGGGATCCGGGCCCGCCAGGCCGAACCGGGCCGCGAGCTCGGCGCCCGGCAACAGCCAGGTGTCCGTGGAGTTGATCAGGCCGTCGAGCCCGGGAAGCCGTTCGAGCGCGGCCGCGCAGGCGGCCATGTCGCGGGTGTCGACGTCGACGACGTCCAGCGCGCCCGGGTCGAGCAGCGACAGCTCGTGCTGGTAGATGTCGCGGTTGCCGGTGAGCAGGCACAGCCGCTGGCCGGCGCGGTCGGCGGCGTCGACCAGGCGCCCCAGGCCGAAGGTCAGGGCTTCCAGCGCTGCGATCGTCATTCCACCGGCTCCTGTTCGCTCCACCGCCGGCGCGCCCACTCCATCGCCGACCAGGGCGGCGCGAGGTCGTCCAGCGAGGTGATCTCCTTCGGCCGCAACCCGGCGGGGTCCAGCGCCTCGCGATGCCGGGCGAAAACCCGCTCCACGTAGCGATGTCCGGTGTCCGCGCCGATGACCAGGTGCGTGCCCTCCGGGTGCCGCGCCGACTCCCAGCCGGCGACCAGGTGCGCCGCGCCGGTCGACAGGCCCGCGAACACGGCGTGCTCGCGCAGCAGGCCGACCGTGCCGGCCATCGCGTGCCGGAAGTCGACCCAGTGCACCGAGTCGTAGAGGTGGTGGCGCACGTTGTCGAACCAGATCGAGCTGCCGATCCCGGCGATGATCGCATCGGGATCGCTGTGGCCGTCGCTGCCGAACGTGACGCTGCCGAAGGGCTGCACGCCCAGCAGCCGCACCTCCCGGCCCCGCCCGCGCAGCGACTCGACGAGTCCGCCCGACGAGGCGCCGGTGCCGACCGCGGCGACCACCGTCAGCGGCCCGTCCGGCAGCCCGTCGGTGACGAGGTCGGCGAACTCCCGGTAGCCCAGGTAGTGCACGCCGTCGTGGTACTGGCGCATCCAGTGCATCCCGGGGCGCTCCGCGAGGAGTTGCCGCACGCGCTCCACGCGCCGCCGCTGATCGAGCCGGAGGTCCTGCGAGGGCGGCATCTGGTCCACGGTCGCGCCGAGGACCTCCAGCTGCGCACGCATCGAGGAGTCCACTGTGGTCGATGCGACGATGTGGCAGCGCAGGCCGTAGCGGTGGCAGGCCATCGCCAGTGCCAGCGCGTAGATGCCGCTCGAACTGTCCACAAGGGTTTGACCAGGCCGGATCGTGCCGCGCTCCAGGAGGGTTCGCACCGCGCCGAGCGCGGCGTAGACCTTCATGGTCTCGAACCTCGCGAGGACGACGTTGCCGCCCAACCGGATCAAGGAAGGCGTCTTGAGCGCATCTGTGATGTGCTCGTGCACCGTCGCCGCGGCGGCGGGGGCTGTCGCGGTCACGGCCTCACCGCCCGATCGAGCGCAGGTAGGCGGCGAAGTCTTCGGCTCCCTTGACGTTGCGCGGCCCGCTGACGGCGTCGCCGTAGGACAGCACGAAGTAGCGCTTCTGCTGCACCGCGGGAACCGACCGCATCGCGGGCAGCGATTCGAGGAACGCCTGCTTCTCCGCCGCGGACTGCCCCGCGTAGTCGATGATGACGATCACCTCGGGCTTCGCGGCGACGACGGACTCCCAGCCGACCGTCGTCCAGCCCTTCCCCACGTCGGCGAGCACGTTCCACCCGCCCGCCGCGGCGATGATGTCGGTCGGCGCCGCGTACCGGCCCGCGGTGTAGGGCTGGTCCGCGCCGGAGTCGTAGACGAAGACCGGCACGGGCGTGACACCGGCGGGACGGCCCTGCTCGACCTTCGCGATGCGTCCCCGCAGTTCGGCGACGAGTTCGTCGGCTCGCTGCTCGACGCCGAAGATCCGGCCCAGGTTCTGCAGGTCCGCGTAGAGCGCCTCCAGCGGCGGCACCGGCTTCTTGTCGCCGTAGTCCCAGCACGTTTCGGTGTGCACGTAGCTGCGGATGCCCAGTTGGTCGAGCAGTTGCGGGGTGATGCCGCGCTCCTCGCTGAACCCCGAACCCCAGCCGGCCAGCACCCAGTCGGCCTGGGCGTCCACCACGATCTCCCGGGTGATCCGCGAGGTCCCGAGCCTGGGCACGCGGGCGTAGTCGTCCCGCCACGGCGAACCGGCGATCGAGGGTTCGGCCTGCGCGTTCATCACGTACCCGCGCATCCGGTCCGCCAGCCCCAGGGCGAACATCTTCTCCGTGCCGCTGACGTCGTAGGACACCGGCCGCTGCGGGCGCGGATAGGGCACCGGCACGCCGCAGTTGGTGATCGTGACCGGCGCCGGGCCGTTCTGGACGGCCGGTTCCACCGACGCGCCGCAGCCGGTGGCCAGCAATGCCGCGACCAATGGCACTGCCGGCGACCGCCGCTTCGCGAATCGGATCATGATCGGGTCCCTTCGTAGTCGGCGCTGAGGTCGTAGAGCAGTTGCGGCGCGCCGGTGCGCGGATGGGTCACGACGGTGACCTCCACGCCGAACACCTGGCGGATCAGCTCGGCGGTGAGGACGCCGGCCGGGCTTCCGGTGGCGACCAGCGAGCCGCCGGAGAGCACCGCGAGGCGATCGCAGCAGCTCGCGGCGAGGTTGAGGTCGTGCAGCGCGACGAGCACGGTGAGCCCCGAAGAGCGCAGGAACGACAGCAGTTCCACCTGGTGACGCACGTCCAGGTGGTTGGTCGGCTCGTCGAGCACCAGCACGCGCGGCTCCTGCACCAGCGCCCGCGCGATCAGCACCCGCTGCCGCTCGCCGCCGGAGAGGCCGAGCACGCCGCGGTCGGCGAGGTGCGCGATGTCGGCCCGCTCCATCGCCTGCCGGCACAGCTCGTGCTCCCGCTCGCTGAGGGCCTGGTTGCCGCGCAGGTGCGGGGTGCGGCCGAGGGCGACGACTTCCGCGACCGTGAAGTCCAGTTCGCCGCGGCTTTCCTGGGTGAGCGCGGCGATCGACCGGGCGCTCTCGCGCGGCGCCATCCCGGCCACGTCCGCGCCGTCGAGCAGCACCGCACCGGCGGTGGGGCGCAGCGCCCGGTAGACGCAGCGCAGCGCGGTGGACTTCCCGCTGCCGTTGGGGCCGAGCAGCCCGACTATCTCTCCACTGTGGACGTCGAGGTCGAGGTCGCCGACGAGCGTCCGGCCGGCGATCTCCACCGCCACCCCGTCCAAGCGCAGGTCCATCTACCGGCCTCCGAACAGGTATCCGCGGCGTCGCAGCAGGGTGATGAACACCGGCACGCCCACCAGCGCGGTGATCACGCCCAGCGGGAGTTCCTCCGGGGCGAACAGGGTGCGCGAGACGAGGTCGGCCCACACCAGGAAGCACGCCCCGGCCAGCGGCGCCACCGCCAGCACCCGGCGATGGCTGGAGCCGACGACGATCCGGACCAGGTGCGGCATCACCAGCCCGACGAACGCCACCGCGCCGCTGACCGCGACGAGCAGGCCCGTGACCGCGGATGTCAGCAGGAACAGCCAGCGTCGCAGCGCCACCGCATCAACCCCGAGGCTGGCCGCCGTCTCGTCGCCCATCGACAGCACGTCCAGCGAGCGGCTGTGGCGGCTCAGCACCAGCACGCACACCACAACCGCGGTCGCCGCCAGCGGCAGCGATCCCCAGTTCGCCGCGCCGAGACTGCCCAGCAGCCAGAACAGCACCGTCCGCGCGGCGTCGCCGTTGGGCGCGAGGAAGACCAGCACGCTCATCACGGCCTGGAACCCGTACGCCAGCGCGATCCCGATGAGCACCAGCCGCAACGGGGTCATCCCGCCGCGACTGCTCGCGGCGGCGTAGACCAGCACCGATGCGGCCAGCGCGCCGAGGAACGCCGCCACCGACAGCGCGTACACACCGAGGCTCGCGAACACCCCGAACACCACCACCGCCGTCGCGCCCACCGACGCTCCCGACGAGATGCCCAGCACGAACGGATCGGCCAGGGCGTTGCGCACCATCGCCTGGATGGCCACCCCGACCACGCTCAGCCCGGCGCCGACCACCACCGCCAGCAGCACCCGCGGCGTGCGGACCTGCCAGACGATGCTGTAGCCGGTCACCTCGTCGAAGCGGATCGTGCCGCCAGTCAGCGCCGCGTGGAGGTAACGCACGACCTCGTCCGGCGCCACCACCGTCGGCCCCAGCGCGATGCCCGCCAGCACCGACGCGACCAGCACCGCCGACAGCACGAGCACGACCGCGAACAGCCGCGCCCGGCCGCTTCGCGCGGGCGGGCGGGATGCTTCGACCGTCGACACGTCCCGGCCCTGCTGCATTCGGCATCCTCCTGGCGAATCCGTCCTCCTGTTGGTCGGGCGGTCACCGCTCGAAGTTCCCGGGGAGATCAATCGCGCCGGATCCCGCGGACCACCAACCGCTTCGCGTGGTTGTCGTAGGGTTCCGCGCCGAAGCCGCCGAAGCACTCGACGTCCGCGAAGCCCGCCGCCTCGAACAGCGCGATCAGCTCCGCCGCGCTGTAGACGAAGCAGGTGATCGACGCGTGCTTCGCCGCTTCGCCGCGCACGAGCGTCCAGTCGGTCCGGAACCGGGTCCAGCCGTCGAAGACGGTGTCGCGCATGACGACCATGCCGTCGTCGAGCTCCACCACCTTCGGCGGCCCGACCCAACCGGCGTAGATCTCCTTGCCGAGCACGTCGACCAGCAGCTGCCCTCCCGGCGCCAGCGACGCGTGCGCGTTGCGCAACACCTGGAGGTTCTGCTCCGGATCGTCGAAGTAGCCGAACGACGTGAACAGGTTCAGCACCACGTCGAACTCGCCCGGGCGCACGTAATCCAGCACGTCCGAGCGCTCCAGCCGGGCCCGCACGCCCGCGTCCGCGCACGCCTTCTCCGCCTGCGCCAGCAGCAGCGGGCTCAGGTCGACGCCCGTCACCGGATATCCGCGGCGCGCGATCGGCACCGTGAACAACCCGATCCCGCAGCACTGGTCGAGAACCCGCGCCCCGGTGGGAAAGTCGAACAGCGGCGAGTCCGTCACCACCTCGGCCGCCAATGCGGCCCGCTCGGGCGAGAACATCACCGGCGAGAACACCGACCACAACTCGTCGTCCGCGTACCAGGCCATCCCGGCGGTCCTCCTCGAATCGATGCGCGTCGTCGACACACCTGTCGGACCGGGGGCGCCCGCGGTTCCCGCCGCCGGACGTGAAATTTCCCGCCGGCTGGGAACATCCTGCAAGGGACCTGTGCTCCTGGGCACACCGCGCAGGCGCCTGTACTCACAGCGTCACCGGCCTACTAGCCTGCCGGGCTATGAGTCGCTCGGAGGCCGAGGACGCCCGTCTGACGAAGCTGGCGCTGGCGGCGCGATCAGGTGATCGCGGCGCGTTGGAGGGATTCATCCGGGGCACCCAGCGCGACGTGTGGCGCTTCATCGCCCACCTCGCCGGCGTTCACCTCGCCGACGACCTCGCGCAGGAGACCTACCTGCGGACGCTCAAGAGCATCCGCCGGTTCTCCGGGCGTTCCTCGGCGCGCACCTGGCTGCTGTCCATCGCCCGGCGCGTGGTCGTCGACCAGGTGCGCTACGAACGTTCCCGGCCCCGCACCGACGCCGGGGCCGACTGGGCCGCGGCGGCCGATCGGGGCGCGGGCGAGCGAGCGGGTTTCGAGGGCGTCGTCGAGCTGAACATGCTGCTGGACGAGCTCGACGGCGAACGCCGCGAGGCGCTGCTGCTCACCCAGGTGCTAGGTCTGTCCTACCAGGAAACCGCCGAGATCTGCGGCTGCCCGATCGGCACCGTGCGCTCCCGGGTCGCTCGCGCGCGGGAGCAGCTGCTCGAGAAGACCACGCAGCAGTCGGAAGGAACCGGTTGAAGCACCGACCCGCCGGGAACTCCGGCCGCCCTCCGAGCGACAGTATGGGCGTGGACTGCTACACGTACCGCGAGGCGCTGTCGGCGAGGCTGGACGGCGAGCCGGCGCCAGTGCCCGATGGCCGGCTGGAGGGTCACCTCGCGGAATGCGCCGGTTGCCGGTCCTGGCAGCAGCGCGCGGCGGAGCTGAACCGCGCGCTGCGGGTCCGCCCGGTCGAACCGACACCGGACCTCGCGCATTCCGTGCTCGACGCCGCCCGCACGATGCGCGCCCCCGTCGCGCGCCGGTGGCCGCGGGTGCTGCTCGCGGCCGTCGCGCTGTGCCAGGTGGCGCTGGGCATCGCGCAGGTGCTGGGCGTGACGCACTTCGCGGACCACGGCATGGGCGACGTCATGACCGGGCACCTGCTCAACGAGAGCACGGCGTGGAACCTGGCGCTCGGCCTGGGCATGCTGTGGACGGCCTGGCGGATCCGCGCGAGCACCGGCCTGCTGCCGGTGATGGCCGCGTTCCTGTTGGTGCTGGGCGGTTTCAGCGTCTTCGACATCATCAACAACGCGGTCCCCGCCACCCGCCTGCTCTCCCACGGCCTGCTCGTCGTGGGCCTGGTGCTGCTGCTCGTGGTGCGCCGCGACCTGTCGCGCTGGGGCCCGCGCCCGGGAGACGCGCAGAACCCGCGCACGACGACGACCGCCGAGGCGCTTGAAGACCACGAGCCCGGCCCGAGGGCGGAGAACCACCGCCACCTGGGCCCGACGGGCTACCGCCGAGCGGGCTGACCACGGGGCGGAAACGTCGCTCCACGAACGGAGCAGCCGTCAGCCGAAGGTGATGAGCTGGCGGGCGACCTCGCCCCGCTTGAGGTTCTCGTAGGCCTCGTTGATGCCGGCCAGCGTGGTCGTGCCGCTGATCATCGAGTCCAGGTCGAGCTTGCCCGAGAGGTACATGTCGACGTAGCGGGGCATGTCGACGCGGAAGCGGTTCGAGCCCATCGTCGAGCCCTGGATCTTGCGCTCGCGGAGGAACGAGTAGCCGTCCAGCGAGATCTTCTCGCCGAACGGGATCATGCCGATGATCGTCGCCGTGCCGCCGGGCCGCAGCATCTGGAAGCTCTGCTCGGCGGCGCTGGCCAGCCCGACCGCCTCGAAGGAGTGCTCCACGCCGCCGGAGGTCAGCTCCAGCACCGCCTGCACGGCGTCCACATCGGACGCGTCGACCACGTCGGTGGCGCCGAACTTCGCTGCCAGGCGCAGCTTTCCCGGCAGGCGGTCGACCGCGATCACCCGGCCCGCGCCGGCGATCGCCGCGCCCTGGATCGCGGCGAGCCCGATCCCGCCGCACCCGATCACCGCCACGGTCTCCCCCGGCCGCACCCCGGCGGTGTTGAACACCGCCCCGAGCCCCGTGGTCACCCCGCAGCCGATCAGCGCCGCCTTGTCCAGCGGCATGTCCGGCCGGATCTTCACCGCCGCGTGCTCGTGCACCAGCATGTGCTCGGCGAAGCTCGACGTGTTCAGGAACTGGTGCATCGGCTCGCCGCCGCGGCTGAGCCGCTGCGGGCCGTCGGCCGGGCGCACCACGTCCTCCTTGGTGCACAGGTTCGGCCGGCCGGTGGTGCAGTACTCGCAGTGCCCGCAGAACACCGACAGGCAGGTGATGACGTGGTCGCCGGGCGCCAGGCCGGTGACGGCCGAGCCGACCGCCTCGATCACCCCGGCCGACTCGTGGCCGAGCACCACGGGCAGCGGATGCGGGTACTTGGCCTCCATGAAGTGCAGGTCGGAGTGGCACACCCCGGCCGCGGCGGTGCGGATCAGGATCTCGTTGGGTCCGGGCGAATCGAGGTCGACGTCGCTGATCACGAGCGGTCCGGGGGCGGTCTCCAGCACTGCGGCCTTGCACTGCATGGCGTCTCCTGCCGTGAACGCGGAGGGCTTTTCTGGAATCTCCTTCTAACCCGGGATCGCCCGAGGTGTCAACGACTACTCGGGTACGGCGACCGGCGAACGCGGGTCCCGGGCGGGCCAGCGGTCGTGGTCCACCTGCGCCAGGAAGCGCTCGACTTGGTGGTTGAACAGTTCGGGCTCTTCGAGGTTCGCGAGGTGGCCGGTCTTGGGCAGCACGACGAGGCCGCTGCGCGGGATGGTCCGCTTCAGCATCAGGTCGGCCTCCAGCACGCCGTCGTCCTCGTCGCCGGCGACGATCAGCGTCGGCACGTCCATCGCCGCCAGCTCCGGTCGCAGGTCGTACAGCGACGGCCGGGTCATCTGCACCCCGCGGATCGTCAGCGCCGCGCCCACCGCGTCGTGCTCGGCCAGCACCTCGACGTGTTCGGCGTGCCCGCGCGGGTCCT
Organism: Saccharopolyspora sp. NPDC003752; assembly: GCF_053605825.1. Lineage (NCBI taxonomy): Bacteria > Bacillati > Actinomycetota > Actinomycetes > Pseudonocardiales > Pseudonocardiaceae > Saccharopolyspora > Saccharopolyspora sp. NPDC003752. The sequence goes on along the minus strand of NZ_JBSGJZ010000004.1, from coordinate 246,641 downwards.
TGTTCTGGAACTGCACGCGCGCCGGGCCGAAGCCGTACCACTTGGCCACCTCGGCCGGGCCGTCGGTTTCGAAGGCGGCCGCGAGCGATTCGAACTCCGCGCGGAACTCCTCCCGGGCGCCGGGGTGCGCGCCGTAGCCGCAGCCTGCGACGACCAGCGACCGGGCCCGGCCGGGATACCGGAGTCCGAAGTGGAGGGTGCAGAACCCGCCCATCGAGTTGCCCACCACGTGCGCGCGGTCCGCGCCGATCGCGTCGAGCACCGCCACCAGGTCGTCGACCGCGCGGTGCTGGCCGTAGCGCTCCGGTTCGGCGGGGACGTCCGAGGGCGGGTAGCCGCGCGCCGCGTACACGACGCAGCGGTACCGGCGGGCGAAGTGCCGGACCTGCGGCTCCCACGAGCGGTGGTCGCCGCCGAACTCGTGCACGAAGACCAGCGGCACGCCGGTGCCGGTTTCCTCATAGTGCAGGCGGATTCCGCCGTCGGTGGTCGCGAATGGCATCCGTGCCTCCCGGTCGGGTGCCGCATTGTCACCCGTCGAACGCGGCTTCCACAACGCCGCACGCGCCCGCCGTACTCGGCCACTAGGCTGAGTGGCGGACCTTGCCGCCGGATGTGGGGAGCGAACCCATGGCGATCGCCCGCGCCGATCGAGTCGACCGCGAAGCCCTGCTGGAGTTCCTGCGGCCCCGGCACCGGGGCGTCCTGGTCACCACCCGCGCCGATGGCCGCCCGCAGATGTCCCCGCTGACCTGCGGGGTGGACACCGAGGGCCGGATCGTGGTGTCGACCTACCCGGAGCGGGCCAAGACCCGCAACGCCCGCCGCGATCCGCAGGTGTCGATCTGCGTGCTCTCCGACGAGTGGAACGGGCCGTACGTGCAGGTCGACGGCCGCGCCGAGGTGCTGGACATGCCCGATGCGCTCGACGGGCTCGTCGAGTACTTCCGGTGCATCTCCGGCGAGCACCCGGACTGGGCGGAGTACCGCGAGGCGATGGCCCGGCAGGGCAAGTCGCTGATCCGCATCCACATCGAGCGCTGGGGCCCGATCGCCACCGGCGGCTTCCCACCCCGCCTCGGCTAGCGCCGCCGCGCTGGCTCACCCCCCGCCGCAGTTTCAATTGAAACTGCTGACCACCGGCGTGTCACACCCCGACACACCGACGCCTGTGGACAACTCCCGCAATTTCAATGGAAATCAGAGGTCCGATTTCCATTGAAATTGCGGAACGACCAGCACGACCCGGCACGCATCGGCGTGGTTTCCCGCAGAACCGGCACCCGCGTCACGCAGAACCGGCACCCGCGTGACGCAGAACCGGCACCCGCGTCACGCGGGGTCGGGCACCCGCGTCACGCGGGGCCTGGGAGCCCCTGGAATCGCGGGAGGGTGACCGCGAGCGCCGCGAGCCAACCGAAGCCGACGATCAGGGTCAGGCGTTGGAGGAGGCCGCCGACCGGCATGAGCGCCGAATTCTGGGCGAATCCGGCGCCGGCCAGCGCGAACCCGATGAGGAACACGACCGCGGTGCCGATCGAGTAGGCGGCCCAAGCCCGATGACCGGTGCGGGCGAGGCGGTAGCCGACCACGCAGCAAGCCGCGGGCAGCGCCGTGAACACCGGTGTCGAGAAGAGGTCGTGCAGCACACCGTGCGTGGTTCGCACGACGGTCACCGGCGGTGTGCCCGGCGGGTAGCCGCTGATCGGGTCCGCCGCGAAGAACCCGGCGCCGATCAACCCGACTCCCACCAGTCCGATCAGCACCGGCGCCCAGCGGCCACCGCCCAGCCTCCGCAGCGCGGGCCGCAGTCCGACGGCGAAGGCGAGGACCAGCAGGCCGGTGACGATGAAGTTCACCGCCTGCACCCAGCCGGACTCCCCGATCGACAGGGAACTCACCGGATGCCGCAGCGGGCTGTAGCCCGCCCGGAACGCGCCCTCCACCAGGAACAGCACGACGAACAGCACCGCGCCGACCGCACCGCAACCGAGCAAAGCCCGCTCGAAGCGCCGAATCCCCGCCATGGCGGCACAGCCTACGCCGGTGCTGCAATGTCAATGAACATCCTGGCCAGGTGCGCGCCGAACAGGGGTCGTGAGTGATTTTCCGGCTCCAACCGGAATCCCCGCTCACGAGCGCAACCGGCGTGTCGTCGCCCGACATGCCGACTCCTGTGGACAACTCCCGCAATTTCAATGGAAATCAGAGGTCCGATTTCCATTGAAATTGAAGACCTGACGTGTGAAGGTCGGATCTGCGGGGTTTCTGGGCCTACCGGAGGGCTTCGCCCTTGCGGTCCGGTAGCAGGAACATCATCAGCATGTCCGCCGCGTACAGGACCGCGAGGAAGGCGATGGCGACCGCGAAGCTGGACGACTGGGCGATCAGCGCGAACACGATCGGCGCGAAGCCGCCGACCGCGCGCCCGAGGTTGAACAGCACGTTCTCGGCGGTCGCACGCGCCGCCGTCGGGTACAGCTCGGCCATCAGCGCCCCGTAGCCGCCGAGCATGCCGTTGACGAACACGCCCATGATCGCACCGCCGACCAGCAGCGCGTACTGATCGGTGAGCTGGCTGTAGCCCAGCACCGACAGGATCGCCCCGGCCTGGAAGATCCAGAACGTGCGGCGGCGGCCGATCCGGTCGGCGAGCTGCCCGAAGATCCACATGCCCGCGGCCATGCCCAGCACCGTCACCGCGGTCCAGGTGCCGGACTTGGTGAGGCTGAACCCGAACTGCTTGGACAGGTAGGTCGGCAGCCAGGTCATGATGCCGTAGTAGCCGAAGGTCTGCACCGAGCACAGCACCAGCAGCGCGATGCTCGACCGCGTCGTCCGCGCGTCGGCGAACAGCAGCCGCAGCGGGAAGCGCCGCCGTTCGCGCTCGATCTTGGTGAACGCCTCCGGTTCGGCGAGCCGGTTGCGGAGCACGAAAGCGATCAACGCGGGGATCGCGCCGATCACGAACAGCGCCCGCCAGCCCCACGCGGTCACGATCGGCCCGGCCGCCAGCGTGCCGATCAGCACGCCCGCCTGGCCTCCGACGCCGACCAGCGACGTGGCCCGCGCCCGCATCTTCGCCGGCCAGGTCTCGGCGACCAGCGCCATGCCCACGCCGAACTCGCCGCCGAGCCCGACTCCCGCGATGAACCGGTAGATCGCCAGGTCGAGGTATCCCTGCGCCAGCGCGGTGAGGCCGGTGAACACCGCGAACAGGATCACCGACCAGGTCAGCGTCCGGACCCTGCCGAAGTAGTCGCCCAGGATGCCGAACAGCACGCCGCCGAGCACCGCACCGATGAGCGTCACCGTGGCCAGCGAGCCCGCCTCGGTCTGGGACAGCCCGACGTCGAGGCTGATCGCGGTCAGCGCGACGCCGAGGATGAGGTTGTCCATCCCGTCGATGCCGTAGCCGACCGCGGATGCGACCATCGCCTGCTTCGCGTAGCGGCTCGGTCGCTCATCGGAACTGTCCTGCTCGCGGGCAGGCGTCACCTGTCGGCCCATTCGACGACTCCTGGTCTGCGGAAGGGCACGGCGCGTTGCGGTGCTAGATTTTCGCCGTGCGGATGCCGGGCATCAGCATCCACCGGGCTTCCCGGCGGGTAAAGGCCGAGGGCGCCCGACGAGGCGCGCATCACTCCCGCTTGGACAGTCCATATTGGACATTTGACGCATTTCGGAGGGCAGCTCATGGCGCGCCGAGCCGCGGACCCCTGGGACGGTGACCGGCCGCCGCACCTCCCGTGCCGCCGCGGGGAACTGCCGGAGATCTGCCTGCTGCCGGGCGATCCGGCGCGGGTGGACCTCGCCGCCGAGGTGCTGAGCTCCTTCCGCGTCCTCGGGCAGAACCGGGAATTCCGCGTCGGAACCGGGCTTTTCGACGGCGTCGGGATCGGCGTCTGCTCGACCGGGATCGGCGGCCCGTCCACCGAGATCGCGCTCGTGGAGCTAGCCGGGCTGGGCGTGCGCACGGTGATCCGCATCGGAGGAATGGGCGCGATGCGCCCGGAGATCGAGCCCGGCACGCTCGGCATCGTGCGGCGCGCCCGGCGCGAGAGCGGCGCGGCGCGCCACTACCTGCCGGACGGGGACGCGGTGCCCACCCCGGCCGTCGCCGAGGCACTGGCCACCGCCGCCCGGCGCCTCGCCCGGCCGTCCCGCCCGATCACCGTGCTGTCGACCGACTCCTACTACCTCGGCCAGGGCCGACCGCTGCCGCGCTGGGAAGACCGCGCCGCGGAACGCATCCGCGAGGTGGAGCGGTCCGGCGTCGACGGGATGGACATGGAGGCCGAAACCGTGCTCGCCGTCGGGCGCGCGGTCGGCTTGTCGGTCGGAGCGGTCCTCGCGGTGCACGCCAACCGCGCCACCGACGCGTGGCTGGAGGAGTACCGCGATCCGCAGCTGGACGTCGTGCGGGTCGCGGCGATCGCGGCCACCATCCTCGCCGGGCGGGACTCCGGCGAGCAAGACCTGCTTCCGGACTCCTGAGGAAGCGCTTCGACCCGAAGGCACCCGGTGGCCTGCGGGTTGGCGATTTCGCGCGAAATCGCCATTCCGCAGGCGTGGAGAACGCTGATTTCGCGCGAAATCGCCGCCAGAGCGAGTGCCGAGCCTCCTCAGGGCATCGCCTCGACAGCGGGTCAGGTGGCGGTTTCGTAGGCGTGGGCGACGCGGTAGAGCGTCGCTTCGTCCCAGTGGCGGCCGATGAGCATCATGCCGATCGGCAGGCCGTCGCCGCTCCCGCAGGGCAGGCTCAGCGCCGGGTGGCCGGTCGCGTCGAACGGCGCGACGTTGCCGATCATCTCGAACGAGCGCCGCACGATCAGCTCGCGCGGGCCGTCCGCGGTCGGCAGCGGCGTCGCCTTCATCGGCAGCGTCGGCATGACCAGCACGTCGAACTCCGCCAACGCCGCGTCGTAGGCGGCGGTGAGGACGCGAGCCAGGTTCTGCGCCTTCGCGTAGGTGGTGCCGCCGTAGCGGCGCCGGAACAGGTTCCCGGCCAGCATCGACGCCTTGAGCGATTCGCTGAACTCGTCGGCCCGGTCCTGCCAGCCGCGCATCGCGGTCATCAGGCTCGTCACGTACTCGCCGCGCCAGTTCATGCCGAACCCGTTGCCCAGCAGCATCTGCCACACCGCGCCTTCGAGGGCGATCGGGCTCCAGATCGCCACGCCCGAGCTGTGCAGCGGCACCGATGCCTCGGCGACCTTCGCGCCCAGCCCGGCCAGCACGCCCGCCGCCTCGCGGACCGCCTCGTCCACGTCGGATTCGGCGCCGGCCGTGCCGAATCCCTCGCGCACCAGGCCGATGCGCAGGCCACCGCAATCACCGGTGAGCGCCCGCGTGTAGGTGTCGGTGCGGGTTGCGGTCTGGCGCGGATCGAGGCCGTCCGGGCCCGCGATCGCCTCCAGCACGAGCGCGTTGTCGGCGACGTCGGCGGTGATCGGCCCGGCGTGGTCGATGGTGGCCTCGATCGGCATGATCCCGGTGTAGGGCACCAGTCCGTGCGTCGGCTTCATCCCGACCGCGCCGCACCACGACGACGGGATCCGGATGGAACCGCCCTGGTCGCCGCCGATGGCCAAGTCCACCTCGCCCGCGGCGACCAGCGCCGCCGAGCCCGAGGAGGAACCGCCGGCGGAGTGCGTCGGCTTGTGCGGATTGCGGACCGGCCCGTCGGCGCCGGTGTGCGAGCCGCCGGAGAAGCAGAGGAACTCGCAGTGCGCCTTGCCGGCGATGGTGGCGCCCGCGTCGAGCAGCCGGGTCACCACCGTCGCGTCGACGTCCGGGACGTAGCCCTTCAGCGTCGACGAGCCGTTCATCATCGGCACCCCGGCCAGGCAGATGTTGTCCTTGAGCGCGACGGTGCGGCCCGCCAGCGGCCCGTCGTCGCGGGTGCGCAGCTCGGTGCGCGCGTACCACGCGCCCAACGGGTTGTCGCCGGGTTCGCTCCACTGCCGCTGCGGGATTTCGGCGACGGGCTCCTCGAACGCGTCCACCACGCGGTACGCCTCGACGTTCGCCGCGATGAGCGCCAGGTACGAATCCGTTGTCGCGTCGTCCAGTTCCAGCCCCAGTTCGGCTGCTGCGGCTTGCAGTTCGGCCCGATCGGGATCCGGCACGGCCATCGCTACCTCCCACGTCGCGGACCAGGCGAGGCTACGCAGGAGACCGCGCGCGGCGGTAGATCTTCCCGGGTGACAACGGGATCAGTGGTGGTGCGCGACCAGCTCGTGGTCGGCGCCCGCCGGGTGGGCGTGGATCGTCGCGCCGCCGAGCCGCGGCAGGGCGTGCCGCAGGCGGTGCTCGGCGTCGTGCGCGACGCGGTGCGCGTCGGCGAGGCTGAGTTCCGGGGCGACGTCCAGTTCGGCCTCCGCGTGCAGTTCGTGGCCGATCCAGCGCATCCGCAGCCCGCCCACCGCGCGCACCCCGGGCGCACCGGCCAGCGCGAGCTCCGCCCGGCCGACCAGCTCCGGATCCACCGCGTCGAGCACCCGGCCGAGGACTTCCTTCGCCGAGCCCCAGAGCACCGCTGCGATCGCCGCCGTGATCAGCAGACCGATCGCGGGGTCCGCCCAGCGCCAGCCCAGCGCGGCGCCGCCGGCCGAGCCGAGCACGGCGAGGCTGGTGAAACCGTCGGTGCGCGCGTGCAGGCCGTCGGCGACCAGGGCGGCCGAGCCGATCTCCCGGCCCACCCGGATGCGGTAGCGGGCGACCAGCTCGTTGCCGGCGAAGCCCAGCAGCCCGGCGGCCGCGAGCCAGCCCAGGTGCTCGACCTGCTGCGGGTCGACCATCCGCCGGATCGCCTCCCAGCCCGCCAGCGCCGCCGACGCCGCGATCACCGCGAGCACGACGAGTCCGGCGAGGTCTTCGGCGCGGCCGAGCCCGTAGGTGAAGCGGCGGGTCGCCGCGCGCCGGGCGAGCAGGAAGGCGACCGCGATCGGCACCGCGGTCAGCGCGTCGGCGAAGTTGTGCAGGGTGTCGCCGAGCAGCGCGACGGAGCCGGTGAGGGCCACCAGCACGGCCTGCCCGATGGCGGTGACCAGCAGCGCCGCGAAGGAGATCCACAGCGCCCGCATGCCCTTGCGGCTGGCCGCCAGCGGTTCGTCCACGACGTCGGCGGCGTCGTGGCTGTGCGGCGTCACCGCGTGCTTCAACCCCGCCCAAGCGCTGCGGTGTCCGTGGCCGTGGCCGTGGTGCGGAGCGGAATCCACGTGACCTCCTCCGGTCCGGCGAGCGGGCACCCCGAACGATAGGCCGCCGACCAGGCATGCGACAACGCTGCTACTAGGAATCAGTTGCAGGAGAATGCCTTTTGCGGAAGCCCATCACGTCCAAAGTGGACCTGTCGCCGCCGGGAGCCGACGCACCTCTTTCAGCGGAGTCGGCGCACTGCGGCGCTGCCGCCGATCAGCAGGAGCAGCGCGACGAGGGCCCAGCGCCGCTTCTCCTCGGTGTCGTGGCCGACGGTACCGCCGCCCCGCTCCGCCGTCGTCGGCGTGTAGCCGCCCGGTTCCGGCAGCGGCGGCAAGACGGGCGGCGGGGGCGGAACCGCTCTGCTAGGAGGCGCCGGGCGCCGGCTGGGCGGCGCCGAAGTCGGGGACGGAGTGGGCCGCGGCGTCGATGGCGTCGCGGATGCGGTCGTGGACGGCGGCGAGGTCGTCGGCGGCGGTTGGGGCGGCGAAGGTGGGGGCGGCGGTTGGGGCGATGGGACGCGAGTCAGGCATCCGGAGGCGTCCGAGCCCAGCGTCGGCGGCAGGACGGCCAGCTTCGCCACCGAACCGTCCCGGTCCACGCGGTACAGCCCGCCGGCCTCGTCGGCCGTGACGTACAGCGCCCGGTCCGGGCCGATCGCCACCGATCCGTAGGTGCTCGGCGGCAGGCCCGGCGCGTCGGCCAGCTCGGTGACCCGCCCGCTGACCGGGTCCAGCCGCGCGACCACCGCCGTGCCCCGGTGGGTCATCGACACCCCGTACAGCTCGCCGTCCACCGGGTCGACGTCGAAGTCGCCGAACCCGAACGGCCAGTGCGGCGACCGGATCGCGGTCATCGCCAGCACGCTCAGGTAGGTCGGGCGGGTCGGGTCGACGTCCACCGCGTACAGGTAGGACCCCTGCCGCACGTACCAGCGGTTCCCCTTGACCGCGCCGGCCGTCGGCGCGGTGAGCGGGTACCAGGCGCGGCCGGCCCGCACCGGACCCAGGTCGTGCGTCCGGCCGGACCGGTCCAGCGTCACCACGTGGGCACCGTCCGGGGACGGACCGGACGCGGCCATGCCGTACACCAGACCCTGCGAGCGGACGTACCCGAGCGCGTTCAGCCGGTGGTCCAAGGCTCCGATCCGGACGCTTTCCCCGGCGGGCAACGACACCCGGTACAGCGCGGAAGTCCAGCCCGGCGCGGAGTTCCGGACCTGCAGCACAGTGCACCCGGGAGCCGCGCCCGCGGACACCACCCACACCACCGACGCCGCCAGCACCGCGACCGCCGAGGCGGCCGACACCGCCGCGGCCCGCCACCACCTCAACTTCGACCGAGCCGCTCTAGCGCCCACAGGAACGCGTCCGGGCCGATCTGCGATCCGCCGCTGAACGGGTTCTGCAGCTGGAAGATCGCGAACAGCAGCAGCGCCAGCGCACCGGCCAATGTGGACACCAGCACGATGTGCGGGAACAACCTGGTGCCACCGAAGAGGTTCGGCAGCAGCACGCACACCACGCTGCCCAGGATCAGCACGAACCACACCACCGCGACCACGCCGCGGTCGAACGCCCTCGTGACCCGCTCGTGCCGCTCCTCGTAGACCTGGCCGAGCTCCGTGATCGCCTCGGTCTTGCGGCCCTCCTCGAACTCTCCGTCGGCCGGCGCCTGCAGCACCGCCGCGCGCAGCCGGTCGAGCTCCGCCCAGCCCGGCCCGACCACCTGCCCGCCCTGCTGCATGACCGGCCACTCCTCGCCGACGACCGTCTGCAGGTACCGCACGCTGAGCTCGCGCGCCTCGTCCCCGGTCGGCGCGGGCAGCGAATCCACCGCCCAGGAAACCGAAACCAGGGCCTGCGCCTCGCGGTAGGCGCCCTCCCGCGCGTCGGTCACGGTGTCGAACAGCGTCACCAGCACGAAGGCGAGCACCACCGCTTGCAGGCCGCTGACGATGGTGAAGACCTGCCCGGCCGCGTCGTTGTTGCTGGGGCGCCCCTCGTCCTGGCCGAGCCTGCGCACCAGGTAGCCGATCACCGCAGCGGCCACGGACGCGCTGAGCACCCAGATCAGACCGCTGAGGTAGATGCTCATTCCGCACCTCCGGCGGCGGACCCGCCGCGCACCACGACCTTCCTGGGTTCCGGCACCAGCAGGTCGCCGACGTTGCACCCGAGCACCGAGCAGATGATCTCCAGGTCGTCCAGCTTCAGGCTGGCCGGGGTCTTGGACCACAGCCCGGACATCTTCCCGGCGGAGATGACCAGCCCGTGCTCGGCCAGCTGCCGCTGCAGCTCGGTGGCCTTCCAGATGCCCCGCTGCGCCGCGACGAGCCGCAGGTTCCACTTCACGACGACATCTCCCCCCGACCTGCTCCGATCGACTGGACGCCGCACTCGCACACGATCCGCCGCCTCCCAAACTCGAGCCTGGACGCCGGTAACGCCCGGCCGACGAATTTTCAGAATTCCCGAAGAAGAACCGCCGAAGATCTCTGTTTCGACGTGGCCCGAACAGTACTACCGCACCACCGGAAAACAGATAACCCGATTCGTGGAATCCGGGATCACAGGATTCGTCGCCCACCTGGAGCAATCACCCGGCGGAATATTCCGAATATCGCGTTCGCGATTGATGCACACGAGTCGCGAAACCACCGAATATCGGAACGAATGCGGCAGATGATCACGCTGCGTTCCACACAAGGGGCAATTCAGGTGATATCCGCAGTGCGACATTTGCGCCGGGTCTGACCGACACACGAAGCACGTTCGGGTGACTGTACGGTCGTGATCACTGGTGCTAACGTCGCCGTCGGCAACGAGAAACGATGCCGCAGAACCGGCGAGTATTAGCACCGGGACATTTCAATTCGGACAACTCACAATTCCCTGAACAATCACGGTTCAGCATTTCCTGCCCGCCTCTTTACGAACAGAGATGATTGGTGGTATTGGCGTGACTGTGACGGAACCGCTCAACACCGACGACGGCGATGCGCCGCAGTTGAGCCTGAGCACGGCGGCGGCCCGGAACCTGGCCACCACGACCAAGTCCGTCCCGCAGATGCAAGGCATCACCTCGCGCTGGCTGCTGCGGCTGCTGCCATGGGTGCAGGCCGCCGGCGGCGCGTACCGCGTCAACCGCCGCCTCAGCTACACCCTCGGCGACGGCCGGGTCACCTTCACCAACACCGGCGCCGAGGTCCGGGTCATCCCGCAGGAACTGCGCGAACTCCCGCTGCTGCGGGGATTCGACGACGACGCGGTGCTCGGTGCGCTCGCGGATCGCTTCGTGCAGCGGGAGGTCGAGCCGGGCCAGGTGATCGCCACCGCCGGCCAGGCCGCCGACCAGGTCGTGCTCATCGCCCACGGCAAGGTCAACAAGATCGGCACCGGCGAATACGGCGACGACACCGTGCTCGGCGTGCTCGCCGACGGCGAGTACTTCGGCGCGCACGTCCTGGCCGGCGACTCGACCACCTGGCAGGCGACCTACAAGGCGGTCACCCCCTGCACCGTGCTCTTCCTGCGCCAGCAGGTGTTCCGGGACATGAACGGCAGCTCCGAGGCGCTGCGCGAGCACATCCGCAACGCGCTGTCCGCCCCGAAGGGCGCGCACAACGTGCACGGCGAGGCGGACATCGAGATCGCCTCGGGGCACTCGGGCGAGCCGACGCTGTCCGGGACCTATGTGGACTACGAGCTCGCGCCGCGCGAGTACGAACTCAGCGTCGCGCAGGCGATCCTCCGCGTGCACAGCCGCGTCGCGGACCTCTACAACCAGCCGATGAACCAGACCGAGCAGCAGCTGCGGCTGACCATCGAGGCCCTGCGCGAACGGCAGGAGCACGAACTGATCAACAACCGCGACTTCGGCCTGCTGCACAACGCCGACCTCCGCCAGCGCATCCACACCCGCACCGGCCCACCCACCCCCGACGACCTCGACGAGCTCCTGACGCTCGTGTGGAAGGACCCCGGGTTCTTCCTCGCGCACCCGCGGGCCATCGCCGCCTTCGGCCGCGAGTGCAGCAAACGCGGCATCTACCCGCAGAGCATCGACCTCGGCGGCCACCAGGTGCCGGCGTGGCGCGGCGTGCCGATCCTGCCGTGCAACAAGCTGCACGTCGGCGACACCCGCACCAGCTCCATCCTGCTGATGCGCACCGGCGAGGAGAGCCAGGGCGTCATCGGCCTGCACCAGACCGGCATCCCGGACGAGTACCGGCCCGGCCTGTCCGTGCGCTTCATGGGCGTCAACGAGCAGGCCGTCATCTCCTACCTGGTCAGCGCCTACTACTCGGCGGCGATCCTGGTGCCGGACGCGATCGGAGTGCTCGAACACGTCGAACTCGGCAGGGAGAGCTGAGCGACGCACAGCCCCCGGAGCGGGTGGCCGCGACCCGCCCGCTCCGGGCCCGCCCAAGACCTTTCCGCCGAGCAGCGCAAGGAGAAGTGACATCGTGACCGTGACAGAGCCGGACCTCGGCGTCGAGCAGGCCGCGCAGAGCCTCGGCACCGCGGCGGCGCGGAACCTGGCCACCACGACCAAGTCCGTCCCGCAGATGCAGGGCACCACCTCGCGGTGGCTGGTGCGGATGCTGCCGTGGGTGGACATCTCGGCGGGCACCTACCGGGTCAACCGCCGACTGACCTACGCCGTCGGGGACGGGCGGATCACCTTCACCAACACCGGCGCGGACGTGCGGGTCATCCCGCAGGAGCTCGGCGAACTGCCGCTGCTGCGCGGTTTCGACGACGATTCGGTGCTGGGCGCGCTGGCCGACCGGTTCGTGCAGCAGGAGTTCGAACCGGGCCAGGTGATCGCCACCGCCGGCCAGGCCGCCGACCAGGTCGTGCTCATCGCCCACGGCAAGGTCAACAAGATCGGCACCGGCGAATACGGCGACGACACCGTGCTGGACGTGCTCGCCGACGGCGAGTTCTTCGGCGCGCACGTCCTGGCCGAGGACCAGGCCGCGTGGCACCACACGTACAAGGCGGTCACCCCGTGCATCGCCCTGACGCTGAACACCCAGGCCCTGCAGGCGGTGAACAACCAGTTCGACCGGCTGCGGGCGCACATCGCCGCCATCCGCGACAACCCGGCGCCGGCGCAGAACAAGCACGGCGAGGCGGACATCGAGATCTCCTCCGGCCACTCCGGTGAGCAGACCCTCGCCGGGACCTATGTGGACTACGAGCTCGCGCCGCGCGAGTACGAACTCAGCGTCGCGCAGGCGATCCTCCGCGTGCACAGCCGCGTCGCGGACCTCTACAACCAGCCGATGAACCAGACCGAGCAGCAGCTGCGGCTGACCATCGAGGCCCTGCGCGAACGGCAGGAGCACGAGCTGATCAACAACCGCGACTTCGGCCTGCTGCACAACGCCGACCTCCGCCAGCGCATCCACACCCGCACCGGCCCACCCACCCCCGACGACCTCGACGAACTGCTCTCCCGCCGCCGCAAGACCCGGTTCTTCCTGGCTCACCCGCGGACCATCGCGGCCTTCGGCCGGGAGTGCAACCGGCGCGGCATCTACCCGGCGACCGCCGAGGCGGAGGGCCGCCAGGTGCACGCCTGGCGGGGCGTGCCGATCCTGCCCAGCGACAAGATCCCGATCAGCGATCGCGGCACCAGCTCGATCCTGGCGCTGCGCACCGGCGAGGACGACCACGGCGTCATCGGCCTCCAGCAGACCGGCATCCCCGACCAGTACCGGCCCGGGCTCAACGTCCGGTTCATGGGCATCAACGAGCAGGCGATCATCTCCTACCTGGTCAGCGCCTACTTCTCCGCCGCGGTCCTGGTCCCCGACGCCCTCGGCGTGCTCGAGAACGTCGAAATCGCCCGCTGACACCGCGTTCGGACGCGGCGAACCACCTCGTGACCGGTGCTCGAAACGAGTCCGGAACACCGCACCGTCCTCTTGGACCGCAGTTTCAATTGAAACTGCGGTCCACACACCGCCACGCAAAGCGAGCCTGGAATTACCGCTTTTTGTCGAAGGGAAGTCGGATGGCCACGATTCAGCAGGACGCCAACCGGGCGGGTACGGCCTACGAAGCGCTCACGCGCAGCCGCACGATGGTCGAGCCCGCCCTGCGGGCCGCGGTCGACCGGTTGCCCACTCGCATGCAGCAGATATCCGGCTACCACCTCGGCTGGCTGGACGAGCGCGGCAACCCGGTCCGCGCCGACCGGGGCAAGGCGCTGCGGCCCACGATGGTGCTGCTCTCGGCCGCCGCCGTCGGCGGCGATCCCGCGGCTGCGGTGCCCGCGGCCGTCGCGGTGGAGCTGGTGCACAACTTCTCGCTGCTGCACGACGACGTGATGGACGGCGACGTCACGAGGAGACATCGCCCGACGGCGTGGACCGTTTTCGGCAGCGGACCGGCCATCCTCGCCGGCGACGCCCTGCTGTCGCTGGCCGCCGACGTGCTGGGCGCGTGCCGGCATCCCGAGGCCGCCGCCGCGGTACGGACGTTGAGCACCGCCGTGCTGAACCTGATCAACGGTCAGACCGCGGACCTCGCCTTCGAGGACCGGCGCAACGTGGAACTGGCCGAGTGCCAGCGGATGGCCCGGGACAAGACCGGGGCACTGCTGGGCTGCGCCTGCGCGCTGGGCGCGATGTTCGGCGGCGGATCGGCCGAGCAGATCGCCCGGATGCGCAGCTACGGCGAGCGACTGGGCCTGGCGTTCCAGCACGTCGACGACCTGCTCGGCATCTGGGGCGATCCGGCGATCACCGGCAAGCCGGTGTTCTCCGACCTGCGCACCCGCAAGAAGACCCTTCCGGTGGTCTCCGCGCTGACCTCCGGCACGCCGGCCGGACAGCGGCTGGCCGCGATCTACCTCCGCGATCAGCCGCTGTCCGGCAGTGACCTGGCCCAGGCCGCGGAGCTGATCGCGCTGGCCGGCGGCCGCACCTGGAGCCAGCACCAGGCCGACGACCTGCTCGCTTCAGCCCTCAGCGACCTGCGCCGCTGCGACCCGGCGCCGCGCGCGGCCGAAGAACTCGACGCTCTAGCCCACCTGGTCACCCGCCGCGACCACTAGAGGGTGTGCCCGATGCAATTTGCGTAGCGGTGCGGGTAGCAGAACCTCAGGGGCCGCCTCACTCCGGGATCCCCGACTTGTGTATGTCCAGCTGGGGCTGTCCTCGCGAGGCGACCCCTGAGAACCCGCGGCGGTGCAAGCTGAGTCCCGCGCCCCAAGCGGCTACCGCCGCTTCAGAACAGACACTGACGCCCGGTGCCGAACCGGCCGCGGGGCGCGCGGCGGTCCGGCACCGGGGTTCAGCCGACCGACATTGGAGTGCAGTCATGCCGAGTCAACAGCGCACGGTGCTGCTCGCGGCGCCGCGCTCGTTCTGCGCCGGAGTCGACCGCGCCATCGAGATCGTGGAACAGGCGCTCGCGCTCCGCGGCGGCCCGATCTACGTCCGCAAGCAGATCGTGCACAACACGCACGTGGTCGCCGACCTGGAGGACCGCGGCGCGGTGTTCGTCGAGGAGCTCGACGCGGTGCCCGACGGCGCCACCGTGGTCTTCTCCGCGCACGGCGTTTCCCCCGCCGTGCGGTCGGAAGCGGACCGGCGCGGCCTGGCGGTCATCGACGCCACCTGCCCGCTGGTGGCGAAGGTGCACGCCGAGGCGCGGCGGTTCGCCGGGCGCGGCGACACCCTCCTGCTCATCGGCCACAGTGGACACGAAGAGGTTGAGGGCACGCTCGGTGAGGCGCCCGGCCAGACGGTCCTGGTGGAGTCCGTCGAGGACGTCGCCGACGTCGAGGTGCCGAACCCGAAGCGGGTGTCGTACCTGACGCAGACCACCCTCGCCGTCGACGAGACGGCCGGCATCGTCGCCGCGCTGCGCGACCGCTTCCCGGCGCTGCGCGGCCCGTCGGCGGAGGACATCTGCTACGCCACCACCAACCGGCAGGACGCGCTGTCGGCGATCGCCGGGGAGTGCGACCTGGTGCTGGTGGTCGGCTCGGCCAACTCCTCGAACTCCCAGCGCCTGGTGGAGCTGGCGCGCCGCCAGGGCACGCCCGCCCACCTCATCGACGACGCCGGCGACATCCAGCCGGCCTGGCTGTCCGGCGTCGGCACGATCGGCCTCACCGCGGGCGCCTCGGCCCCGCCGGGCCTGGTCGAGGACGTCATCGACCACCTCGCCCCGACCACGGTCATCGAGCACGAGATGACCCGGGAGAAGGTCCACTTCGAACTCCCGGCGCCCCTGCGCTGAGGGGCCGTTCCAGAACGAGGGTGCGGACGCGCGTGAGACCTGGCCGCCTGGACGCAGGGCGACGATTTCGCGCGAAATCGCCGCTTGCCGTGGGGGCGGGTTGGCGGTTTCGCGCGAAACCGCCACCCTGTCCGGCACCGGGCCCCTCCGGGAGGAGCTTTCCAAGTCACTCCTGTCCGGTGAAGCGGCGGGTTTCCGGCGGTGCCCAGCCGGGATCGCCGGTCCGGGCGAAGCGCACCCACGCCCCGTGCATGCACTCGGCCAGCGCCGCGGACGGCTCCGCCGGGCCGAGCAGTCCACGGGGACCGCGCAAGGCGGGAAGGTCCAGGCGGTCGAACACGTACGGAAGTTCCACCACATGCGCCGCGCCGAGAGTTCCGTCCACTGCGGACGATCGCCAGGCGAACTCGTAGGTGTAGGTCGGGCCCCGCCCGCGTGCCGCATGCGCCTCGGCGAGCCGGCGGCTTCCCGCCCCGAACAGCGCGTCGCCCATGATCGCCGAACGCAGCTCGCCAGGGCTCGCTCGCGGGCGCCGCGCCCGGTACTGAGCGACCAGCGCGGCCGGGTCGGCGTGCACCCGGGCCGCGACGTCGTGCACGTCATCGTCGGTCGAGGTGGTCGTTCTTCCTTGCGGCGCAAGGTAGAGATTGCCCTCCTCGGTGTTCGTGCCGACGATGAGCGCGACCTCGGCGCCGGCCCCGTCGGCCACTGCTTCGGCGGGCTGGCGGTCCAGCACCAGGCTGAACGCGCTGAGCCCGAGCAGCGGGTCGAACCGGGTGCTGGTCCGCAGGTCCAAACCGCCGAGCGGCGCATCGACGAACCGTTCGTCCGGCACCCGGGCGAAATCCGCGACGGTCGGCTCGATGCCCAGCACGTCCGCTGCGGCGCGCGTGACCCGAGCCGCCTGCTCCCTGGAGAACGCGCCCAGCCCGTTGCCGCTCTGCACGATGGCGCGGTGGAACAGGCCCTCCGCTTCCGGACTGGCGAGAACACCGCTCGTGATCGTCGCGCCGGCGGACTGGCCGAACAGCGTGACGTTGCCCGGATCGCCGCCGAATTCGGCGACGTTGTCCCGCACCCAGCGCAGCGCGGCCACCACGTCGAGCAGCCCGCGGTTGGCCGGCGCGCCGGGGAGGTCTAGGAACCCCGGGATGCCCAGCCGGTAGTTGAGGGCCACCAGCACCACGCCGTCGCGGGCGAAAGCCGTTCCGTCGTGCAGCGGCGAGCGGGTGGAGCCGGTGATGAACCCGCCGCCGTGCACGAAGACCATGACCGGGCTGCTCCGGGCGTCCGGCGGCGTCCACACGCTGACAGTCAGGTAGTCGTCGCCGCGAATCCAGCCGGGCCCGAAGTAGGGCGACATGTCGAGCGTCCCGAAGCCGTCCCGGCGCGGTTGGGGCGCGGTCGGCCCGGGCAACGTCGCGTCCCGGACGTGCTGCCACGGTTCGTGCGGCGCCGGCGCGGCGAACCGGGCCGCCCCGGTGGGCGGTGCGGCGTAGGGGATGCCGAGGAAGACGTGCGCGTTGCCGTCGGCGCGGCCGCGGACGGCGCCCCCGGTGGTGGTGACGATCGGGTCGGACACCCGTTTCTCCTGTTCTTCCGTCAGATTCGGGCGAACGGGGCCCATCCCCCGATGGCGAACCGGTCGCCCTCGCGGACGACCTCGGCACCGCCGTGACCGCCGAGGTGCGCGGGCAGCACCAGCGCGTTCGCGTCGGCGGCCCAGCCGAGCAGCCGCCGCCGCGTGGCCCTGGCCTGGGCCGGGTCCTCGCAGAAGCAGCTGTTGGTGTCGGGGTCGACGAACTGCAGGGCGGTGTGCAGCAGATCGCCGACGAACAGCGCGCGGTCACCGCCGGATTCGAGCGTGACCACCGACGAACCGGGGGTGTGCCCGGGCGCGAGGTCCAGCCGCAGGTTCGCGTCGATCCGGTAGCCGTCCTCCCACAGCACCGCGAGACCGGCCTCGTGCACCGGCGCGACGCTGTCCTCGAAGACGTTCTGGTTGCCGCGGCCCAGGTTCGGCCGATGGCCGTTCGCCGGGTTCCAGAACTCGAAGTCGGCCCGGGGCATGAGGTAGGTGGCGTTGGGGAACGTCGGCACCCAGCTGCGGCCGTCGAGGTAGGTGTTCCAGCCGACGTGGTCCACGTGCAGGTGCGTGTTGATCACCAGGTCCACGTCCTCCGGCCGCACCCCGGCCCTCGCGAGGTCGCCGAGGAAGTCGGTGTTCAGGTGGCTCCACACCGGCGAGTACGGCCGCTCCTTGTGGTTGCCGACGCCGGTGTCGACCAGGATCGTCCTGCCCTCGCTGCGCAGCAGCCACGTCTGGATGGCCGACATGCAATCGCCGGTGTGCGGGTCGAGGAAGTCCGGAGCGAGCCAGGGAGCGTTCCAGGCTCCTTCGGGACTCTCCGGGAAGAAGGTGTCCGGCGGCATCTCGACCGGACCGAAGTACTCCACGACCCGGGTGATCGTGACGTCGCCCAGCACGATTTCGCGCATGTTCCCTCCGGGGTGTTCGCTGGTGTTCCGTCCACCGTGCGACCCCGGTGCGCCGACCGGCCAGACCCGCGTTCGCCTACCCCCGGCAGGGTCAGGCTCACCGGCCGGGCGCGGCGGATACTGCGGGTATGGGTGTTCCTGGCTTGCTGGGCGAGTTCCTCCGGGCACGGCGTGCGCGCCTGCGCCCCGACGACGTCGGCCTGCCCGAGTTCCACGAGCGGCGACGCGTGGCGGGGTTGCGGCGGGAAGAACTGGCGCAGCTGGCCGGGGTGAGCGTGTCCTACTACACGCGCCTGGAGCAGGGCCAGTCGGTCAACGCCTCTGACGCGATCCTGGATGCCCTCGCCGGAGCCCTGCGGCTCGACGAGCACGAGCGCGAACACCTCCACCAGCTAGCCGCGCAACGTCCCCGTCCGCAGCGCCGCCCTCCGCTGGAACGGCTCGACCCCTTGACCCGCGACCTGCTGCGGTCGTTCGGGGCCGTGCCCGCGCTGGTCCTCGGCAGGCGGACCGACGTGCTGGCCTGGAACGCGCTCGGCCACGCGCTGCTGGCCGGGCACCTCGACCGAACCGCTCCGGAACGCCCGGCGGACCGGCCGAACCTGGCCCGGATGCTGTTCCTCGACCCGCACACCCGCGACCTCTACGCGGACTGGCAGCGCAAGGCGCGCGCCGCGGTCGGCAACCTCCGGCAGGTCGCGGGGCGGCATCCCGAAGACGCCCTGCTGGCCTCGCTCGTCGGCGAACTGTCCATGAAGAGCCCGGAATTCGCGGCGCTGTGGAGCGATCACCGGGTCAAGCCCTGCGAAGCGGACGAGTACGAGCTGCGCCATCCGCTGGTGGGCCCGCTCGCGGTCGCGCAGCAGATCCTCGTGCCGGCCCGCTCGCCGGAGCAGTCCGTGGTCGTGGTCACGACCGCGGACGGCTCCAGTGCGGAGAATGCGATCAAGCTGCTCGCGATGCGTGCGCGGGATTAGCGCGCGTCTCAGCTCTCCGCGCCGCGGCGGCGGAAGGCACCGATGATCGCGGCCGCGAGGGCTGCCACGACGAACGACGTGAGCGCGGCGCTCATCCACGCCGGGACGGTGAAGCCGAGCGCGTCCCGCAAACCGGTCCACAACTGGCTCCACCAGCCGAGTTCGCCCGGGTTGATCAGCTGGAACGCCGCGAAGCCCAGGAACCAGGCCAGCAGCATGCCCCAGCGGGACGGGGCCTGCGCGGACAGATCGTAGCTGCGACGGCGGCCGTGCAGGAAGTAGTCCACCGCCAGCACGCCGAACATCGGCACGAACACCGAGCCGATCAGCAGCAGGAAGTTCGAGAACTCGGCGATGTCCAGGGTCAGCGCGAGCAGCGTGATCAACGCCCCGATGATCACGCACAGCACCCGGCGGTCGGCGCTGGGCCGCAGGTTCTGGATGGAGACCGCGGTCGAGTAGGTGTTGGCGAAGGACTGGTCGACCTCGCGCAGCACCAGGACGCCGAAGAAGATCACCCCGAGCGGCACCGCGAGCATCGGGTCGAACACCTTGTCCGCATCACCGGCCACCATCGCCAGCCCGATCAGCCCCAGCAGGTAGCAGGCGATCTGGGTGACCGAGTAGCCCACCGTCGCGGCCGTGAACGCGCCGGACACCGACTTCGAGTGCCGCGAGTAGTCCGAGGCGACCGGGATCCAGGACACCGCGACCGCCAGCGCGGCGTCCGCGCCGGGCCAGAAGCCCTGCCAGGAACCGGTGCTCATGTCCGGCAGCGGCTGCCGCAGCAGCTGGACGAAGAAGTACACCATCGCGATCGCCACCGCGATGCTGACGTAGCGGCGCAGCAGGCGCAGCGCGCCGAGCGGGCGCAACGTGAGCACGGTGGTCAGCGCACCGGCCACCAGCACGTACAACCAGTGCGGGCCGCCGCCGAACAACGCCTCCGCGCCCTGCGCGATCACCAGGAGTTCGAAGGTTCCCCAGCCGATCAGCTGCAGGATGTTCAGCACCGTCGGCAGGTACGACAGCTTGGTGCCGAACAGGCCGCGCAGCAGCATCATCGCCGGGGCGCCGGTGCGTGCTCCCGGAACGGCCGCGAGGCCGACCATGATGCTGCCGATCACGGTGCCCACCACGCACGCGGTGACGGCGGCGGCGAACGACAGCTGCGGCACGCCGGCCGGCGCGAGCACGGCCAGCGCGCCGCTGAAGCCGAGCAGGCTCACCCCGAGGTTGCCCCAGAACGCGCCCTGGTCGAGCACGCCGAGCGTCTTCGGTGCCGGTTCGTCCAGGGTGTGCGGAACTTCGGCACGATCGACGTCAAGCGCCATCAACAGCTCCCTACGCCGGCATTATCCGGACAGGTTCTGCGGTCGGTGGCGCTGTGGTGCCACCCTCTCAGCCCGGTGCGCCCGAGCTCCCGCGTGGATTGAGTCGGCGACACCCTACCCCGATCAGGTGACCGATGCCAGCCGGGTCACCGACGGCGGTTGCCGAACAGGCCGCGGGTGATCTCCCGCCCCAGCGCGCTCGCCGCCGAGCGGAAGAACGACCGCACCGCGGGATTGTCCATCGCCTTCTCCAGGAATCCCGACGCTTCCGACCTCTCCGGCGCTCCAGGCTTTTCCGGCACGGCGGCGATCTTCTTCGCCAGGAGTTCGTAGGCGGATTCCCGATCGACGGTCTGCTCGTACTTCCCGTGCAGATCGGATGAAGCGGCGGCGGCTCGCACCGCGTCCTCGCCGATCGCGCCCATCAGCGAGCGGGGCGCGCGGAGCCGCGTCCACGCGACCGGCGTCGGCGCACCGGTCTCGGAGAGCACCGTCACGATCGCCTCGCCGATGCCCAGCGACGTCAGCGCCTCGTCGAGCTCGTAGTGCTCGGTCGTCGGGTAGGTCTTCACCGTGCGCGCCAGGGCCTTCTGGTCGTCCGGGGTGAACGCCCGGATGGCGTGCTGGACCCGGGCGCCCAGCTGGGAGAGCACCGCGTTGGGCAGGTCGGTGGGCAGCTGCGTGCAGAAGAACACGCCCACCGCCTTGGACCGGATCAGCTTGACGGTCTGCTCGATGCGCTCCAGGAACGCCTTGGACGCGTCGCTGAACAGCAAGTGGGCCTCGTCGAAGAAGAACACCAGCTTCGGCCGGTCCAGGTCGCCGGCCTCCGGCAGCTCCTCGAACAGCTCGGCCAGCAGCCACATCAGGAACGTCGAGAACAGCACCGGGTCGGCCTGCACGTCGTCGAGCTCCAGCAGGTTCACCACGCCCCTGCCGTCGACCTGGCGGAGCAGGTCGGCGACCGCCAGCTCCGGCTCGCCGAAGAACTCGTCCCCACCCCGGGCCTCCAAATTGGACAGTGCCCGCAGGATCACGCCCGCGCTGGCGGCCGAGACCCCGCCGATGCCCTTGAGCTCGGCCTTCCCCTCGTCGCTGGTCAGGTACTGGATCACCGAGCGCAGGTCCTTGATGTCCAGCAGCGCGAGCCCGCGCTCGTCGGCCCAGTGGAAGATCAGGCCCAGCGTCGACTCCTGCGTCGCGTTCAGGCCGAGCACCTTCGCCAGCAGCAGCGGCCCGAAGCCGGTCACGGTCGCGCGGATCGGCACGCCCCGGCCGCCGGTGCCCAGCGACAGGAACTGCACGGGGAACGCCGCGGGCCGCCAGTCGTCACCGACCTCGGCGGCGCGGGCCGCCACCTTGCCCCCGCCCTCCCCGGGAGCGGACAGGCCGGAGAGGTCGCCCTTGACGTCGGCCAGCAGCACCGGCACGCCCGCGTCGGACAGCTGTTCGGCCAGCAGCTGAAGCGTCTTCGTCTTGCCCGTGCCGGTCGCGCCCGCCACCAGGCCGTGCCGGTTCATCGTCGCCAGCGGGATCCGCACGGCGGCAGCGGCATCGACCGAGCCGTCGACGACCACCGCGCCGAGCTCCACCGCCGCGCCTTCGGTCGCGTAGCCCGAAGCGATCTCCTGTGCCGCGTTGCCCGCCACCGCGCCCTCCGATCCTCGCCGGTTCCCACCCGCTCGACGCTAAGCCGCCGGGGACCCGCCCGGGCGACGCGCCACCCGGACGAGCGATACCAGCAAGGGCCGGTATTGACCTCGACCTTGGTGTAACTCCTAGCCTCGGGAACATCGGAACACGACGAGGAAAGCGAGAACACCATGCCCGTCCAGCTCAACCACACCATCGTCGCCACGTCCGACAAGGTCGCCCACGCTCGGTTCGTGGCCGACCTGCTCGGCCTCCCGGACCCGGAACCGTTCGGCCCGTTCATGTGCGTCCAGACGAGCAACGACGTCACGCTGGACTACCTGGAGACCGCCGAGAAGATCGTCCCGCAGCACTACGCGTTCCTGGTCAGCGACGAGGAGTTCGACGAGATCTTCGGGCGGATCAAGGCGCAGGAGCTGCCGTACTGGGCCGACCCGGCGCACCAGGAGGCGGGTGAGATCAACACCCGGGACGGCGGCCGCGGCGTCTACTTCGACGACCCCGACGGCCACGTCCTGGAGATCCTCACCAAGCCCTACGGCAGCGGCCGGTAGCAGATTCCCCCTGGTCAAGCACGGAGAGCGCGTTGGGCCGCGGCAGCCGCCCGGCGCGCTCGCGCGCGTGCTCCGGGGGGATGGGATCTTCCGCCGAATCCGGTTAGAGTGTGGTCAGACCACCTGTCCGGACCGTGGCGTTCCCGTCGCCGGGCGGTCGAAGGCGGAGGAAAGGAGCCACCCGTGAGCGTGCCCGAACTCGATCGTCTCCGGCAACGGATCGGCGCGGAGGAGGCCCTCGTGGTGGCGTTCTCCGGCGGTGTCGACTCGGCACTGCTGGCGGCCGTGGCGCACGAGGTGCTCGGTTCGCGGATGCTCGCGGTCACCGCCGTCTCACCCAGCCTCGCCGCCGACGAACGCCGGCAGGCCAAGGAGTTCGCGCGCGGCCTCGGCTTCGCGCACATCGAGGTCTGCACCGACGAGGCCGACCGCCCCGAGTACGCCGCGAACGACGGAAACCGCTGCTACCACTGCAAGTCCGCACTGTTCGACGCGCTGGAGCCGCTAGCGGCCGCCATGGGCGCCGGCATCGCGCTGGGCACCAACCTGGACGACCTAGGCGACCACCGGCCCGGCCAGCAGGCAGCCGCGCAGCGCGGCGTCATCGCGCCGATGGTGGACGCCGGGCTCAGCAAGGAAGCGGTCCGGCGGGCCAGCCGGGAACTCGGACTGTCCACTGCGGACAAACCGGCGGCGGCGTGCCTGGCCTCGCGCGTCGCCTACGGCGACCCGGTGACGCCCGAGGTGCTCGGCCGCATCGAGGAAGCCGAAGCGGCGATCCACCGCCTCGGCTTCGAGGTGTGCCGAGTGCGGGCGCACGGCCAGGGCGCGGTGGCCCGGCTGGAGGTCCCGGCGGCCGACATCGACCGGGCCGCGGCGCGGCGCGAAGAGCTGGACCGCGCGGTGCGCGAGGCCGGTTTCCAGTTCTGCGCGCTGGATCTGGCGGGATTCCGAAGTGGACGGATGAACGTCCTGCTGCCGCTGCTGCCCGCCCGGACCGCCTCATGACCGGGTTCACCGATCTCGGGTACGCGCGGGTCGACACCGACCGGGAATCCCGGCAGGGCCTCCCCGAGGTCGTCTACGCGCCCGGCAAGCAGCCCGCGGAGATCGCCGGCATCGTCGCCGAACTCCTCGCCCGGGGCACCGGGCCGGTGCTGGTGACCCGCGTCGAGGCCGACGTCGCCGCGGCGATCGCGGTGCCCGGTGGCACCTACCACGAGACCGCGCGGCTGCTGGTGTGGCGACCGGCGGCGGCCGGGGCGTTCCGGGTCTGCATCGCCACCGCGGGCACCTCGGACTGGCCGGTGGCCGCCGAAGCCGAGGCGGTGGCGGCCGCGATCGGGCTGTCGACCGAGGTGGTCCGCGACGTCGGCGTGGCCGGGATCCACCGGCTGCTGGCGGCCCGCGACGAGCTCGACCGGGCCGACGCGGTGATCGTGGTGGCGGGCATGGAGGGCGCGCTGGCCAGCGCCGTCGGCGGGCTGGTGGCCTGCCCGGTGATCGCGGTGCCGACGTCCACCGGTTACGGCGCGGCCCTGGAGGGCGTGACGGCGCTGCTGGCCATGCTGACGTCCTGCGCGGCGGGCCTGACCGTGGTCAACATCGATTCCGGGTTCGGCGCCGCGATGGCCGCGCACCGGCTGGCCCAGGTGGTGGCGAAACCGCGATGATCCTCTGGCTCAACCCCGTCACCGGCGTCTCCGGGGACATGCTGCTCGGCGCGCTGCTCGGCCTCGGCGCGCCGCTGGACCGGGTGCGCGCGGCCGTGGCGTCGACCGGGCTGCCGGGCTGGCGGCTGTCCACCGAGCAGGTGCAGGTCAACGGCATCGCGGCGACGAAAGCGGTGGTGGACGTCGACGACACCAGCACCGAACGGCACGCCTCGGAGCTGATCGCGCGAGTCCGGCAGGCCCGGCCCGAACCCGTGGCGGAGCTGGCCGCCGCGGCGATCACGGCGATCGCCGAGGTGGAAGGCGCCCTGCACGGCGAGCACCCGGACGACGTGCACCTGCACGAGATCGGCGGGCTGGACACCGTGGTGGACACCGTCGGCGTGGCCGCCGCGCTGCACGCCCTGGGCATCACGGCCGTGCATTCCGCGCCGCTGGCGCTGGGCAGCGGAACGGTGCGGTGCAGCCACGGCGTGCTCCCGGCGCCCGCCCCGGCGACCCTGCGGCTGCTGCGCGGCGCGGCCGTCGTCGGCACCGACCTGCCGGGCGAGACGGTCACGCCGACCGGCGCGGCCCTGCTGCAGGCGATCGGCACCCGCTTCACCCCTCCCCCGGCGATGACGGTGCAGGACACCGCCTACGGCGCGGGCACGCGCCGGTTCTCCCAGCGCCCCAACGTGCTTTCGGCGACGCTCGGGGTGCCGCTGGGCGCCGGACCGGCCGAGCCGATGGTGGTCCTGGAGTGCAATGTGGACGATGTGACCGGCGAGGTGCTGGGGCACGTGATCAACCGCGCGCTGGAGCGCGGCGCGGCGGACGCCTGGACGACGCCGGCGACGATGAAGAAGTCCCGCCCGGCCCAGGTGCTGCACGTGCTGTGCCGCCCGGAGCTGGAATCCGGGCTGTCCGACCTGGTGCTGGCGGAAACCGGCAGCCTCGGGATCCGCCGCCACTCGGTGGACCGCCGAGCCCTGCCGCGCCGGACCACGACGGTCACGGTGCAAGGCCACCAGATCCGCATCAAGCACGGCCCCCACCACGCGAAACCGGAGC
Organism: Saccharopolyspora sp. NPDC003752; assembly: GCF_053605825.1. Classification (NCBI taxonomy): domain Bacteria; kingdom Bacillati; phylum Actinomycetota; class Actinomycetes; order Pseudonocardiales; family Pseudonocardiaceae; genus Saccharopolyspora; species Saccharopolyspora sp. NPDC003752. The sequence continues at coordinate 221,431 of NZ_JBSGJZ010000004.1, read as the reverse complement.
ACGACGACGTCGCAGCGGCAGCGGCGGCCCTGGGCCGCCCCCTCCGAACCATCGCAGCCGAAGCCCTCGCGGCCGCGCGGCGAGACACCTGAAATACACCGTTTCCGCTGGTCAGGAACCGTGTCTACGTCGTGTTGCCAGAGCGACACCAAGTGCACACGGGCGTTGGGCTGCTGCGCGAGGGGCTTGGCGGTGCCAGACTCTTCAGGTCATGGACTGGGAGCAGGTGCGTGCGTGGGTCGCCGGGTACGAGCGGGCCTGGCGCACCCCGGGCGTCGACGCGCTCGCCGGGATCTTCTCCCCGGACGCGAGCTATCGGCAGGCCCCCTACCTCGAACCCGTCGTCGGCCTCGCCGCCATCGGGCGGATGTGGGAGGCCGAGCGGGTCGGGCCCGATGAGGAGTTCCAGCTGACGAGCAGCCCCGTGGCGATCGAAGGCGACACCGCCGTCGTCCGGGTCGAGGTCCGCTACGGCGGTTCGGTGCCGCAGGAGTACCGGGACCTGTGGGTCATCCGGTTCGCCCCGGACGGGACGTGCCGGGCCTTCGAGGAGTGGCCGTTCTGGCCCGACAAGGACTACCGCGCCGCGCCCGGCTGACGCGCCGATTCTTCGCCCAGCGGTCGCCGGATGGTCACCGCCGCCTCACCGCCGCAGGAAGCACGGCCATCACGATGATCACGTGCAGGACGCGATCACGGCGGGCCCGCGCGGCCCGCGGAGAACACGGACCCTCGCGGTGCTCGGCGATTCGGTCGCCGTGGGCATGGGCGACCCGGTGGCCGGCGGCTGGCGCGGGTTCGCCCCGCTGCTGGCCGAGGCGCTCGGCGCCGCGGAGCTGGCGAACGTGGGGGCAAGCGGCGCGCGCATCGCGGCGGTGCATGACGCTCAGCTGCCCGCCGCGCTGCGGGCCGCGCCGGATGCCGCCGTGGTGATGGTCGGCATGAACGACACCATGCGCTCCGACTTCGACGCGCGCCGCCTGCGGCGGCAGCTGAACGACGTCGTGGGGGTGCTCGCCGCCACGGGCGCGGTCGTCGTGACGATCCGCTACCACGACCACGGCCGGGTCTTCCGGCTCCCCGGGCCGCTGCGCAAGGCGCTGGCCAGGCGGATCGACGAGCTCAACCGGATCTTGGACGCCGTCGCCGCCGAACACGCCGCCGGCGTCGTGGACCTGGACCGGCTGCCGGGCGCCTACCACCCGGCGACGTGGAGCGTGGACCGGCTGCACCCCTCCGAGCTCGGGCACCGGATGCTCGCCGCCGCCTTCGCCGACCGGTTCGCCGCGGCCGGGCTGGCCGTGCCGGGCACGGTGTCGCTGGAGTGCTCCGGCGGCGCGCGGGTCAGCGGGTTCGACCACCTGCGGTGGCTGCTCGCCAAGGGCGTCCCGTGGCTGTTCGGCCGCGGCCACGACCTCCTCCGGTACTCCCTGAAGATCCTCCTGCGCGCCGCGCTGGCACCCCGCCGAAACATTTCGTCCATTGAGGACTCCGAACGCGGCGCGAATCCGGAAAAGCCGCTCAGGAACGTCGCCGCACCGGACTAGGATGCGTTCGACCGATCTCTGAACGGAGAGCCATGTTCAGCCATCCTCTCACCGAAGACGCCGCGCTGACGCCGCTCGAACCCTGGCAGGCCGCCGAGTTCGCCGCCCACGCCGAGCGCTACCGCGACCACCTGGCCCCGTGGCTGCCGTGGACCGAGATCGTCACCGACGAGGCGTCCGCCCGGGCCTTCCTGCAGAGCTACGCCGACCGGCAGGCCGCCGACGAGGGGCGCATCTACGGAATCCGGCTGCGCGGCGATCTCGTCGGCGGGATCCTGTTCCGGATCTTCGACGTGCCTTCGGGCGTCTGCGAGCTCGGCGTGTGGCTCGCGCCGGAGGCGGAGGGGCGGGGCCTGATCACGCGGGCCGCGACGCACCTGATCGGCTGGGCCATCGGGGTGCGCGGCATGAGCCGCGTCGAGTGGCGCAACGACGCGGACAACCACCGGAGCAAGGCGACGGCACAGCGCCTGGGCATGACCCTCGACGGCGTGCTGCGCGAATCCGTCCTGCACCAGGGCCACCGCCGCGACGTCGAGGTCTGGTCCCTGCTCGCCTCCGACTGGCGCTCCCGGTCGTAGCTCCCGCGACCCCGGACGTCACCGGTACCGGTCGACGGATTGGCGCATGCCGTGATCCGGATCGGCGTCGTAGGTGCCGTCCGGGTTCCGCGGCCCGAACGACTGCGGGACGTACAGCGAGGCGCACGAGGGGTTCTCCTCGGCGAGGCGGCGGAACTCCGACCAGGCCCGGTCGTACCCGGCGATGTGCGCGCGGATGGCCGCCGTGTCGTAGCTGCCGGTCCGGTCGCCGGCGAAGCCGCGCAGCATCGCGCCCCAGCCGTGGTGGACCACCCGGTGCAGCAGCAGCCCGTACCTGCTCGAAACCCGCAGGTACTCGCGGGTTTCCGGATCCGGGGGCCGGATCTGGGCGGCCAGCCGGTCGATGCGGGCCCAGATCGCCACCGCGGCCGCCTTCTCCGCCAGCGCCGCGTCCACCAGCCCGGCGTCGAGCACGCGCTGGAAGTCCGCGGTGAGGTCCTTGTCCGAGCCGCCCAGGAACTGGTCCCGCAGCCACGTCGTCCGGCCCAGCTCGAACACGGTGCTGTAATGCCCGCGCAGCACTCCCGCCGCCGAAGCCAGCGCGAGCCACCGGAAGCGATCTCTGTCCACTGCGGACAGACCTAGCCGCTGTCCGTGCTCGTCGAAGATCGACCGCTCGGCGCGCCCGGTGTCGCGCGCCCACCGGCTCACCACCGCGAAGTTGAGGTCGCACCAGAGCTCGTGCTCGATGTACGGCCCGCGCCAGCCGCCGCCGCGCGACCACGTCCAGATCCCGCGCAGGTTCGGGTGGTCCCGGATGTCGGCGAGCCCGTTGGGCCCGGGCGCGCCCGCGTTCTCCTCGAACCCGTTGAGCACGCCGTCGCCGATGTAGTTCGGATGCGCGCCCTTGCCCTCGTACTCCCGCTGGCACTGCACCTCCACGACCTGCGGGTGCCTGCCGATGGCGAGCGTCGGGTTGAACGCCCTGGTGCGCCAGTAGTCGCCCCGGGTGTGCTTGATGGAGAAGATCAGGTTCGGGTGCGGCGGGACGCGGTCGGTGACGCCCAGGTAGTACGCCGGATCGGTGTGGAAGCCGTCGAACGACCACGTGCGGTAGAACAGCAGCTTGCCGCGCTTGGCGCAGACCTCCTCCCGGAGGATGTCGAGCAGCAGCAGGTGGCTCTCGGCGCCGCGGGTGATCGGGTTGTTGCCTGTGTGGTGCGGCGTGTTCGACAGGTACGCCTCGCCGGTCCGCACCACCAGCCCGTCCAGGTCCGGGAACCTGTCGAAGACCTCGGCCAGCATGATCCGGTGGAGCTGCCTGGTCAGCGGGCGGTCCAGGGAGATCCGCCCGTCGCCGTCGAGGATCTCCCCGGCGTGGAGCTCCACCAGGCGCTTCGGCAGCACGATGATGTCGGTGAAGTACAGCGCCCGCAGGCCCGCGCGGTGGATCTGCCGGATCCGCTCGTCGATGGTCGCGGCGTTCCACTCGACCCACGCCCTGGCGTCCGAGCCCCGCGGGAAGATCCGCTCGTCGAAGCCGTCGAAGGTGACGGCGGTGTGCGGCGGCCGGAACTCGTTGACCACCTGTGCGTTGTGCCCGTGCGCGGCCAGCGTCCGCGGGTCGTTGTAGGCGCTGCGCGTCGGTGGCTCGCCCGGGTTCGAGTGGACCATGTCCATGAGCCAGTCCAGGCGCCGCGAGTCGCGCGCTCGCGCCACACTGCCGGGCAGCGCCGCGCCGGCCGCCACGAGCCCGCCGGCGAGCAGCGCGCCGCGCCTGGTCAGCGGCATCATCGCTCCGGGTGGAGCTGGCCCGCCGGGATGATCTGCTGCGGTGTGTTCGGGCTGGTCCACAGCAGCTTCGCGACGCCTTCGTCGGTCTCCTTCTTCATCTCCATCCGGATCGCGTACCGGCGACCGGCTTCGAACGGGACGGCCGCGTCGTCCACCGCCGGGCCGTGCCCCGACCAGTTGTCGATCACCAGCCGGTCGTCGATCCACAGCCGGACGGCGTTGGACGAGACCGTGCGCAGCGTGTACGTCTCGGTGAAGCGCGGTTCGAGCGTGCCGGTCCAGCGGGCCGAGTAGCCGGCGGGCAGGATCGTGGGATCCGGCGAGCCGGTGTACTTCCAGTCGAAGTTCACGCCCGGGTCGACGCGGGTCACGTCCGGTTCGCCCGGCGAGTTGCGGTGCGCCCAGAAGCGCGCGGTCAGCCCGGTCCCGTCGCCTTCGGGCGCCGGGCGCGGCGTCGCGACGTCCAGTTCGATGACGGTGGCGAGGCCGTTCGCCGGCCCGCCGGAAGGGCGGATCGTCACCGCGTCGCCGGCGCGCTCGACGTCGACCCGCTGGTCGCTGCCCAGCACCCGGGCGGCCGTGACGTCGAACGCGGATTTCGCTTGCAGCGTCAGCGAACCCCCGCTGCCGGGCCAGTCGTACACCGACGCGTAGAGCTTCCCGTCGCGGCGGCTCACCGTCCCCCAGCCCGGCTGCTCGACGATGCCCGGCGCGCCCGCCGACAGCACCGCGGCGCCCTGGCCGTCGCGGCGCAGCCATTCGCCCACGTCGCGCAGGCGGCTCACCGATTCCGCCGGTACCCGGCCGCGCGCGTCGGGGCCGACGTTGAGAAGGTAGTTGCCGGCCCGGCCCGCGGTGGTGGTGAGGTTGCGGACCAGGTCGGCCGAGGACTTCCAGTCGTGGTCCCACTTCGCGTAGCCCCAGTGCCCGTTGATCGTCATGCAGGTCTCCCACAGCTGCCCGGCGACGGGCTCGCTCGGGATCTCCTGCTCGGGCGTTCCGGTGTCGCCGTCGGTGACCCGCCGCTTGCCGACCCGGTTGTTGACGATCAGCTCCGGGTCCAGGCCGCGCACGAAGGACTCCAGGCGCTCGCCGTCCTGCGCGGTCCACGGGTTGGGCGGGTTGTCGGTGCTCCACTCGCCGTCGAACCACAGCAGGGCCGGGTCGTAGTCCGAGACGAGTTCCCGCAGCTGTTCGCGCATCCGCTCCTGGTAGCGGTCGAAGGTGTCGGGGTTCGAGGCGTCCGGGTCGTGCCAGTCCCAGATCGAGTAGTAGAAGCCCAGCCGGATGCCGTACTTGTCGGTCGCCCGCTTGAGCTCGGCGAGGATGTCGCGGCTGGAGTCGAACGACGAGTGGTCCCGCAGGTTCCACCGGTTGACCTTCGTCGGCCACATGGCGTAGCCCTCGTGGTGCTTGGCCGTGATGACCAGGTAGCGCTGCCCGGCCTCGGCGGCGGTGCGGGCGATCGCCTCGGCGTCGAACCCGGCCGGGTCGAACCCGGCGACCAGGTCTTCGTACTCCTCTCGCGGGATCGCGCATTCGCGCTGGATCCACTCCGCGTTCCGGCACACGCTGCCGTCGGGCCGCCGGTATTCGCCCTCCAGCTGCGAGTAGCCGCCGAAGTGGATGAACATCCCGAACCGGCTGTCGCGCCACCACTGGGTCCGCTCCGAGGTGAAGGGATCGTCGATCGCGTAGTTCGTGCCCGGATTCGCCGGAGCCTGTTCGGCGTTTCCCGGCACGGCCGACCCGGCGAGCAGGACCGCGGCGAGCAGGCCGATCGCGGCCGTTCTGGCCGAACGCGCGGAAGTTCCCGGCATGAAGCCCTCCCCGTCGAGGCGATCCGGTGATCCGCGAGCAGTCAAACAAACGCCCGAACACGCGGACAAGACGCCCATCGGGCGACGCGATCGACTCGGAGAGCGGAAAACCCCGCCAGGTTCGGCAATTCCGCGCAGCAGCACTGCTGCGCACGGCGCAGCCGTTCACGGACATGAACAGCAAATGTCCATTGTGGATCAGGCGCGCGTCAGGACAGGAACCGATCCAGGGTGATCGGCAGGTCCCGGACGCGGATGCCGGTGGCGTGGTGGGCGGCGTTGGCGATCGCCGCCGCCGTTCCCACGATGCCCAGCTCGCCGATCCCCTTGGCGCCCATCGGGTTCACGTACGGGTCGTGCTCGTCGATCCAGTCCGCCTCGATGTCGCCGATGTCGGCGTTGACCGGGATGTGGTACTCCGCGAAGTCGTGGTTGACCACGTGCCCGAACCGGGGGTCGACCACGCTGTGCTCGTGCAGCGCCATGGACAGCCCCATGGTCATCCCGCCCAGCAGCTGCGAGCGCCCGGTCTTGGCGTTGATCATCCGGCCGACCGCGAAGATCCCGAGCAGCCGCGGCACCCGGAGCTCCCCGGTCGCGGTGTGCACCCGGACCTCCGCGAACTGCGCGCCGAAGCTGTGCATGGACATCTGCCCGGCGTACGGGTTGTCCGGCAGCGCCCCGGTGACCTCCACGCCCTCGTCCGGGACCGGTTCCCCGGCCGGCAGCTCGGCGCGCAGCCGGCGGGCCGCGTCCACGATGGCCGAACCCCAGCACAGGATGCCGGTCGACCCGCCCGCACCGGTGGCGTAGGGCAGGTCGGTGTCGCCGATGCTCAGCGCCACCTCGGACATCCCGACGCCCAGCGCGTCGGCCGCGATCTGGGTGAGCGCGGTCCACGCCCCGGTGCCGATGTCGGCGGCGCCGATGAGCACCCGGTAGCGGCCGTCCGGCCGGGCCTGGATGATGGCCCGCGATCCCGGCATGCTGAACACCGGGTACGTCGACGCGGCCACCCCGGTGCCGACCAGCCACGGCCCGTCGCGGTGCGCGCGCGGCGCCGGATCGCGCCCGGTCCAGCCGAACCGCCGCGCGCCCTCGCGCAGGCAGGCGACCAGGTTCCGGCTGGAGAACGGCCGGCCGGTCTCGGGATCGGTGTCCGGCTCGTTGCGGATGCGGAACTCGACGGGATCCAGGCCGCAGGCGATCGCCATCTCGTCCATGGCGACCTCCAGGCCGAACATGCCCGGCGCCTCGCCGGGCGCGCGCATCCACGACGGCACCGGCACGTCGAGCTCGGCCAGCCGGTGCGTGGTGCGGCGGTTCGGGGCGGCGTACATGATGCGCGTGGGCACGGCGGTCTGCTCGGCGAACTCCTTGATCCGGGAGGTCTGCTCGACCACGTCGTGGCTGATCGCGGTCAGCACGCCGGATGCCTCGCAGCCGAGCCGGATCCGCTGGATGGTGCCGGTGCGGTAGCCGACCACCGAGAACATCTGCTGGCGGGTCAGGACGAGCTTCGCCGGTCGCGGGGCGACGAGCTGCGCGGCCATCGCGGCCAGCACCACGTGCGCGTGCGGCAGGCCCTTGGAGCCGAAGCCGCCGCCGGTGTGCGGGCAGACCACGTGGATCCGGTGCGGTTCCATGCCGAACAGCGCAGCGATCGTGTCGCGCACCCAGTGCACGCCCTGCGTGGAGTCGTAGAGGGTGAGCTCGTCGTCGGTCCACATCGCGATGGTGGCGTGCGGTTCCAGCGGGTTGTTGTGCTCCTGCGGCGTGGTGTAGGTGGCGTCGACGACCACCGCCGCGGCGGCCAGCGCGCCGTCCACGTCACCTTCGTCGGTGTCGGTCGGGAAGCCGCCGTTGACCTCGCCGGGCTTGACCAGGTCGGTGCGGGCGGGGTGGAGGGAGACGTCGTGGGTGCGCGTCTCGTAGCTCGGCCGCACCAGGTTCGCCGCCCGCCGGGCGGCCTCCGCCGTCTCGGCGAGCACCGCGCCGATGAACTGCCCGCGGAAGGCGACCTCGGGCGACTGCAGGATCGCCAGTTCGGCGTCCTTGGTCGAGGCCAGCCGCGGCGCGTTCTCGTGGGTCAGCACGCCCAGCACGCCGGGTTCGCGCATCGCCGCCGCGGTGTCGATGCCGGTGATCCGCCCCAGCGCGATGTCCGACTGCAGCGGGAACACGTGCACCGGCCGCTGGACCGGGTGCTCCGCCGCGTACAGCGCGGCGCCCCGGACCTTCTCGTCGCCTTCGATGCGGTCGACGGGCGCGCCGATCAGGCTGGTCGTGGTGGTCATCTCCGCACCCCCGCGAGCTCGGCGAGGACGTCGACGATCATGTTGCGCGTCAACGGGATCTTGAACTCGTTGCCGGGCAGCGGCCGCGCGTCGGCGAGCTCCGCATCGGCGGCCTCCCGGAACTTCTCCTCCGTCGCAGCGGCTCCGCGCAACACCATCTCGGCCCGGGTCGCCCGCCACGGCTTGTGGGCGACGCCGCCCAACGCCAGCCGGACGTCACGCAGCCCGCCGTCGGCGACGTCCGCGGCGGCGGCCACCGACACCAGCGCGAACGCGTACGACGCGCGGTCGCGGGCCTTGCGGTACCGGGAGTTCACCGCGAAGCCCAGCGACGGGATGTCGATCGAGGTGATCAGTTCGCCGTGCTCCAGTACGGTGTCCCGCTCGGGCTCGTCGCCGGGCAGCCGGTGCAGCCCGACCAGCGGGATCGCCCGCTGCCCGTGCGGCCCCTGCGTGTTCACCACCGCGTCGAGCGCGACCATCGCCACTGCCATGTCGGACGGGTGCGTGGCGACGCACGCTTCGGACGTGCCGAGGATCGCGTGCTCGCGGTGGAAGCCCTCCCGCGCCGAGCAACCCGTCCCGGGCTCCCGCTTGTTGCACGGCGTCGTCACGTCCTGGAAGTAGACGCATCTGGTTCGCTGCAACAGATTCCCGCCCGTCGTCGCGAGGTTGCGCAGCTGGCCGGAGGCACCCGCGAGCACCGCCTGCGAGAGCAGCGGGAAGCGCTCGCGGATCACCGGATCGGCGGCCAGCGCGCTGTTGGTGACCGCGGCGCCGATGCGCACGAACTCTGGGTGCTGCTCGATCCGGCCGGAGGTCAGCCGCCGGACGTCCACCAGCACGTCCGGCTGCTCGACCTCCAGCTTCATGAGGTCCACCAGGTTGGTGCCGCCGGCCAGGAACGCGGCGGTGGGCGTCGCGGAGAGGGTGTCCACCGCGGTCGCGACGTCGGCGGCGCGCTGGTAGCGGAACGGCTTCATCGCTGCGCCACCTCCGCGATGGCCGGGACGATGTTGGCGTACGCGCCGCAGCGGCACAGGTTCCCGCTCATCCGCTCGCGGATCTCGTCGGCCAGCCCGGCGCCGTCCGCGGTGACCGCGCTCGGCTCGCCGTCGCGCATCTCGCACAGCACACCGACGGCGGAGCACACCTGGCCGGGCGTGCAGTATCCGCACTGGAACGCGTCGTGCTCGATGAACGCCCGCTGCACCGGGTGCAGGTCGGCGCCGGCGAGGCCGTCGGCGGTGCGGAACTCGGCGCCGTCGAAGGCCACCGCGAGCATCAGGCAGCTGTTGACCCGGCGGTCGCCCATCAGCAGTGTGCACGCCCCGCACTGGCCGTGATCGCAGCCCTTCTTCGCGCTGGTGATCCCCAGCGCTTCACGCAGGGCGTCGAGCACGGTCGTGCGCGTGTCGACGGTGAACCGGTGCTCGGCCCCGTCCACGACGAGGGTGATCTCGGCTTCCACGGTCCCTCCCCTCGAACCTGTGCGACAGGCGTACCCGGGAGGCCGCCGAGTCACTCACGCCCCGTCAGAAGCCTTCTTCCTCCGCGGCTCGGTCGTCGATGCTCTCGTCGATGCCGTTTCGTGGCTGTTCGGGCTCGATGTCGGGCACCTCCTCGGCCAGGTGTTCGTCGAGCGACTCGCCCTCCCGTTCACTCCGTGGGGTCGGGCGATCGCGGGTCTCCGCGGACCAGTGCTCGGGCGGCTCGACGCCCTGTTCCACCGGGTCGCCGCCGAGTTCGTCCGCGTCCAGGCCTTCTGCGCCCGGCAACGTCGTCGGTTCCTGCTCCTCGGCACCGCTTCGCGGTTCGGACATTGCTCGTCACTCCTCCTCCGGCCGGTCCCGGTTGCCGGGATGCGGAAAGTCGCCGGCGGATCGCGCGTCCTCCAGGCCGGCCCAGGGGTCGGCCTTCTGCGCCAGCCGCCGCGCCATGTTCGCCAGGCCGTAGGACTGGGGCGCCGCCCGGCCGAGCTCGTCGAGGTCCAGCGGGGTGGCGGCCGGGGCGCCCGGGCGGGCGCGCAGCGAGTAGGGCGCGATCATCGTCTGGCCGTAGGCGTTGCGGTTGGTGTCCAAGAAGATCCGGTTCCCCCGCTTGTCCTTCCGCTGTTCGACGGTGAGCCGGTCCGGCTCGTCGCGCGCGGCCTGCTCGGCGAGCTCCCGGATGGCGGCCCGGACCTCGTCGAAGCCCCGCTCGCCGCGCAGCGCGGCGGCGACGTGGAACCCCTTGCCGCCGGTGGCCTGCACGTGCGGCGACAGGCCGACGTCCCGGAACCGCTCGCACATCCGCCGCACCACCGCGCGGAGCTCCGGCAGATCCGCACCCTCGGGCGGGTCGAGATCCAGCACGGCGAGTACCGGCCGGTCCAGATCATCCACCGTGGACAGTCCGATGTGGAATTCCAGGCACGCCTGACCGGCCAGGTAGAGCAGGGTCGGCGCGTCGTCGACGACGACGTGGTGCACCGTGCCCGGCTCGCCCCGCTGCGGCACGGCCGCCACCCGCACCCAGTCCGGGAAGTGGTTCGAGGCCTCCTTCTGGAAGAACCCGCCGGAGCCGATGCCGTCCGGGAACCGGCGCAGCGTCATCGGCTTGCCGCGGGTGTGCTCGATCATCACCTCCGCTACGGAGCGGAAGTATTCGATTACATCCCGTTTCCGGTACCCATCGTCGGGATAGAGGACCTTGTCCGGGTTGGACAGTTCGATCCGCCGCCCGTCGACCTCCACCAGCGCGGTCACCGGCCGTCACCGCAGCTCGTCGTTGGTCCGGCCGGTGAGCACCGACTCCGGTTGCGTGCTGACCGGGTTGCGCCGCCGGTCGGCGCCCTCGTCGGCCACCTTCACCAGCAGCCACTGCTCGCGGCCCCGGAACTCCGCGCGGGTCAGGGCGAACGCCCCGCGGAGCTTCTCGCCCTCCAGCCACACCTTGACGTGCCCGGCGGAAAGCCCATCGGCCATCGCAACCGGCTTGCCGTCGCTTTCGGTGTCGTTGCGGTAGGTCCCGGCGTCCCACACGACGACCGTGCCCGCGCCGTAGCCCTCCGGGATCTCGCCCTCGAACTCGGCGTAGTCGAGCGGATGATCCTCGGTCGGCGTGGCCAGCCGCTTCTCGCGCGGGTCCGGCGACGGGCCCTTCGGCACGGCCCACGACTTGAGCACGCCGTCCACCTCCAGCCGGAAGTCGTAGTGCAGGCTCGACGCGTCGTGCTTCTGCACCACGAACCGGGGCCGCTCCCCCGGCTCGCCACCGGCGGGCTCCCCGGATCGCGCGAGATCGCGTTTGCGGCGGTAGGTCGCCAGATCGTTCTCGGCCATGTCATCCGCGTACCCGGCGAGCGGCCCGATCAATCGGATGGCGGGTACGGCCGTTCGCGCGATGCCCGTTGACCGGGCAGCGGCCTCTCATTGAGACGATCGGGTGAAGTGTGGAACTCCGGGCCGCCGCATTTGGTCCTATGGGGCGAGAACCGACTGGGGCCGAGCCCGGGAGAAGACCTATGCAACAGCACGTGCACGCCGAACTGATCGGCGGCCCCGAAGACGGCCGCTCGTTCATCATCCCCGCGCCGGACACGGATTTACCCCTCGGCCAGTTCACCTTCCCGTCCCCGCGCGACGGCGAAGCGCCCTGCGCCCGCTACGACCGGCACGACCGGCGCGCGGACGGCGTGTGGCGCTACCAGTACGCGGGCGAGCACAACATGCTCCGCTGACGTCGCCGCCCCAGTCCTCAGTGGATCCTCCTCCGGTCACGTCGCGTGACCGCCGCGGTCACGCCGCGTTCGCGAATCGGTCCAGCCGGGCGCGCGGTGAATAGTTAGCCTGCATAAGGAATTCCGCGCGGCACCAGTCCAGGAGGAACCGTGTCCCTCACCGAGCGAATCAGCAAGGCGATCGCCGCCCCCGCCACCGACGACGCCTTCGATCCGAACGCCGAGCTCGCCGACCTGCTGGCCGGCGTCGGGCTGGACCCGGCGGACGCCGGTGGGCGCGTCTCCTTCCGCGGCGCGGACCCGGTGGTGCCGAGCCCGCTGCGGCTGGGCGGGGCAGCGGGCATCGCGCTGGCCGCCAAGTCGGTCGTGATGGCCAAGATCTGGCAGCTGCGCGGCGGGCGCGGCCAGGACATCTCGGTGGACCTGCGCACGGCCCCGCACCGGCTGTGCCCGTTCTACGACCGCCGGTGGGAGCTGCTCAACGGTTATCCCGGCGCGAGCCCGGCGAACCCGAGCAACGCGCTGGGCTTCGCCTTCTACCGCACCGCCGACGACCGGTGGGTCATGCCGCTCAACCCGTACCCGAAGCTCAAGGTGGGGGCGCAGAAGCTGCTGGGCGTGCCGGACGACGCGGCGGCGGTGGGCCGCGCCATCGCCGGCTGGCGGGCCGGCGACCTGGAGGAGGCGGGCGAGGCCGCGGGCGTGGTCATGCCGATGCTGCGCAGCCCGGCGGAGCTGCTCGCCGAGGTCCAGTACCGCGACTTCTTCGCCGACATGCCGCTGATCGAGGTCACCAAGATCGGCGAGAGCGACCCCGAACCGTTCCGCCCCGGCAGCGCGCCGCTGGACGGCGTCCGCGCGCTGGGCATGGGGCACGTGATCGCCGGGGCCGGCGTCGGGCGCGCGCTGGCGCTGCACGGCGCGGACGCGCTCAACATCTGGCGCCCCGGCGAACTCGAGCACGACACCACCTACATCACCGCCAACGTCGGCGTCCGATCGGCCACAGTGGACCCCTACCGGGCGGAGGGCGCCGCGCTGATCCGGCGGCTGCTCGCCGGCGCCGACGTGTTCTACGCCAACCGGCGGCCCGGCTACCTGGAGTCGATCGGGCTGTCGCCGGAGGAGGCGGCCGCCACCCGCCCGGGCATCATCCACGCCACCGCGATGCTCAACGGCAGCGCCGGGCCGTGGGCGCAGCGGGTCGGCTTCGACCAGTCCGCGGGCAGCCTGGTGGGGATGATGAACCTCGAAGGCGGCGGCGAGACGCCGGCGCTGCCGCCGATCCTGGTGGTCAACGACTACATCGTGTCGTGGCTGCTCGCGCTCGGCGTCGGCCAGGCGCTCATCCGCCGCGCCACCGAGGGCGGCAGCTACCGCGTGCACGTCTCCCTGACCCGGGCCGCCCTGTGGATCCTGAGCATGGGCATCTTCGACCGCGACTACGCCCACGCCGTCGCGGGCACCGGCGAGGAGCACGCCTACCTGGACCCGGAGACCTTCACCGCCGACACGCCCCTCGGCCGCTACCAGGGCGTCACCGACCAGGTCCGCATGTCGGAAACCCCGGGCGCCTACCGGCACGTCCTGCTCCCCCGCGGCGCCAGCCGCCCCGAGTGGCTCCCCCGCTGACCGCCGTGGCCCGTGTGCATTTTGTGCTGCTATGACAACACGAAGTACGCACGGGCTTGACGGGGCGTGCTCGGCGTTGCCCCCGAGGCAGAACCGGTTCCGGGTACCACTGCGCTGGTAGACGGGGTGGTGTGACAGGGTTCGGGCATGCGGATCGCTACCTGGAACGTCAACTCCGTCGGCGCCCGGTTGCCCAAGCTGCTCGACTGGCTGGGCAAGGCCGAACCGGACGTCCTGTGCGTCCAGGAGCTCAAGTGCGCCGCCGACGCCTTCCCCGTCGACGAGGTCGGCGAGCTCGGCTACGAGGTCGCCGCACACGGCACTGGGCGCTGGAACGGCGTGGCGGTGCTATCCCGGGTCGGCATCGACGAGGTGCGCCGCGGGCTGCTCGACGAGCCGGGCTTCCAGGCCGACGGCGCCATATTCGAGACCCAGGAGCCCAGGGCGATCGGCGCGACGTGCGGCGACGTGCGGGTGTGGTCGGTGTACGTCCCGAACGGCCGCGAGGTCGGGCACCCGCACTACGCGTACAAGCTGCGGTGGCTCGACGCGCTGCGCGCCACCGCCATCGACGAGCTGGCCGCCGACCGGCCGTTCGCCGTGCTCGGCGACTTCAACATCGCCCCGACCGACGCCGACGTCTGGGACATCGCGGCCTTCGAGGGCAGCACCCACGTCACCGAGGACGAGCGCAAGGCGCTCGCCGCGCTCGCGGAGGCCGGCCTCGCCGAGGTCTACCCGCGGGCGCTGAAGTACGACGTGCCGTTCACCTACTGGGACTACCGCCAGCTGCGCTTCCCGAACAACCAGGGCATGCGCATCGACCTGGTCTACGGCAACGAGCGCTTCACCGGGGCGGTCGCCGACTCCTACGTCGACCGCGAGGCCCGCAAGGGCAAGGGCACCTCGGACCACACCCCGGTGGTCGTCGACCTCGACCTCTGAACCGCGCCGCCGCCGGGCGGAGGCGCGGTTTCGCGAGAAGGCGACGTTCACCCGGGTGACGGCCGACGCCCCGCCAGGCGCGTCACCGCTCGGGTTCGAACTCGTCGAAGATCAGCCAGGTGTGGCAGTTCCGGACCCCGGGCAGCGACTGGATGTGGTCGAAGACCAGGTTCCGCAGCGACAGGTTGTCCTCCGTCCGGACCCGCACCACGAAGTCGAAGTCCCCGGCCACCAGCGCCACGTGCTCGACGCCGCTGGTCGCGGCCAGCCGCCGGGACACCTCGGGCCAGGTGCCCTGCTCGATGGACAGGCCGATGAGGGCCGCCGTGCCCCGGCCCACCTTGACCGGGTCGACCCGCGCGTGGAAACCCGTGATCACCCCGCTGGAGATCAGCCGCTCCACGCGGCTGTGCGCGTTGGTCCGGGAGATGCTCACGCGCTCCGCCAGCGTGCGGACGGACATCCGCCCGTCCCGGCCCAGCTCCTCGACGATCCGCGCGTCGATCTCGTCCAGCGCCGGTGCCGATCGTCCGGACCGGCCGCCCCGCGAATCGATCCCGATGGACGTTTGGTCGGCCATGTTGCTTCCTCGATGCCGTTCGTTCCGATTATCTGGCCATGACTTGTATCACGTGACCGACTTGGCCGACCATCTCAAGCCAGTCGTCCTGAGGAGGTTACGGCCGTGGAATGGCTTCCGTCGAGCAGCCCGGTGCGGTTGCTGGAGCAGCCCGATCCGAAGTACCCGATGCCGGAGCCCACCCGGCTGCTGGAGGCGTACCGGGCGATGGTGCTCGGCCGCCGGTTCGACGCGCAGGCCACCACGCTCACCAAGCAGGGGCGGCTCGCGGTGTACCCGTCCTCGCGCGGCCAGGAGGCCTGCCAGGTCGGCGCGGTGCTGAGCATCGGCGCCGACGACTGGCTGTTCCCGACCTACCGCGATTCGGTCTCGCTGGTGGCGCGTGGCATCGACCCGGTCGAGGTGCTGACGCTGCTGCGCGGGGATTGGCACTGCGGGTACGACGTCCCGGCGACCCGCACCGCGGCGCAGTGCACACCGCTGGCCACCCAGACGCTCCACGCGGTCGGGCTGGCCCACGGCGAGTCCCGCAAGGGCAACGACACCGTGGCCATGGCGCTGCTCGGCGACGGCGCCACGAGCGAGGGCGACTTCCACGAGGCGCTCAACTTCGCCGCCGTCTTCCGCGCGCCGGTGGTCTTCTTCGTGCAGAACAACGGGTACGCCATCAGCGTCCCGCTCGCCAAGCAGTCGGTCGCGCCTTCGTTGGCGCACAAGGGAATCGGTTACGGGATGCGCAGCGAGCAGGTCGACGGCAACGACGCCGCGGCGGTCCTGTCCGTTTTGGACAGTGCGGTGGCGCACGCCCGCGCCGGGAACGGCCCGTTCCTCGTCGAGGCGCACACCTACCGGATGGAAGCGCACACCAACGCCGACGACGCGACGCGGTACCGGCCGCCCGGGGAGGTCGAGCACTGGCAGCAGCGGGACCCGATCGGCCTCCTGGAGCGCCACCTGCGCGCGGGCGGCCACCTCGACGACGCGGCGGTGGAGCGGATCGCCGCAGAGGCCGAGGAGTTCGCCGCCGGGGTGCGCACCCGCATGCAGCAGGAACCCGCAGTCGATCCAGAGGACCTCTTCCGCCACGTCTACGCCGAACCGACCCCGCAGCTGACCGAGCAGCTCGCCCAACTCCGAGCCGAAAAGGAGGCGCTGTAATGGCACCGACCAGCATGGCGCAGGCGCTCAACGCGGCGCTGCGCGACGCCATCGCCGAGGACGAGCGCGTGGTGGTCTTCGGCGAGGACGTCGGGCGGCTCGGCGGCGTCTTCCGGATCACCGACGGCCTGCAGGCCGAGTTCGGCGAGGACCGCTGCTTCGACACGCCGCTGGCCGAGTCGGGCATCGCCGGGTTCGCGGTGGGCATGGCGATGGCGGGCTTCCGCCCGGTGGTGGAGATGCAGTTCGACGCCTTCGCCTTCCCCGCGTTCGAGCAGGTCGTCTCGCACATCGCGAAGATGCGCAACCGGACGCGCGGCGCGGTCGGCATGCCGATCGTCATCCGGGTGCCGTTCGCTGGCGGCATCGGCGGCGTGGAGCACCACTGCGACTCCAGCGAGGCCTACTACGCGCACACCCCGGGCCTCAAGGTCGTCGCGCCGGCGACCGCCGCGGACGCGTACTCGATGCTGCGCGAGGCAATCGACGATCCCGACCCGGTGGTGTTCCTGGAAGCGAAGAAGCTCTACTGGTCCAAACAGGACATCGAGCTGCCGGCGAAGGCGGAGCCGATCGGGCGCGCCGCGATCCGCCGGCCGGGCCGCGACGCGACGCTGATCGCCTACGGCCCCGGCGTGCCGCTGGCCATGGAAGCCGCCGCGGCGGCGGAGGAAGAGGGCTGGGACGTCCAGGTCGTGGACGCGCGCAGCCTGGTGCCCTTCGACGACGAGACGATCACCGAAGCCGTCCGCAGCACCGGGCGTTGCGTGGTGCTCCAGGAGGCTCCCGGATTCGCCGGTGTGGCAGCGGAAATCGCCGCGCGTGTGCAGGAGCGCTGCTTCCACTCGCTGGCCGCGCCGGTGCTGCGCGTCGCGGGCTTCGACGTGCCGTACCCGCCGCCGAAGCTGGAGCACGTGCACCTGCCTGGCATCGACCGGGTGCTCGACGCGCTGGACCGGCTGCAGTGGGACGACCAACCGGACGCGAAGTGGCTCGGCGGAGCCCGGAGCCAGGAGGACGCCGCATGACGCGCTCCGCGGAGTTCGCGCTGCCCGACCTCGGGGAGGGCCTGACCGAGGCGGAGATCGTCCGCTGGCACGTCGAGGTCGGCGACCGGGTCGAGGCGGACCAGGTCGTCGTCGAGGTGGAGACCGCCAAGGCGGTCGTCGACGTGCCCTGCCCGCACGCGGGCGTGGTCGTGACGTTGCACGGCGCCGCCGGCGACGTGCTGGCCGTGGGCGCGCCGCTGACGACCATCGCGTGCGACGACTCGCCGCACGAACAGCACCGCACCGAGGAGCGGGCTGGTTCGGGCAACGTGCTCGTCGGCTACGGAACCGGCGGAACGGCCACCCGCCGACGCCGCCGTGCGCACACCACGTCGCGCACGCTGCGAAGCGCGGAGCCTCAGATCGCGTCGGCCGCGCCGAGCCCGAACGGCGCTCCGCGCGTGCTCTCGCCGATCGTGCGCCGGCTCGCCAAGCAGCACGGCGTCGATCTGTCCAATGTGGTCGGCACCGGGCCGTGCGGTGTCATCCTGCGCCGCGACGTGGATTCCGCGGCGCGCCCCGAACCGCCCCAGCGGGACGGCGAGATCCGCACGCCGCTGCGCGGTCTCCGCGGCGCCGTCGCCGACAAGCTGGCCCGCAGCCGCCGGGAGATCCCGGACGCCAGCACGTGGGTGGACGTGGACGCGACCCGCCTGCTGGAGGCCCGTGCGCTGCTCAAGGAGCGCGCGGACATCAGCCTGCTGTCGCTGATCGCCCGCTTCTGCGTGGCGGGCCTGCGGCGGTTCCCGGAGCTCAACGCCTCGGTGGACACCGAACGCGGCGAGATCGTCCAGTTCCGGCACATCAACCTCGGCTTCGCCGCGCAAACACCGCGCGGCCTGATGGTCCCGGTGGTCCGCGACGCCCACGAGATGAGCACGGCGCAGCTCTCCGAAGCGATCGCGCACCGCACCGTCCTGGCCCGCGCGGGAGACCTCGAACCCAAGCACCTCACGGGCGGCACGTTCACGCTCAACAACTACGGCGTGTTCGGTGTGGACGGCTCCACCCCGATCATCAACCACCCGGAGGCGGCGATCCTGGGCGTCGGCAGGATCATCGACAAACCCTGGGCCCACCAAGGAGAACTGGCCCTCCGGAAGGTGACCCAGCTGTCCCTGACGTTCGACCACCGGGTCTGCGACGGAGCAACGGCAGGAGGCTTCCTCCGCTACATCGCGGACTGCGCCGAAAACCCGATCACGGCCCTCGCCGACCTCTGACCACCGATCGACTCGGGCGGGTCAGCGTCCGGTGGCGCCGTCGATGAGTTCGCGCAGGATGTCGGCGTGCCCGGCGTGGCGCCCGGTTTCCTCGATCAGGTGGGCGAGGGTCCAGCGCAGGGACGGTGCCGGGCCGGGCCGCCCGCCCGGGCGCGGTCCGGCCGCGGCGAGGTCGGGGTACGCGGCGATCGCCTCGTTCGCGCGGGCCGTGGTTTCCCGGTAGGCGAGGAGGATGTCGTCGGCGCTTTCGTCCGGTTCCGGGCGGAAGGTCGCTGCCCAGTCGGTGACCGGATCGCCGAGCAACCAGTGGCGTTCGACGTGGGTGAGGTGCTTGACGAGGCCGAGCAGGTTCGTTCCCGACTTCACGCCGGGCGTGCGGACCTGCGGTTCCGGGACGCCGTGCGCCTTGGCGATCACCGAGTCGCGCAGGTAGTCGAGGAAGCCCAGCAGCACGTCCTTCTCCCCGGGCCCGGTCTTCGGGGGGCCGGCGTCGCGACGGTGCTCGGCGGGGCGGTGCCTCTGCGGCATGGTCGTCCTCTCAGATCGGGGCGGGGCGGGAGATCAGGCCGCCGTCCGGCGGATGACCAGCACGTTGTCGACGACGGTCGCGGTCTGGCCGCCCGGTCCCGTCGCGCGCCGCCGGGGCATGTCCGCGCGCTCGACGCGCCACCGGGCCGGGTCGAGGGCCAGCTCGGCGAACACCTCGTCCGGCGTGGGGTAGTGGATCCCGGGGTCCTGGTTCCAGGTCCAGGGCGCCGTGGAGCCGTGGTCGACGACCACGAGCCGCCCGCCGAGGCGCAGCGCGTGCGCGGCGGTGCGTAGAACCCGGGCCCGGGGCAACGCGAACGGCGTCTGGAAGTACTGGGCGGACACCAAGTCGAAGCCGCCCGCGGGGAAGTCGTCCGCCAGGTCCACGCATTCCACGGACATCATCGCGTCCAGGCCGCGTGCCCGGGCGTTCTCGGCTAGGCGGCGCACGGCGTTGGCGGAAATGTCGACCGCGGTCACCCGCCACCCGCGACCGGCCAGCCAGAGCGCGTCACCGCCGGCCCCGCAGCCCAGGTCCAGGGCGGTGCCCGGGGTGAGGTCCCCGGCGATCTCGGCCAGCACGGGATTCGCCCGGCCGGTCTGGGCAGGCCGGGGATCGCGGTAGAGCTCGTCCCAGAAGCGGGCGGCGTCGACGCCCGGCGTCGTGCCGGTGGAATCCTGGCCCATTGTCGGTTTCTCCCTCGTGCCGGTCATCGGGTACGGCAACCACCCTCGCGCGCAACTGACACCGATTGCACGGAACCTTGCCGAACCGGCAAGACTGGGGGCATGAGCGAGGAACTAGAGGACGTGCTGGACGCGGTCGGGCCACGGCTGCGCGCGCTGCGCCGGCAACGCGGCAGCACCCTTGCCGATCTCGCGGCGAGGACCGGGATCTCGGAGAGCACCCTGTCCCGCCTGGAAAGCGGGCATCGGCGGGCGAACCTGGAGCTGCTGCTACCGCTGGCCCGCGCCTACGACGTCCCGCTCGACGACCTCGTCGGCGCTCCCCGCACCGGTGACCCGCGGATCCACCTGCACCCGATCCACCGCCACGGCATGACCTTCATCCCGCTCACCCGCAGGCCCGGCGGGGTGCACGCGTACAAGATGCTCATCCCGAGCCGCGCCGAGCCGGCCGCACCCACCCCGCAGACCCACAGCGGGTACGAGTGGCTCTACGTCCTCAATGGACGGTTGCGGCTGGTGCTGGGCGAACGGGACCTGATCCTTCCGCCGGGCGAGGCCGCGGAGTTCGACACCACGCTGCCGCACTGGCTGGGGTCGGCCGACGGGCGCGCGGTCGAATTGCTCATCCTGTTCGGACTGCAAGGCGAACGCGTCCACGTCCAGCCGCGCACCCGGTGAACCCGGCCGCGCCGCGGTGCCGGTGACGCCGCCCGATCGCGACCCGCCGGAGCTCGGCAGGAACCTCCGATCTCGCCTGGAATCGGGAGGTTCCTGCCGCGCCGGGCGGGTCAGGCCTCCGGGGATTCGGCCGTGGCGTGGTCGTAGTAGCCGAGGACTCCGCGGGCTCCGTGGAGGGCGAAGTCCGCTTCCGGGGTTGCCGGTTTTCCCGCCGTTTCGATGATTCCGCGCAGCGTCACGTTCACCAGGTCGTCGAGCGCTCGCCAGCGCGCCGCCGGGTCCGCGCTCTCCCGGGTGTCCTGGGCGAAGTCGTCCTCGCTGCGGCGCAATCCCTCGCGCAGTTGCCGGATCAGCTTCATGAACGTGCCGTGGCCGCGCCCGGGCACCAGGTCGTCGGCGCGGGACGCCAGCAGGCCCGCCGTGTAGGTGATGTCCTCGACGTGGTCGCCGAGCCACTTGCGGCGCCGGTAGATGCCGCCCAGCTCCGGCCACCGCTTGCGGGCCGCCTGCCGGGACCGGCCGGTGACCGTGCTCAGGTCCGCGAGGCTCGCGCCGAGCCACACCGTTTCCGCCGCAGCGGCTGAAACGGTGCGCCCCGCCGCTTCGGCCATCAGCTCCTCCGCCTCCAGCGCCGCGCGGAGCCTGCCCAGCGCGGCCACCCGGCGCTCCTGCTCGTCGCCGAAGTCGCTGCCCTTCGGGCCCGGATCGATCGCCTCGACCGGCACCGAGTCCGCCATCTGCCGCACCAACCGCTCGGCCTCTTCTGCCGACATGTCCGACCTCCTTGTAAACCTTGGGTTCACAGTATCAGTGTGAACCCAAGGTTTACAACCGGACTCGGGTTCGGCCAGGGAATCGCACAAAACGCCCCACCCGCGCCGGGCTTGAGCAGCACTGCGCGTTCAGGCATCGATGCGGACCCCATGAGGCGGCAGGGCCCGATTCGCAAACCCGCGCAGCACCGTGAACCTCGGGTTCACAGCTGAATTTCTTCGGGAAATTCCGGAAATGGCCGCCGACCAGCGAAATCGGCCGCACGCAGTGCCCCGACCGAGCGCGTCGACCGCGAAGTTTTCGCAGGTCAGAGCAAACATGAAAGTACTGTTCACGTTTGACCGCCGGGTCCGCCGCGCGCCAGGATCGGCCATCTCGCCCGAAACCCCCGAACCGGGGTTTCTTCGTCATGCCCATTTCCGGGGCAACCGTGCAGAAGGAGCAACTGATGATCCACGCCCGCGGCCTGACCCGCCGGTTCACCGTCAAACGCCGACCGGTCGACGCCGTGCGCGGCCTGGACCTCGACGTCGAGCCCGGCCAGCTGGTCGCCTTCCTCGGGCCGAACGGCGCCGGAAAGTCGACCAGCCTGCGGATGCTCACCACGCTGCTGCCGCCCACCTCCGGAACGGCCACCGTCGCGGGGCACGACATCATCGCCTCCCCCGCCGCGGTGCGCGCCCGCATCGGTTACGTCGGCCAGCGGAGCAGCGCCGGCGAGAACTTCCGCGCCCGCGACGAGCTGATCACCCAGGGCCGCAGCTACGGCCTGGCCCGCCACGACGCCCGGCGCCGCGCCGACGAGGTCCTCGACCTGCTCGACCTGACCCCGCTGGCGGCCCGCAAACCGGGCACGCTCTCCGGCGGGCAACGCCGCCGCCTCGACATCGCGATGGGCCTGGTCAACCGCCCGGCCCTGCTGTTCCTGGACGAGCCGTCCACCGGCCTCGACCCGCACAGCCGGGCCAATATCTGGGAGCACGTGCTGCGGCTGCGCGAAGAACACCGCACGACGCTGCTGTTCACCACGCACTACCTCGACGAGGCCGACAGCATGGCCGAGCGGGTGGTGATCGTCGACCACGGCCGGGTCATCGCCGACGGCACGGCCGAACAGCTCAAGGCCGACCTCGCCGGCGACCGCATCGTCATCACCGTCGCCCACGCGGACGCGGCACCGGCGGCCGAGACCGCGGCCCGGCTCGCCTCCCCCGACGCCGTCACCGTCGACGGCCGGTCGGTCCGGGTCCGGGTGCCCCGCGCCGACACCGCGCTGCCGGAATACCTGCGCGCCTTCGAGGAGACCGGGATCAAGGCGATCGCCGCCGAAACCGCGCGCCCCACCTTGGACGACGTCTTCCTCGCTCTCACCGGCCGAAGCCTCCGCGAAGGCGAACCCGAGTCGTGAGCACTGATTCCGGTTCTCACCGGCTTGCGCACTCACGGCACCTGAACCGCAGAAAGGACCGATCGATGCAATTCTTCCGAGACACCGCAACGGTTTTCGCGCGGGAGTTCACCCCGGCGCTGCGCGAGCCGATGATGATCCTGTTCAGCATGGCGCAGCCGGTGCTGTTCCTGTTCCTCTTCGGGCCGCTGCTGGCCGGCACCTCCGGGTTCGACGCGGCGCCGTGGCAGTGGTTCGTGCCGGGCATCCTCGTGATGATGTGCCTGTTCGGCCCGATGATGGCCGGCTACAACCTGCTGGTCGAGCTCGGCGGCGGCTCGCTGGAGCGGATGCTGGTGACGCCGCTGAACCGCTCGGCGATGCTCGTGGGCCGAACGCTGAAGGAGTTCGCCCTGCTGCTGGTGCAGGCGGTGCTGCTCATCGCGCTGTCCGTGCCGCTGGGCTTCCAGCTGCACCCCACCGGGGTGCTCGCCGGGCTGGCCCTGCTGCTGGTGTTCGGCGTCGGGCTCGGCGCGCTGTCGTTCGTGCTGGCGATCGCCTCGCACCCCGGCGGCGAGCTGTTCTACGCGATCACGCAGCTCGTGCTGTTCCCGTTGCTGCTGCTGTCCGGGGTGCTGCTGCCGATGGACTTCGGCCCGGCGTGGCTGCAGGTCATCGCGCGATTCAACCCGGTCTCGCACATCGCCGACGCCGAGCGGGCGCTGTTCTCCGGGCAGCTCGCGGACCCGTCGGTGCCGTACGGGATCATCGCGGCGGGCGTCATCGCCGCCGCGGGCCTGTGGCTGGGAACGCGCGCCATGAAGCGCGGCATCTGAACCCGCCTCGCCTAGGCTGGGGGCAGCGCGACCCAGGAGGAGGAGCCGTGTCGGTCACCGGTGAGCAAACCGCGGAAACCCGCGTCCCCCTGCGCGATCAGGTGCGCAGGGAACTGCAGGACCGCATCGCCGATGGCCGGCTGCGCCCCGGTGACCGGATCTTCGAGCAGGAACTCGCCGCCGAGCTCGGGATCTCCCGGGTTCCGGTGCGCGAGGCGATCCGGATGCTGCAGAGCGAAGGGTTCGTCGACGTGCTGCCGCGCCGCCGGGGCGTGTTCGTCCGCGGCCTGGACCGCCAGCAGGTCAAGGAGCTGTTCGAGGTCCGCGAGGCGCTGGAGGTCTACGCCGCCCGGCTGGCCTCCGAGCGCGCCGAGGCCGAGGAAGTGGCGCAGCTGGCCGACCTGGCCCGCAGGGCGCGCGAGGCGCACGAGGCCGGTGACGTCAACGCGATGTCCGACGCCAACGCCACCTTCCACGACACGCTCGTCGGGCTCGCGGGCAACGACCTGCTGGCGTCGATGCTGGAGCCGCTGCACAGCCGGCTGGCCTGGCTGTTCCGGATGAACCTCGAACCCGAGCGGGTCTGCACCGAGCACGAGGCGCTCCAGGCCGCGATCGCCGCTGGCGACGCGGACCGCGCCGCGGAGGTGGCGAAGCAGCACGTCCTGTCCAGCCGCCAGATGGTCCTGGAACGCATGCTCTTCTGACCGGCTCCGCGCCGACAGGCTCGTCGGAACGCTCCTCGGCGGTCTTCGCCCCGCGAACCGCTGACCTCGCGCGGCGCTCGTCGGAGATTTCCGCACACCTGATCCCCTTGTGCCACAACGGCACGGGGGATCCGGTGCGTTTGCCGGGAAAACCGCGCCCGGCGAAGATTTCGGTATACGAACGACCCCGACCAACTCTTGACCAGTGGTTCGCCTGGACCTACCTTACGTATACATATTCTTATACTTCCACATCGTGGAATAAATAGGAAATTCAAGGTAGCCGAATGTTTCAACGTGGAAACCCGGGAGCAGCCTTATGACCGCGACGGACGACCGAACTGCCACGGATCCGCCCGGCTCCGCCAGCACCGCTCTGTACAGCTACGACCTCGCCCCGACGAAGAAGGAGGGGCGCCGCTGGGGCGCCTACAACGTCTTCACGCTCTGGGCCAATGACGTGCACAGCCTCGGCAACTACGCCTTCGCCATCGGGCTGTTCGCGCTCGGGCTGAGCGTATGGGGCATTCTACTGGCATTCGTGCTGGCGTCGGTGCTGTTGTTCCTGCTCCTGACGCTGTCCGGCTACATGGGCCACAAGACCGGCGTGCCCTTCCCCGTCATGAGCCGCATCGCGTTCGGCACCAAGGGCGCGCGGATCCCGGCCGCCGTCCGCGGCATCGTCGCGATCGCCTGGTTCGGCATCCAGACCTACCTCGCGTCCGCCGTGCTCAACGCCCTCCTGGTGGCCATGTTCCCCAGGCTGCAGGTGCTGGAGACGACGTCCGCGCTGGGGCTTTCGACGCTCGGCTGGATCACCTTCCTCGCGCTGTGGGCCGTCCAGGTCCTCATCGTCAGCTACGGCATGCACGTGATCCGCAAGTACATGGCGATCGCCGCGCCGACGACCCTCATCACGATGTGCGCGCTGGCGATCTGGATGTTCGTCCGCGCCGGCGGTTCCATATCGATCTCCACCTCGCAGCCGCTCACCGGCGGGGCGATGTGGCTGCAGATCCTGCAGGGCGCCGCGCTCTGGGTCGTGATCTACGGGACCTTCGTGCTGAACTTCTGCGACTTCACGCGCTCGGCCAAGAGCCGGAAGTCGATCATCGGCGGGAACCTGATCGGGATTCCGGTGAACATGCTCTTCTTCGCCGGCATCGTCGTCGTCCTCAGCGGCGCGCAGTTCAAGCTGGACGGCCGGGTGATCACCAGCCCGACCGACATCGTGCAGACGATCCCCAACCTGATCCTGCTCGCGAGCGCCTCGGTCGCGCTGATCATCCTGACGATCGCGGTGAACCTGATGGCGAACTTCGTGGCGCCGATCTACGTGCTCGTCAACCTCTTCCCGCAGAAGCTGAACTTCCGCCGGGCCGGGTTGGTCAGCGCCGTCATCGGCCTCGTCATCCTGCCGTGGAACCTCTACGACAATCCCGTCGTGGTGAACTACTTCCTCGGCGGCCTCGGCGCGCTGCTCGGCCCGATCTTCGGCGTGATCATGGCGGACTACTGGCTGCTGCGGAAGGCCCGCGTCAACGTCCCGGACCTCTACACCGAGAACCCGGACGGCGAGTACCACTACCGCAACGGCTACAACCCCAAGGCGGTCTGGGCGTTCGTGCCCGCCGCCGCGATCTCGGTCATCGTGGCGCTGGTGCCCGTCTTCGAGGTCGTCGCCGGGTTCTCCTGGTTCGTCGGGGCGATCCTCGGCGCGGCCATCTACGCCGTCATCGGCGACCGCAAGCCGGAATTCCGCGACGTCGACGGCGAAGCAATCGCCGTGGCCGCCGAGTGAACAGCCAGTCCGTGAGGGGAAACATGAGGATCGTCGTCGCCAACGTCAACACGACCGAGGCGGTCACCGAGGCAATCCGGCAGCAGGCCGTGAAAGCAGCCTCCGACACCACCGAGATCATCGCGGTGACACCGGATTTCGGGGCCGGCTCGGTGGAGGGCAACTTCGAGAGCTACCTGGCGGCGGTGGCGGTGATGGACCGCGTCAGCCGGCTCGAAGAGCCCTTCGACGCGGTGGTGCTGGCGGGCTTCGGCGAGCACGGCAAGGAAGGGCTCGCGGAGCTGTTCGACGTGCCGGTCGTCGACATCACCGAGGCCGCCGCGCACACGGCGTGCCTGATCGGCCGCCGCTACGCGGTGGTCACCTCGCTGCGCCGCACGCTCGGCCAGATCCACGACCGCCTCCAGCTGATCGGCCTGACGGGGCGGTGCGCGGCGCTGCGCGCCGCCGAGATCCCGGTGCTGGAGCTGGAGGCCGACGAGGACCGGGCCGCCACGCGCATCGTCGAGGAGGCGCGGCTGGCGGTGGAGGACGACGGCGCCGACGTGATCCTGCTCGGCTGCGCCGGAATGGCGGGGCTCGCGGAGCGGGTCGAGGCGGAGGTCGGCGTCCCGGTCGTCGACGGTGTCGCCGCGGCGGTGAGTCTGGCGGAGGCCCTGGTGAACCAGAACCTCACCACCTCCAAGCGCGCCTATCCCACGCCGCAGCCCAAGCCCCTCAAGGGCTGGCCGCTGGGGTGAGCGCCCGGCTGTCCACCGCGCGCCGGGATCACGGTGCGCGGTGGACGGCCAGCTCGACTCCGTCGGCCAACCGGTAGGGCCTGGTCTCCACGAGGGTTCCGTGCAGGCGGCGCAGTCGCGACACCTCCGCGCGGACGGTGACGAGGTGCTCGGAGTCGCCGAACAGGGCCCGGCTGAGCGCCTGCGCGGTGAGGCCGGCGGGGCCGGCGGAGTGCAGGAGCGCGAAGATCTCGGCGTGCCGCCTGGTCAGCGGGCGGTGCCATTCGGCGTCGCCGGAGCGCAGGCGCAGGATCGGCGAGCCGGACAGGTCGAGGTCGAGCAGCACCGCCCGCCCGCGGTCCGACGGCCGGATCAGCCAGCCGTCCGCCAGCCGCTCGGGCAGGCAGGCACCGACGCCGGGAACCGCGATGACCTGCCCGTCGGCCGGCGCGGCGATCCGGTCCCCCACCGCGATGCCCGAGCTGTGCGCGACCCAGCCGTCGTCGTCGACCAGCAGGGCAGGCCCGGCGGCCGCGGCCAGCAGCGGCTCGGCCGACCGCCGCAGCCGTTCCAGACCCTGCCGATGGCCGCGCCAGAGCTGGGACTCGGCGAGCCGTCGCGCCGTCTCCACCAGGGCGCCGATCGCCGGGTGCAGCGTCAGGGCGGGCCCGCTGACGTCGACGACGCCCAGCATCGCGCCGGTGCGCGGGTCGTGGATCGGTGCGGCGGTGCAGTACCACGGATGCTGGCCCTGCTCGAAGTGCTCGCCCGCGAGCAGCTCGACCGGCGCGGCCTCGGCCAGCGCGGTGCCGATCGCGTTGGTGCCCACATTCGCCTCGGTCCACTCGGCGCCCGGGCGGAAACCGAGGTCCTCGGCCCGGCGGCGGACCGGCGACGCGCCCTCCTGCCAGAGGATGACGCCATCGGCGTCGGTGACCACCAGCAGCAGCGGCGAGGCGTCGGACACCGCCCCGATCACCTGCCTGAGTTCGCCGATGACGTTCCGCAGCGGCGAATCGTGCCGCCGCCGCGCGAGTTCCTCCTCGGCGAGGGCGGCGCGGACGTTGCGCCCGTCTGCGGTGAGGCCGAGCCCGAGCACGCGCGACCAGGAACGGGAGACGAGGGCCCGTGGGCGCAGCTGCGGCCGGCTTCCGGAGATGACGGCGTCGTGCATCCGCACCAGGTCGCGGGCGTAGTCGGGCAGGTGCCGACCCGGCGGGACAGCGTGCGGAACGCTCACCGGTCCACCTCCTGCGCCATCGCTCTCGCGGCGATGATATGTGGCACCGGTCACTGCACGCGATAGCCAGGGCGGATTGCAATTCGCTGCAACCCTTGCCGACCACTCCTAGCGAGGAGTGTGATCTGCGCTACTCGACAACTGGGATGACAGGGAGTTGCGATGACGCAGACGATCGACCCGGTGGCACGGCCCGGCTCCCCGCAGGAGCGCGTCGATGCCTGGCTGAATCGTTTCGAGTCCGCGCTCGCGGCCGGCGACGCCCGGCAGGCCGCCGAGATGTTCGCCGCCGACAGCTACTGGCGGGACCTGGTGTCGTTCACCTGGAACATCAAGACCGTCGAGGGGCGCGAGGGCATCGCGCACATGCTGGAATCCTGCCTGGCCCACACCGCCCCCGCCGGTTTCCGCACCACGGAGGCCCCGGTCGAGTCGGCGGGCGTCATCGAGGCGTGGATCGAGTTCGAGACGGCCGGCGGCCGCGGGAAGGGACATCTCCGGCTGACCGACGAGGGCGGCTGGACGCTGCTCACCAGCCTGCGCGAGCTCAAGGGATTCGAGGAACCGCAACGCGAACGACGCCCGAAGGGCGCCCACCACGGGACGATCAGGGGACGTCGTTCCTGGGCCCAAGAACGCGACCGCGAGCAGGCCGAGCTCGGGCACGAGCAGCAGCCCTACGTCGTGGTCATCGGCGGTGGGCAGGGCGGCATCGCGCTGGGCGCGCGGCTCCGCCAGCTCGGCGTGCCCGCCCTCGTCCTCGAACGCAACGCCCGCGCCGGGGATTCGTGGCGCAAGCGCTACAAGAGCCTGTGCCTGCACGACCCGGTCTGGTACGACCACCTGCCGTACCTGCCCTTCCCCGACAACTGGCCGGTCTTCGCGCCCAAGGACAAGATCGCCGACTGGCTGGAGATGTACACGCAGGTGATGGAGGTCCCGTACTGGACTAGCTCCGAGGTCACCTCCGCCAGTTGGGACGACGAGGCCGAGCGGTGGACGGTGGTGGTCGACCGCGACGGCGAGGCGATCACCCTCACGCCCCGGCAGCTCGTCTTCGCCACCGGCATGTCCGGCAAGCCGAACATCCCGTCGTTCCCGGGGATGGACCTCTTCGAGGGCGATCAGCACCATTCCTCGCAGCACCCCGGCCCCGACTCCTACGCGGGCAAGCGGGCGGTCGTGATCGGCTCCAACAACTCCGCCCACGACATCTGCGCCGCGCTGTGGGAGCACGGCGCCGCGGTCACCATGGTGCAGCGCTCCTCCACGCACATCGTCAGGTCCGAATCGCTGATGGACATCGCCATGGGCGACCTCTACTCCGAGCGCGCGGTGAGCTCGGGGATGACCACCGACAAGGCCGACATGGTCTTCGCGTCGCTGCCGTACCGGATCATGCACGAGTTCCAGATCCCGGTGTACAAGCAGATCCGGGAGCGCGACGCGGACTTCTACGACCGGCTGGAGAAGGCCGGGTTCCTGCTCGACTGGGGCGACGACGAGTCCGGGCTGTTCATGAAGTACCTGCGCCGCGGCTCCGGCTACTACATCGACGTCGGCGCCTCCGAACTGGTCGCCGACGGCGAGATCGCCCTCGCCCACGGCAAGGTCGACCACCTCACCGCCGACGGCGTCGTGCTCGCCGACGGCACCGAACTGCCGGCCGACGTGGTCGTCTACGCGACCGGGTACGGCTCGATGAACGGCTGGGTGGCGGACCTGGCCGGCCAGGAGATGGCGGACAAGGTCGGCAAGTGCTGGGGCCTGGGTTCGGGCACGACGAAGGACCCCGGGCCGTGGGAGGGCGAGCAGCGCAACATGTGGAAACCCACGCAGCAGCAGGGCCTGTGGTTCCACGGCGGGAACCTGCACCAGTCCCGGCACTACTCGCTCTACCTCGCCCTGCAGCTCAAGGCCAGGTACGAGGGCATCCCGACGCCGGTCTACGGCCTGCAGGAGGTGCACCACCTGTCCTGACCTGTAGAGCCTTTTTCCAAACTCGTCTTGCGTGGCGGTGCGGGTAGCGGCCCCCCTGCGGGAATTGCGGTCGCCTTCTCGCTGTGGGATCCCCGACATCATGAATGCCAATTCACCACGTCGGGGCTGTCCTCGCGAGAAGACACCTGAGAACCCGCGGCGGTGCGAGCTGCGAGGGTGGGCTAAGCGGCTGCACCGCTTCAAAGACAAAACCCCGCGACACCACACCTCACACCACGACATCCAAAACAGCCGCTATAGCACAAAGTGCTCACGGACCTGTCGGGGCGCCGCTTCGCAGGAAGGTCCTCGGCTAGGCGCGTTCGGCTTCGTACTTCTTGGCCATGTGGGCCACCGCGTCGTGCTGGGCCTGGGCGTGGCCTTCCCGCGTCGCGCCCGCCCGCGCCTTCGCGTCCAATGTGGACTGCTGCTGCCCCTGGAAGGCGGGCACCACGTGCTGGGCGATCAGTTCGTAGGAGCGCTTCGTCGCCGCCGGGTTCGCCCACTCGTGCGCCATCAGCAGCATCGCGCCGAATCCGCCGGACTGGTCCACCAGCCGCTGCACCTGCTCCGCCGCGTCCTCCGGGGTGCCGATCACGCCGACGCCCGAATCGCGGATGAACGCGATCATCTCCCCCACGTCGCCGCCCGACACGTGCATCTGCGGGAAGGCCGCGATCTTCTGGAAGTACTCGAACCAGTCCTCGATCCCGTGCTCGACGTCCCGGTACGCCTGCTCCCGCGTCTCGGCGACGTGCATCAGGCCGACCAGCCGCCACGCCTCGCGATCCACCTCGGTGCCGAAGGCCTCGGCGCGCTCGGTCACGATGCCCCAGTGGTACCCCAGGGCGTCGAAGCTCTCGGCGGTGAGCGTCGCGCCGATCGACAGCAGCCCGATGCCGTGCCGCCCGGCCAGCCGGGGACCGGTCGGAGACGCCACCGCGGCCACCGTCACGTCGAACAGCGGATCTGAGTAGGGCCGCAGCTGCAGGCGCGCGTCGACGAGGTTGTGCGTCCGGGTCTGCGCGGTGACCGCTTCGCCGCGCAGCAGGCGCAGCACGATGTCGAGGTTCTCGTCGAGCAGCTCGCGGGTCTCGGTCGGGTTGAGGCCGATCATCGCCGAATCCGTGGGCAGCGAGCCGGGCCCGACGCCGAGCATGACCCGGCCGCGCGTGAGGTGGTCCAGCAGCACCATCCGGTCCGCCACCCACAGCGGGTTGTGGTACGCCAGCGAGATCACGCCGGTGCCGAGCCTGATGTGCCGCGTCCGCTCGGCCGCCGTGGCGATGAAGATCTCCGGCGAGGCGATCAGCTCGCTGCCCGCCGAGTGGTGTTCGCCGATCCACGCCTCGTCGTAGCCGAGCGCGTCGAGGTGCTGGATGAGTTCGAGGTCGCGGTGCAGTGCCAAGGTGGGGTTCTGGCCCGCGGTGTGGAAGGGGGCCAGGAAAACGCCGAAACGCAGCTTGCTCACGCCTACCTCCTGGGGTAGCCCGGGATGCCTTCCCCAGTGCACTAAAGTCGCCCGCGGTCTGCAATCGCCCGACCGGACCGGCCGGAATAGCCTGCGCCTATCGGTTCGTTAGGCGTGCCGTACTTGTCGTACCCACCGGTCGGTGATTCATTCGGTGCACAAAGCCGGTTTCCCGCTGTCCGCCGGTCCGAAGTGGACGACAAGGAGCTCGAGAGTGCCCGCAGCCGACCGGCCCGCCGCCGGTACCCCGTTCCCCGTCCGGCTGGCCGAACTCGCCGCCGCCGAACCCGACCGCGCCGCGCTGACCTGCGAGGACATCACGCTCACCCGGGCCGAGCTGGAATCCGAGTCGAACCGGCTGGCCCGCGACCTGCTGGCGCGCGGGGTGCGGCAGGGCGACTTCGTCAGCATCGTGCTGCCCAACGGGGTGCCCTTCGTGCTCGCCGAGATCGCGGCCTGGAAGGTCGGCGCGGTGCCCCAGCCGCTGAGCCCCAAGCTCCCGGCCGGCGAACTGGCGGAGATCATCGCGCTGACCGAGCCGGCGCTGGTGATCGGCGACGTCGAACCCGAGCTGACCGGCGGGCGCCCGGTGCTGCCCGCGCGGTTCCGCTCCGCCCAGCAGGACGACGGGCCGCTGCCGGCGGCCGTCTCCCCCGCGTGGAAGGCACCGACGTCCGGCGGCAGCACCGGGCGGCCCAAGGTGATCGTCGCGGGGCGGCCCGCGCTGGTGGAGGACGTGGAACCGTCCGCGGACAGCTTCGGCATCGAGCCCGGCGGCGTCGCGCTGGTGCCGTCCCCGGTGTCGCACAACGCGCCGAACATGTCCGTGGCCATGGGGCTGCTGCGCGGCAACCACGTGATCCTGATGCGCCGCTTCGACGCCGCCGAGACGCTGCGGCTGATCGGCGAGCACAAGGTGACCTGGCTGTACGTGGTGTCGACGATCCTGGCCCGGATCTCGAAGCTGCCCGCGGAGGTGCGCGACGCCGCCGACATGTCGAGCCTGCGCGCCGTCTTCCACACGGCGGCGCCGGTGCCGGTGTGGCTGAAGCGGCAGTGGATCGATTGGGTCGGGCCGATCCTGCGCGAGCTGTACGCGGGCACCGAGGCGCAGGCCGCCACGTTCATCACCAGCGAGGAATGGCTGGCGCACCCGGGCTCGGTCGGCCGGGTGCTGCGCGGCGAGATGGAGGTGCGCGACGCCGAAGGCCGGGTCCTGCCGCCGGGCCAGGAGGGCAAGGTGTGGATGCGCACGGCGGCGGACGTCGATCCGACGTACCGGCTGCTGGGCGGGCGGGCGCAGGTCGACGGGGAAGGCTGGGAATCCCTCGGCGACATCGGCTGGTTCGACGAGGACGGGTACCTCTACCTCGGCGACCGGGAGACGGACATGATCCTGGTGGGCGGCGCGAACGTGTACCCGGCGGAGCTGGAAGCGGCGCTGGCGCTGCACGACGCGGTGGTGGACAGCTGCGTGATCGGCCTGCCCGACGACGATCTCGGCAACGTCCCGCACGCGATCGTGCACCCGCGCCGCCCGGTGACCGAGGAGTCGCTGCTGGAACACCTCCGCACCCGGGTCGCGCCCTACCGACTGCCCCGGAGCTTCGAGTTCGTCGCGGACCCGCTGCGGGACGAAGCAGGCAAGATCCGCCGCTCCCGCCTCCGAGCCGAACGCCTCCCGTAATCACCCACCCTCCGACCATCGCCACCCAACGCACAGATAGCTGTGGACAACCTCCCCACAATTTCAATGGAAACCGCAGACCACCAACGTGTCGGCACACAACATGCCGACACCTGGGGACAACCTCCCACAGTTTCAATGGAAACCGCAGACCACCGGCGTGTCGGGGCACGACATGCCGGTGCCTGGGGACAACCTCCCACAGTTTCAATGGAAACTGCGGACCACCAGCGTGTCGGGGCACGACATGCCGGTGCCTGGGGACAACTTCCGCAATTTCAATGGAAATTGGACCTCTGATTTCCATTGAAATTGCGGGAGGGACGT
This sequence comes from Saccharopolyspora sp. NPDC003752, assembly GCF_053605825.1. NCBI lineage: Bacteria > Bacillati > Actinomycetota > Actinomycetes > Pseudonocardiales > Pseudonocardiaceae > Saccharopolyspora > Saccharopolyspora sp. NPDC003752. Next base: position 188,298 of record NZ_JBSGJZ010000004.1, on the reverse strand, counting down.
GGTCAGGCGAGGTTGGCGAGGTTGGTCAGGGCCTTTTTGCAGTCTTCGGTGATCTCTCGGGTGATGTCCGCCGCCGGCCGGAGTTCCCGGAACGTGCCGACGACTTGGCCGATGAAGAACGATGCCAGGGCCTTCGCTCCGTCGTTGCCCGCTTCGGCCGCCTGGTTGATCCGCCGCCACGCCTCGTCGACCAGCATCGGTTGCAGCGGCATCGGCAGCGGCGACGGGCTGCCCGGGCTCGCCCACTCCTCGTGCCACGCGCTGCGCAGCTGGCGGGCCGGTTTCCCGGTTCGGGTCGGCGAGCGCAGCGTGTCGCCGCTGGTCGCGGCCAGGAACTTGGCCTTCACCGCGGGCGAGGTGATGTCCTCGTGGCTGGACAGCCACACCGAGCCGCACCACACGCCGGCCGCGCCCAGCGCCAGCGACGCCGCCATCTGGCGCCCGGTGGCGATGCCGCCCGCCGCCAGCACCGGCACGTCGCCCGCGAGATCCACGACCTCCGGTACCAGCACCATGGTCGCGATGGTCCCGGTGTGCCCGCCGGCCTCGGTGCCCTGCGCGACGAGCAGGTCGACGCCCATGTCCAGCTGACGCTGCGCGTGCTTCGGCGAGCCGACCAGCGCCGCGATCGGCACCCCGTCGGCCTTGCCGCGCTCCAGCATCGCCGGCGGCGGGGTGCCGAGCGCGTTCGCGACCAGGGCGACCCGGTGCGAGAAGGCGACGTCGAGCAGCGGCTGCACGATCTCCGGGCCGACGCTGGCGGCGAACCGGTCACCCGCCGATGCCGTATCGGCCGGCGGGATGTCGTACTTCGCCAGCAGCGAGTCGACGAAGTCGTAGTGCTCCTGCGGGATCTGGGCACGCAGGCTGGCCAGGTAGTCCGCCGGGTCTCCGGTGGCCGTCCTGGCGGGCACCAGCACGTCGACGCCGTAGGGGCGGCCGTCCACTTGCTCCTCGATCCAGGTGAGCTGCGCGTCGAGCTCTTCCGGGGTGTAGCCGGTCGCGGCGAGCACGCCGATGCCGCCGGCGTTGGTCACGGCCGCGACCACACCGGGTGACCGGTTGAATCCCACCAGCGGACTGTCGATGCCCAGCAGTTCGGTCAACGCGGTGCGCATGCGCGCTCCTTCCCATCGCCGGGGCGACATTGCGCCGGACAGCCGCATGATGCCTACTGCGGCCGCCGAGCACCAGAACGCATTTCGCCGACGTCGCCGCAATCCCCCACCCAGGTCTATCCACAATGGACGAATACGTGGGCGAAACATCCCGAATCGAGCTGAATCGACACCGGCAGCGCCTTGCGGCACGAGGTGAACACGAGTTTACTTGCATGGTGAACACAAGTTCACGCCGATAGCGAGGAGCCCGATGAGCCTGGCCACGCCCACCGCACGACGCAGTTCGAGGCTCGTCATCGGAGTCCTCGCCTCGTGCGGCATCGCGGTGTCGTTGATGCAGACCCTGGTCGTACCGCTGCTCCCGGAATTCCCCAGGCTCCTCGATACCTCGCGGTCCAACGCGGGCTGGCTGGTCACCGCGCCGCTGGTGGCGGGCGCGGTGTGCGCACCCGTCCTCGGCCGGCTCGGCGACATGTACGGCAAGCGCCGGATGCTGCTGATCTCGCTGGCCACCATGGCGGTGGGCAGCGCGATCGGCGCCGTCAGCGACGACTTCACCGCCGTGCTCGTCGGGCGGGTGCTGCAGGGCGCGGCGGTCGGCGTGGTGCCCCTGGGGATCAGCATCATGCGCGACGAGTTACCGGAGGGCCGGGTCGGTTCCGGGGTGGCGTTCATGAGCGCGACGCTGGGCATCGGCGGCGCGGTGGGGCTGCCGGTGACCGGCGTGGTCGCCGAGAACCTCAACTGGCACTGGCTGTTCGCGGGCGCGGCCGTGTTCGCGATCGCCGAGATCGCGCTGATCCTCTGGATCGTCCCGGAGTCGCCGCTGCGCACCGGCGGCCGGTTCGACTTCCTCGGCGCGGTGGGGCTGTCGGTGGCGCTGACGTGCCTGCTGCTGGCGATCTCCAAGGGCAACGAATGGGGCTGGACCAGCGGGATCGTCGTCGGCCTGCTCGTCGCGGCGGCGGTGTCGTTCCTGGTGTGGGGCGTGTACGAACTGCGCGTCGATGCGCCGCTGGTGGACCTGCGGGTGTCGGCCCGGCCCGCGGTGCTGCTGACCAACATCGCGTCGGTACTGGTCGGCATGGCGATGTTCGCCGGGTTCCTCGTGGGCTCGCAGATCCTGCAGGCCCCGGAGGACACCGGCTACGGCTTCGGCATGTCGCTGGTGCTGACCGGCCTGGTGCTGCTGCCCATCGGCGCCGCGATGGGCGTGTTCTCGCCGGTGTCCGCGCGGATCTCCCGGCGGCGCGGCCCGCGCACCACACTGATCCTGGGCGGCACCGTGCTGATGGTGGGCAACCTCGCGGGGTCCTTCCTGCACTCGCCGCTGCCGCTGGTGGTGTTCAACCTGACCGTGGGCGCGATCGGCGGCGCGTTGTCCTACGGCGCCCTGCCCACGCTGATCATGCAGGCGGTGCCGCAGACCGAAACGGCCGCCGCGAACAGCCTGAACAGCCTGGCCCGCTCGATCGGCACGTCCAGTTGCAGCGCCATCGTCGTCGCGCTGACGACCGGGTCGGTGGTGCAGATCGCCGGCGTGAACTACCCGTCGACGCTCTCGTACTCGTGGGTGTTCCTGGTGGCGGGCGCGGCGGCGCTGCTGGCCGCGCTGATCGCCGCGGCGACGCCGGGAACCCGCCGGTACACGCCTGTTACCGCGCAGGTGGCGACCGCGGCCGCGCGGTCGCGCTAGCCTGAACGGCATGTCCAGCACGGCTCCGGCCCCAGCGGTCGCCGAGGACCAGCGGCGCGACGCGTGCGCCACCCGCGAAGCGATCCTCAAGGCGGCGCGGCGCCGCTTCTCGTCGTGCGGCTACGCCGACGTGACGCTGCGCGACATCGCGGCGGACGCCGAGGTCAGCGCGGCGCTGGTGATGAAGTACTTCGGCAGCAAGGAAAGCCTGTTCGCGGAGGCCTCGGGCTTCGAGCAGGACGCGGAGCGACTGCTCGACTGCGAGCTCCCCCGGCTCGGCGAGCACCTGGTCCGGACGCTGCTGGACTACCACGACCGGACCCAGGGCGACCCGCTGGTGCGGGCGGTCTTCACGTCGTCGCGACCGGCCGGGGCCCAGTTCCGCGCGAATTTCGAACGCCAGCTGGTGAGCCGGCTGGCCAAGCGCCTGACCGGCCCGAAGGCGCGCCTCCGGGCGGAGCTGGTCTGCAGCCACCTGATGGGCCTGGGCGCGGCCCGGCTGGTTCTGAAGACCAAGGCGATCAGCGCAGAACCGAAGGAAGACCTGATCGCGATCACGGCCCCGCTGCTGCAGAACTGGATCGACGGCCCCCTGTAGCGCACCGATTCCGGTCAGCCGGCCGCTTCGACGTACGACGCCAGGTTGGCGAGCGAGGAGGCGATCCCCTCCTCGTGGGCCGCTTGATCGATACCGGGTGGCACATCCGCGGCGGTGACGGTCACCTCGGTCCCGGCGCCGGCGGCGGCGAGGTGCCAGGTCATCGTCATGGTGCCCGCGAACGACGGATCGTCGGCCTCGAACACCGCCCGCTGCACGACGCGCTCGTTCGGCACCAAGTCGGCGAACCCGACGTCGACGACGTCCGTGGCACCCGAGGTCTTGCCGGGGCTACCCTCGGGATCGAGGTAGGTGAGGACCATCCGGAACCCGCCACCGGGCCGGGGATCCCACCGCTCGATCCGGCCGCGCATGCCGTCCGGCGGCAGCCAAGCTTCGAGGGACTCCCGGTCGAGGAGAGCGCCGTAAACGGTCGCCGGTGGCGCCGCGATCACCCGGCTGGCGCGATCAGTCCTGCCCATGCACCGATTCTAGGCGTTTTCATCGATCCCCTCGCCGGTTTCCTCCTCCAGGCACGCCGATACGGGTTTCCGCTAGGCACGCGGAACCGCGACATTCCCTCATTCGCGAGCCTGGCTCAGCAGCGGCGCGAGGATTTCGCGCAATTGGGCCGGGTTTTGGTGGTGCAGTGCTCTCATGCCCAGCCCCCGGGCCGCTTCGACGTTCTGGAGGGTGTCGTCGATGAACAGGCAGCGGGCTTCCGGGACACCTGCTCGGGTCGCCGCGAACCGGTAGATCCCCGGGTCCGGTTTGGCGATTCCCACCCGGGCGCTGTTGACCACTTCGTCCAGGAGATCCGCTATCCCGAGCCGGGCCAGGTCCGATTCCAGCCTGGTGGTCGCGTTCGACACCAGGACCACCGGGACGTGTTCCCGCGCCGCCGCGAGCAGTTCCGCGACTTCTTCGACGACTTCGCCCGCGTGGGCGGACCACTCGGCGACGAGCGCACGCGCCGCCTCCGGGCTTCCGCAGGCTTCGGCGAGGTCGGCGGCGATCGCCGCGCGCCATTGCTCGTCCGTCCGGGCCCCGGTGATCGCGGGGTTCAGCCGGTCCGGCGCGAACGCCGTCTTCGCCAGCGTCCCCCGCGGCAGGCCGTTCGCGCGGTCCAGTCCGGACATGATTTCCGGGTCCCACCAGCGAATGACTCCGTCGAGGTCGCAGAGGATCGCATCGAACTCCTTCTCGGGCATGGAGCCCATGGTGCCACCAGCGGACGGTCCACGGCCGCCGCACCGGTCCGGCCGGAGCACTCGGCCCGCCAACAACCCGTGCGAGCCCGGAATCCGCCCGCACTGTCGCCATCGGACAGACCTCCATCCTGGATCGATCGCGGTGCGCTCGTCCCGGATTCCCTGCTATGCACGGACTTTCGGTCGCACGCAGGTTAGGCCGTTCAGTCGTTGGATTTCAACCTTCGATTGCGCAAACTTCGTCAACAGGTAACCCCTGATCAAGGAGGCGAAATGACGAGCTACGTCCGGCACATCGCGGCACGACTGGTCGGCAAGACCCGGATGGGCGGCTTCTACACCTACTGGATCATCGCCAACTGACACCGCGGCGGGGTGGAGACCGCTCCTCACTCCACCCCGCATTCCGGAGGGAAACCGTTGACCAGCACCAGAACCAGCACGGCACGGCCGCCCGGCCCGAAGGGTCGCCTACTGGTCGGGAACACGCTCGACTACGACCGCGACCGGATGGCTTTCCTCCGCCGCTGCCACCAGGAATACGGCGACGTCTTCTCCTTCGACGACCGCACGATCGTGGTGCTCGCGCCGGATCTGGTGCACGACATGCTCGCCCGGACCAACGAGGACTTCCACAGCGAGAGCACGCCGATCGCGACGCGGATCGATCCGGAGCGCGCGGCGACGGACGCGCAGGTGTGGATGACCGCCAGGCGGAAGGGCTGGCACGGGCTCAGCCGCGCGGTCTCCCACGCCCATTCGGCCCGGCTGCACCCGCTGTTCCAGCGGACGCTCGACGAGACCGGTGGCCGCCAGGTCGAAGTCCTCCACGTGATGGAGCAGTTCGCCGGCCGCGCCACGGCGGACTTCTGCCTGGGCGCCGATTCCGGTGGCGTGCCGGAGGTCCTGACCGAGAACGTCAAGGCGATCGAGCCGCTCGGTGGCAGCTCCCAGCTGTTCCCGGCGTGGTGGCCGTCCAAGCGCATCCGGCGCTTCCTCAAGGCGCGGGAGAGCACGCTGGTCGTCATCACCGAGAAGATCCGGAAGCGCCAGGCGAGTGCGCCGGCACGGCCCGAGCAGCCGCAGGACCTGCTCGACGTGCTGCTCGCCGCGCGAGATCCCGAGCTCAGCGAGCTCCAGGTCCAGCGGTTGCTCCGCGGCATCATGCTGGCCGCGTACGGGGTGCCGGCTTCGGCGCTGACGTGGCTGGTGCGGGTGCTGGCGACCGAGCCCGAATTGCGGCGCCGGGTGTCCGAGGAGGCCGAGTCGTGGCCGCACGAGGAGGCACCGCCGCTGTCCGCGTTGCCGCAGACCGAGGCGGTGATCAAGGAAGTCCTGCGGCTGTGGCCGCCCACCTGGCTGATCGGGCGGACCGCCCGGCGGGAGACCGCGCTCGGCGAGTGGCGGCTGCGGCCGAACGACCAGGTGATGTTCAGCCCCTACCTGATCCACCGGGACCCGCGCTGGTGGTCCGATCCGGACCGGCTGGTGCCGGAGCGGTGGCTCGACGCGCAGGCGTCCCCGCACCGCCACACCTACATCCCGTTCGGCGCCGGACCCCGGGTCTGCGTCGGCACCCAGCTCGGCATGATCCAGCTGGCGCTGGCCGCCTTCTGGTTGGTGCGCGAGTACGAGGTGACCACAGAGGACGGTGCCTGCCCGCCGAAGTTCCAGGAACTCCTGCAGCCGCAGGGATTCACCGCCCGTTTCACCCCGCGCAAGCCGTGAGCGAAAGGCCGGTTCACAGCGGCAGACCGGCTTCCAGATGCTCCAGGCCCGATCCAACGCCTCCAGCGCGTCCAGGTCCGGATCATCCGCCCAGCGCAGCCACACCTCCAGCAGCACGACGAACACCGCTCCGGTGAAGCTGCGGACCGCCGCGTCCCCTGGATCGCGACCGGCCCGTTCGGCCACCAGCTCGGCGAGCATGCGCTGGGTCTGCCTGATGTTGCCGAGGCTCGCCGCCCAGAGTTTCGGGATTCTCCCCGGAAGTTGGACTGAGAAATTCAGTTCCGACTACCGGGGAGCAGTCGTTTGGCTGGGCGAAGTTCGTTGACCGCAGAGCAGCGTGCGGTGGCGATAGGGTTGTTCGATGATGGTTGGGCGGATCGTTCGGTCGCGACCAGGCTCGGCGCGTCTCGCTGGGCGGTTGCCGGTTGTATGGCCGGTGGCGGGTTCGCGGCGGTGCGGCGCTGGTGAACAAGCGGTCGTTCTCGTTCGAGTTCAAACTCGAGGCGGTGCGACGTTTCCTCGCCGGTGAGACCAAGCTCGACCTCGCCCGCGAGCTCGGTCTCTCGTCACCGAAGCTGATCGAGACCTGGGCACGAACCTACCGCAACGAGGGCGAGGACGGGCTACGACCGAAACGTCAGGCGCGCTGGGCGGTCTTGCCCGGGAACGCCGGGAAGGACGCCAGGCCGCGGACGACCGACGTCGGGCGGCGCACCACGGGTCCGGCGCGGCGCAGATCGGGCACCCGGGTGGCCAGGCAGCGGAACGCGACCTCCCCCTCGATCCGCGCCAGCGGGGCGCCGAGGCAGTAGTGGCTGCCCGACGAGAAGGCCAGGTGCTCGCCCTGGACCTCCCGGGTGATGTCGAAGCGGTCGGGATGCTCGTGCTTCGCCGGGTCCCGGCCGGCCGAGGCCAGCAGCACCAGCACCGGCGTGTCCTTGCTCAGCCGGCGGCCGGCGAGCTCCAGCGGCTCGTGCGCGATCCGGCCGGTCATCTGCACCGGCGGGTCCCAGCGCAGCGCCTCTTCCACCACGGCCGGTGCCAGGCTCGGGTCGGCGCGCAGGAGGTCCCACTGCTCCGGGTGGTTCAGCAGCGCGTTCGCGCCGTTGCCGACCATGCTGACGGTCGTCTCGAAACCGGCGACCAGCAGCAGGTTGCACAGCTGCACCAGCTCCGTGCTGGTGATCTTGTCATCGTCGAGCGCGGTCACCAGGTTGCTCACGACGTCGTCGCCCGGGTCCGCGCGGCGCTGCTCGATGAGCCTGGCGAACATCGCGTCCAGCTCGTTCAGCGATTCCCGCATCTGCCGGAGCTGCTTGGTCGAACGGACCCCGTCCAACGAGCCGGACACCACCAGGCCGTGGTGCCCCAGCCGGTCGGCGTCCACTTGGGACAGCCCGAGCAGGTCGCAGATCACCCGGATCGGCAGCAGGCTGGCGTAGTCGCGGACCAGGTCGAAGCTGCCGCGCGCGATCGCCTCGTCCAGCAGTTCGTTGGCGATGTCCTCGATCCGCTGGCGGTACTTCTCCATGCGGCGCGGCCGCAGCTCCGGCGCGGCCAGGCGCCGGATCCGGGTGTGGTCCGGCGGGTCGAGTTCGAGCAGCGAGAGCTGGAGGTCGACGGCGGCCGCGGTGGGGTCGCCGTAGGACCCGTCGCTGCGGAGCACGCCGAATCGCCGGTCCCGCAGCACTTCCTCGCAGAGTTCGTGGGTGGTGCAGATCAGCAGCCCGAGCTTGCTGCGGATCAGCGGCCCCCGCGCCCGCATCGCCGCGTAGATCGGGTACGGGTCGTCGCGCCACGGGGAGTGCAGCAGGCGGGCGAAGGAATCACCGCCCTTGGCGAACAGGAAGGCCAGCGCCCCTTGGGCGAACAGTCTCGCCCGGAGCCCGAGCTCGGCGAACGTGCTCTGGTCGGCCCGGGACTGCTGACCGGACATCATGGAACCTCCATTGTCGATCGGATGGGGAGAAACGGCCTGATTCCAGGCTCGTTTCGCGTCGCGGTGCGAGTAGCGGGCCCCCCGGACGCCGCCTGGACTCCTCCGTCCTCCGCAATTTCCATTGAAATCGGACCTTCGATTTCAATGGAAATTGCGGCGCTACGGGACGCGGGGGCGGCCGAGGGCCGGTGCGTCGAGAGTCATCGTTTCGGGTAGGGCTCGCGGCTCCGGAACCAGGTGCAGCCGCTGGACCCCGGCTTCCGCCGGCCTTCCGGCGCTGCATTCGCAGCGTTCGTCGGTGAAGCCCGCGAAGCGGTAGGCGATGTCCATCATCCGGTTCCGGTCGGTGGCCCGGAAGTCGGCGACGAGGTGCACGCCGGCCCGGAATGCCTGGTCCACCAACCAGTTCAGGACGACCGTGCCCACCCCGAAGGAGACCACCCGGCACGAGGTGGCCAGCAGCTTGAGGTGCCAGTGGTCGGGGCGGGTTTCCAGCAGCAGCACGCCGATGGCGCCGTGCGGGCCGAAGCGGTCGGTGAGCGTGGCCACCAGGACCTCGTGGGCCGGGTCGGCGCAGAGCTCGCGCAGCACGGCGTCCGGGTAGTGCACCCCGGTGGCGTTCATCTGGCTGGTGCGCAGCGTCAGCTCTTCGACCCGCGACAGCTCCTCGTCGTCCGCCCGCCCGATGCGCAGTTCGAGGCCCAGCGTGCGCAGGAACTCCTCGTCGGGCCCGGCGAAGGACTCCCGTTCGGAATCCCGCTGGAAGTTCGCCTGGTACAGCTGCCTGCGCCGCCGGGAATCGACCGTCACCGCCCGCGGGCTGAAGTCGGGCAGCCCCGGCAGGGCCAGCGCCTGATCGGCCGGGTAGCAGCGGACCTCGGGGAGGTGGAAGGCGACCTCCGCGCGTTCGGCCGGCTGGTCGTCGATGAAGGCGATCGTGCCGGGCGCGAAGTTCAATCGCTCCGCGATGCGGCGGACCGAATCCGACTTGCGCCCCCAACCGATCTGGGGAAGCACGAAGTAGTCGGCCACGCCCAGTTCCACCAGCCGCGCCCACGCCAGGTCGTGATCATTCTTGCTGGCCACCGCCTGCAGGATGCCGCGGGAGTCGAGCTCCTCGATGACGGCGGTGATCCCGTCGGCCAAGCGCACGTTCCCGTCCTCGACCAGGGTGCCCCGCCACAGGGTTTCGTCCAGGTCCCAGACCAGGCATTTCACCAGCGTCTGCTTGTCGTCCATCGGTACTCCCGAAACGTTCATCGTGCTGCGGTCAGCGCGTGCTGCGCCAAGATGAGCTGGCAGATCTCGCTGCTGCCTTCGATGACCTCCATCAGCTTCGCGTCGCGGTAGGCGCGGGCCACGACGTGCCCGTCGCGCGCGCCCGCCGAGGCCAAGACCTGCACCGCCGACGCGGCGCCCGCAACGGCCTGGCCGGAGCTCACGTGCTTGGCGAGCACTGTGGACACGACCGCGTCCGGAGAACCGGAATCCCAGCAGCGACTCGCGTGTTCGCACGCCCTCGTCGCGACCTGCTCGGCCACCAGCAGCTCGGCGAGGTGCCGGGCGACCAGCTGGTGCTCCGCCAGTGGCTTGCCGAACTGCCGTCGCGACGCGGCGTGCCCGCTCGCCGCGGCCAGGCAAGCCCGCAGGATGCCGACGCACCCCCAGGCCACCGACATGCGGCCGTAGGCGAGGGCCGTCGTGACCAGCAGCGCGAGGGACTGGCCGGTGCCGCCGAGGACGCTGTTGCCCGGCAGCCGCACGGAATCGAAGCGGACGTCGGCGTGCCCTGCCGCGCGGCAGCCCAGCGGCTCCGCGATCCGCTCCACGTGCACGCCGGGTGCCGATGCCGGCACGACGACCGCGGCGGCGCCATCCCCGTGGCGGCCGAAGACCACCAGCAGGTCGGCGTAGTGCGCGGCGGTCATCCACACCTTCTGCCCGCTCACGACGACGGAGTCGCCGTCCTGGCGGATTTCGGTGCCGATCGCGGACAGGTCGCTGCCCGCCTCCGGTTCGCTGAACCCGACCGCGGCCAGCTCCCCGCCGGTCAGGCGCGCGAGGTAGGTGCTGCGCTGGTCGGTGTCGCCGAGTCGCTGGATGGTCCACGCCGCCATGCCCTGCGAGGTCATCACGCTGCGCAGCGAGCTGCAGAGGCTGCCCACGTGGGCGGTGAACTCCCCGCAGGCGAGGCTGTCGAGGCCGAGGCCGCCGTGCTCCGCCGGAACCTGAGGGCACAGCAGGCCCCGGTCGCCGAGTTCGCGCAGCACCTCCGCCGGCAGGAGTCCCGCCACGTCCCAGGAATCGGCCTGGTCGCCGACGAGCGCCGCGACCAGGGCGCGTTCGTCGGCGAGCCGCTCAGTCGCCATCGTCGGGCGCGGCCCGTTGGAGCCGGTGGACGAGGTCCGCCATGGCGTTGACGGAGCGGAAGCTGTCCATCTTCAGGTCGGATCCGACGATGGACACGTCGAAGGTCTGCTCCAGCTGGACCACCAGTTCCATCGCGAACAGCGACGTGATCAGCCCCTCCGCGAACAGGTCCCGGTCGGGTGCCACCGACGTCCTCAGCCGCTGCTCCAGGAACGACAGCAGCTCGCGCTCGATCGCCGCGCGGGAACCCTGCTCGACCGATTGATCCGTTGTCATGAGAGCACCTCTCCGTAGTCGTAGAAGCCCTGGCCGGTCTTGCGCCCCAGGTCTCCGCTGGCCACCTTCTCCAGCAGCAGGTCGCATGGCCGGCAGCTCTGCTCGCCGGTCCGCTCGTACAGCGCCGCGAGGGAATCCACGAGGTTGTCCAGGCCGATCAGGTCCGCGGTCCGCAGCGGGCCGGTCGGGTGGCCGAGACAGCCCTGCATCAAGGTGTCGACCGCGTCCACCGTGGCGGTGCCGCGCTCCACGATCCGCGCCGCCTGGTTGATCATCGGGTGCAGCAACCGGCTGGTGACGAACCCGGGGTCGTCCCGGACGACGACCGCGGTCCGGTCCAGCGCGGCCAGCAGCGACTCGACCGCCGCGACCGCCGCGTCGGAGGTGCGCGGGCCGCGGACGAGCTCCACCATCTTGATCAGGTACGTCGGGTTCATGAAGTGCGTCCCGACGAGCAGCTCGGGGCACGGCAGCTCCTCGGCGAGCTCGTCTATGGGGATGCCCGATGTGTTGGACACCAGGGGTGTTCCGGGCGGGACCACCGCCGCGACCTCGGACAGCACCTTCCGCTTCACGTCGGGAAGTTCGGTGACCGCTTCCAGGACGGCGGTCGACCCTTCCGCGCCCGCGACGGACGTGCTGGTGACGAGTTCGCCGGCGGGTTGGTCGGGGAGCAGCGCGCCCAGCAGGTGGGCGTGCCGCAGCTGCCGGGCGATCCTCGCCCGCGCCTGATCCAGCGTCGGCCGGTCCACGTCGACCAGGTGCACGGGCAGCCCGTACCCGAGGGCCAGGGTCGTGATGTTCGATCCCATCACCCCCGCCCCCAGGACGGTGAGCCGGTGTTCTCCCGGACCGAATTCCACCGCATCTCCTATCGAAGTGTGGAGGCCACCCGCCGCCGACCGTCCTGTTCGGACGGTCGGATGGGCGGGAGGCTGGTTGTCGTCTTGAGTGGTTCTCGCCCGCCGGAGGCGGGCCTGGGCATCAGGGCGCCTTCTTCCGGACGAGGGAAATGCCGTCCGCCATGGTCAGCATCGCGAGGTCGACCCGGTCGTCGGCGCGGATGCGCGAGTTGAGCTCGCGCAGCGCGACCGTGTCCGGATCCTGGGCCGCCGGATCGACGACCCTGCCGAAGAAGACCGTGTTGTCCAGCACGATCAGCCCGCCCGGGCGCACCAGGGTGAGGGCGTCCTCGTAGTAGCTCGGGTAGTTCGCCTTGTCGGCGTCGATGAACACCAGGTCCGTCCGGTTCCCGCCGCCCTCGGCGATGAGTCCGGCGAGCGTCGTCCGCGCATCACCGACGCGGACCTCGATCCGGTCGGCGACACCGGCGCGCTTCCAGTACGGGGCGCCGATCGCCGGCCACCTGTCGGTGATGTCGCAGGTCACCAGGCGCCCGTCGGCGGGAAGCGCCCGGGCCATGCACAGCGTGCTGTAGCCGGTGAAGGTGCCGACCTCCAGCACGGAACGGGCCCCGATCAGCCCGACCAGGAACGCCAGCAGCTGCCCTTCCTCGGGCATGACCTGCATGACCTTCCCCATCGGATAGGCCACCGTCTCCTCGCGCAGTTCGCGCAGGATCTCGTCCTCCCGCAGCGAAACCTCGCGGACGTAGGAGAGCAGTTCCGGGGAGAACCCGGTTTGATCGGCCATGTCTCCTGCAACCTCCCGCCTGATGTCTGCCTCGTGCCTCCGGAGCGAGTTCCGGCTACGTCCGGCCGAGCCGGACCGGGAGCCGTTCGAGTCCGCGCATCACGACGCTGAACCGCCACTCCAGCTGCTCGGCCGGTACCGCGAGGTCGATCCGGCCGTACCTGCCCAGCAGCTTGGTGAACGCGATCTCCGCCTCCAGCCGGGCCAGCGGCGCGCCGAGGCAGTAGTGGATGCCGTGCCCGAAGGCGAGGTGGCCGCCCTCGTCCCGGCCGATGTCCAGGACGTCCGGGTCCGCGTAGCGCCGCGCGTCGTGGTTGGCGGAGTCGATGTTGAGCATCACGAACTCGCCCTCCGGGATGCGCACCCCGGCGATCTCCACGGGCTCGGTGGTGAACCGCAGCGTCGCCTGGTTGATGGGGCTGTCGTAGCGGAGGAACTCCTCGATGGCGCCGGGCAACCGGGTCGGGTCGTCGCGCAGCGCCGCGAGCTGCTCCGGGTGGGTCAGCAGCGCGAGCATGCCGTTGCCGATCAGGTTCACCGTGGTTTCGTGGCCGGCCGCCAGCAGCAGGCACGCCATCGAGACCAGCTCGTCCGCGGTCAGCCGATCACCGCCGTCGCGGGCGTGGATCAGCGCGGAGAGCATGTCCTCGCCCGGGTCCTGCTCCTTGGCCTTGATCAAGCCGTGCAGGTAGTCCGCCATCGCGCTGGACGCCCCCGTCACGACTTCCGGCGGCAGCGCCGAAACGAGCGCGTTGGACCAGGACCGGAACTCCTCCCGGTCCGCCTGCGGAACACCCAGGAGCTCGCAGATCACCTTGATCGGCAGCGGAACCGCGAAGACCGCCAGCAGGTCGACGTGCTGCCGCCCGCCCAAGGCGTCCAGCAGCTCGTCGCAGATCTCCTCGATCCGCGGCCGCAGGCGCTCGACGGCGCGCGGGGTGAACGCCTTGTTGACCAGCCCGCGCAGCCTGCCGTGCTCCGGCGGATCGGTGTTGAGCATGTGGTGCAGGAGCGACTGCCCGAACAGGCTGTCGGTGCCGGACAGCGAGTGCCGGTCCAGCATTTCGGCGACCCGGTGCGAGTCCTTCGCGAACCGCTGGTCGGCCAGCGCCGCGCGCACCTCCGCGTGGCCGGTGATCAGCCACGGCCGGAACCCCGACGACATGACCATCTGGCGAACCGGGATGTCCCTCATGACGATCCTCCTCGCACCGGCGGCCGCTCCGATGGGTCGCCGGACGCCGTTGCAGCTCTCCCGAGGTCATCGGCCAGCCAGGACTCCAGCGCGGCGGCGGTCGTGGCGGCGTGGTCGTGCAGCATGGTGGCGTGATCACCGGGCACGACGACGATCTCGTCGACACCGTCCGGAGGTGCCGGGCTCTCCCCGCCCGTCGCGTCGAGGAACACCTGTTCCCGGGCCCGCAGCAACAGGGTCCGAACCGCGGCCGGCCGCGCCTCCCACTTCTCGAACAGCTGCAGGTACCGGCTCATGGCCGTGAGTTCTTCGCCGCCGACGTTCAGCGTCCGCACGAGCCGCGAGTTCGCCGCCATCAGTTCGTCGAAGACCCGGTGCGCGTACTGGAGGTCGGGGCTGTAGGCGTCCACCAGCACCAGGCGCTCCGGCGGCGAGCCGATGCTCTCCAGGTGTGCCGCCACCTCCTGCGCGACCCAGCCGCCCGAGGAATAGCCGAGCAGCACGAACGGCTCGCCGCCCGCGCATTCCAGCACTGTCGTCGCGTGGTGCCGGACCAGCGTCGCCATGTTCTCGGGAAGCTGTTCGCCACGGCCGAAACCGGGGTGGGGCAGCACCCAGACGTCCCGCTCGCCGCGGAACGGGGCGGCGAGGCGCACGAACTGGTGCGCGCCGGCCGGCGTGACGAACGGGGTCAGGCAGATCAGCGCGGGCCGCTCCGGTCCCCGCGCCAGGTGCAGCGGGGTGGGCCGGTTCAGCAGCTCCTCCGGGTTCCTGGCGCCGGGGCGCAGGTTCGCGGCCGCCTCCAGCATCGGCATCGCCGCCATGGCCGTGCCGTTCTCGCAGGCCTGCCGGTAGAGCTCGACCATCATGTCGGCCGGACCGGCTTCGCGGGAGCCGGTCAGCGCCGTGCGCAGGTACCGGGCGAGCTCGGCCGGCGTGGGGTGTTCGAAGGCCAGGCTGGTGGGCAGTTTGAGGCCGGTGGCCGCCGAGAGCCGCTTGCGCAACTGGACCGAGGTCAGCGAATCCAGGCCCAGCTCGGTGAAGCGCTGCGCCGGATCCACTTCGCCGGCCTGCGTGTAGTTGAGGACGGCGGCGATCTGGCCGCGGACCAGGTCCAGGAGCGCTTCTTCCTGCTGCTCCTCCGGAAGTCCGGACACCTCGTCCACGAGCGACGACGCGTCCGCGGGCTCGTCGCCCCGGCTCAGCCGCCGCACGTCCGGTAGGTCCGCGAGCAGCGGACTCGGGCGGGACTCGGTGAATTCGAGGAAGAACCGCGTCCAGTCGACCGGCGACACGATCAGCGACGTCTCCTCGTGCTCCACCGCCTGGCGAAGCGCGTCGACCACCAGCTCTGCCGGCATCGCCGGGTCGGCTCCGCGGTCCAGCGCCACCGCGGTCGCGGCCGCTCCCCGCGCGCGGCGTCGCCGGGCCAGCCCGTCGAAGAACGCTCCGGTTCGGGCCTGCCCCGCGCTGCCCCAGACCGCACCGGCCGAGGACAGCAGCACGAAAGCGTCCAGTTCCCGGTCCGCGAGCAGTTCGTCGAGGTTGGCGGCAGCCGCCAGGTCGTCGGCCGGGCCCGTGCAGAACTGCTCCGCTCCGGCGTTCGGGGGCGCGACGTGGATCAATGCGGTGAGTTCCCGGCCGATCCCCGCCAGCAGCCGGGAGAGCGCCTCCCGGTCGCTCATGTCGCATTCGACGATGCTCACCCGGTCGCCGGCGGCCTGCTCCTCGGGTTCCGGGTCCCCGGGCCGGCATTGCAGCACGAGGTGCTCGACGCCGGATTCGGCCAGCCTCTTCACCAGGCTTTCCCCGAGGTCGTCGCCGATCGCGCCGGTGACCAGCACCGTGCCGCGCGGCTGCCAGGTGCGCTTCGGCTGGGCGTCGGCCAGCGGGGCGCGAACGAGGCGGCAGCCGAACACGCCCGATGCCCGCACCGCGACCTGGTCTTCGGTCCGTCCCGCGAGGACGCCTGCGAGGCGCCGCATCGCGAGCTCGTCCGCTGCTTCGGGAAGGTCGATCAGCCCGCCCCAACGTGCGGGGTGTTCCTGCGCGACTGCGCGGCCGAAGCCCCACAGCTCGGCTCGCGCCGGGTCGGGCGGCGCGTCGGTCGGCGAAGTCGATACGGCTCCGCTGGTCGCGCACCACAGCGGCGCTTGGACGTCGAGTTCACCCAACGCGCTCACGAGGCCGATCGAGGCGACCAGGCCGGCGGGCAGCGCCGGGTGTGGTCCGGATGCGAGCCCCAGCAGCGAGAGCACGCCCGCCGGTGGTTCGTCGATTGCCGCGCGCAACCGCTCCAATACGACGCCGTGGTCCGCGTCGGCGGGCAACTCCACCTCGCGCACCGTCGCGCCGTGCGCGCTGAGGGCCTGGGCCGATGCGGCCGTCCAGGCGTCGTCGAGTCCGGCCGGAACGGCGAGGAGCCAAGTCCCGTCGAGCTGTGGCGCGGTGGCCTCCGGCACCCGGGCGAAACCGGTCCGGTACCGCCAGTTGTCCAGTGTGGACTTCTCCCGGCGCTTCCGCCGCCAGGCGGACAGCAGCGGGATGGCCGGTTCGAGCGCAGTGGCATCGGCGCCCAGCTCGGCCGCCAGCCCGGGGAGGTCCGCTTTCTCCACCAGATCCCAGAACCCGGCGTCCTCCGAGCGCGATCCGGTCGCTCCCCGGGGGACGTAGTCCATCCAGTACCGCTTGCGCTGGAACGGGTAGGTCGGCAGGTCGAGCGTCCGGGAGGCGCCGTCGCCGAAGGCGGGTTCCCAGTCCACGTGCACGCCGTTGACGTGCATCTGGGCCGCGGCGAGGAAGAACCGGTCCAGGTCACCGTCGTCGCGGTGCAGGGTGTCGCCCACCACCACTTCGGCCTCCGCCGCATCGGCGATCGCCTGGACCATTTCGGCGAGCAGCGGGTGCGGGCTGATCTCGACGAACGCCTCGTGCCCGCGGGCGAGCAGGCTGCGCACGGCCGGTTCGAAGCGGACCGTCTGGCGCGCGTTGCGGTACCAGTAGTCGGCGTCCAGCTCGGTGGTGTCCAGCACATCGCCGGTCACGGTGGAGAAGAACGGGATCTGCCCCTGCGCCGGGGAAATCCCGTCGAACGCGGCCATCAGGTCGTCGCGCAGCGCCTCCACCTGGGCCGAGTGCCCGGCTCCGGTGGCGGCCCGGATCTTGCGGGCGCGCACGCCCGCGGCCTTCAGCTCTTCCAGCAGTTCGTCGATCGCGTCCAGGTCGCCGGAGACGGTGAGCGCGGTCGGCCCGTTCTCCGCGGCGACGGACAACCGGTCGCCGTACTTCGCCAGCCGCTGGCGCAGTTCCCCGACCGGCATCGCGATGGCGGCCATGGTTCCCCTGCGGTGCAACGGCATCAGCGCTTCGCATCGCTTCGCGATGAGCTTGGCCGAGTCCGCCAGCGTCAGCGCCCCGGCGATGTGGGCGGCGGCGACCTCGCCTTGCGAGTGACCGAGCACGGCGGCGGGCTGCACCCCGTAGGACTGCCACAGGCGCGTGAGCGCCACCATCACCGAGAACAGCACCGGCTGGACCACCTCGCCGCGGTCCAGCGACGGAGCTCCCGGCAGCTCGCGCAGCACGTCCACGACCGACCAGCCCACCAGCGGCGCGAACGCGTCCGCGCATTCCTGCAGTGCCGCCGCGAACACCGGGGACGAGTCCAGCAGCGCCACGCCCATGCCCGCCCACTGCCCGCCCTGCCCCGGGTACACGAACACCGGCGCGCCGATGTGCTGCCGGGCGACACCCACCACGACCTGCGTGGAGTGCTCATCGCGCTCGGCAGCGGCCAGACCGGCGAGCAGTCGCTCGCGGTCCCGGCCGACCACCACGGCGCGATGCGACAGCGCCGCCCGTGATCGGAACAACGACCGCCCCAGGTCCTCGCTGCTCGTGCCGGGGGCCGACGCCGCGAACCTCCGCAGGTTTCCGGCCTGTGCGCGCAATGCGGGCGTGCCCTTGCCGGACAGCAACCACGGCACCGCCGGAACAGCTGCGGGTTCCGGCGTACCGGTCTCGGCCTGGGCCTGTTCCAGGATCACGTGGGCGTTGGTGCCGGCGCCGCCGATGGACGAGACCGCTGCGCGCCGTGGGCGGCCCGTCTCCGGCCACTCCCGCTCGTCCACCAGCAACCGCAACGCACCCGAGGACCAGTCCACATGGGACGATGGTTCGTCCACGTGCAAGGTCTTCGGCAGGAAACCACGTTCCAGGGCCATGACCATCTTGATCACACCGGCCACGCCCGAAGCGGCCTGCGTGTGCGCGATGTTCGACTTCACCGACCCCAACCACAACGGCCGTTCCGGCGAGTGCCCTTCACCGTAGGTCGCCAGCAGCGCCCCCGCCTCGATCGGATCTCCCAACCGGGTCCCGGTCCCGTGCGCCTCCACCGCATCCACATCCGACGCCGACAAGCCCGCGTTCGCCAACGCCGCACGAATCACCCGCTCCTGCGACGGACCATTCGGCGCCGTCAAACCGTTGGTCGCGCCGTCCTGGCTCACCGCGCTGCCGCGGACGACCGCCAGCACCTTCCGGCCATGCCGCACCGCATCCGACAAGCGCTCCACCAGAACCACGCCGACGCCCTCGCCCCAACCGGTGCCGTCCGCCGACTCCGCGAACGCCTTGCACCGGCCGTCCGCGGCCAGGCTCCGCTGCCGCGAACCCTCGACGAAGATCCGGGGTGAGACGATCACGGCCGCTCCCCCTGCGATGGCGAGGTCGCACTCGCCCAACCGCAGCGCCTGGCACGCCTGATGCAACGCCACCAACGACGACGAGCACGCCGTGTCCAGCGTCACCGCGGGCCCGTGCAGTCCCAGCACGTACGCCAACCGGCCGGACATGACGCTCTGCCCGTTGGCAGCCAGCAGATACCCCTCGTCCGCGTCGGGAACCCGGTCGAGGAGGCCCAGGTAGTCGTCCCCGGAGGCTCCGATGAACACGCCGGTCGACGTGCCGTGCGCCGAAGTCGGCGCGATCGCGGCCCTTTCGAACGCCTCCCAGGTGGTCTCCAGCAGCAGTCGTTGGCGCGGGTCCATCATCAGCGCCTCGCGCGGCGAGATGCCGAAGAACGCCGGGTCGAAGCCGGCGGGGTCGTCCATGAAAGCCCCGTGCCGGACGTAGGACTTGCCGAGCCGGTCGGGGTCCGGGTCGTAAAGACCCTCCAGGTCCCAACCCCGATCCACCGGAAAACCCGCCACCCCATCACGACCGCCGGCGACCAGCTCCCACAAGTCCTCCGGCGACGACACACCACCCCCGTACCGGCACGCCATCCCCACGATCGCGATCGGCTCGCGAGAACGCTCCTCCAGCTCGCGCACGCGCTTGCGGGCATCGCGCAGCGCGGCGGTAGCCCGCTTCATGTAGTCGAGGGTCTTCGCGTCTTCCGTCACGTCAGTTCCACCTATCCGGCCGCCGGGGCATCCACGAGCTCAGGGCGTGTCCAGTTCGCTGTCGAGGATGTCGAACATCTCGCCGATGTCAGCGGATTCGAGGTCGCGGACCCCGTTGTCGTCCACATCGGACTCCGCAGCGGCGGCCCCCAGGCTCCGGGCCAGGTCGGCGAGGCGCGCCGCGATCGCGCGGCGCTCCTCCGGGCCGTAGGAGCCGTCGGCCAGCGCCTTCTCCAGGCCGTCGATCCCCAGCAGGGCGTTGTCGGCCGGGGCGGGGTCGTCCTTGACGAGCCTGGTGCGGAGGAAGGCCACGAGCTCGGTGGTGGTCGGGTAGTCGAACACCACCGTGGCCGGCAACCGCTGGCCGATCACGGCCCCGAGTCCGTTGCGCAGCTGCACCGCGGTCACCGAGTCCAGGCCCATGGCGAGGAACGTCTGCCCGGGGTCCACGGACTCCGGCGACGGATGCCCGAGCACCGCGGCGACCTGCGTGCGGACCGACTCCAGCAGCAGCCGGTCCTGCTCGTGCCGCGAGGCGGACGCCAGCCGTTGCGGCAGCGACGCCGGTTCCTCCCCGCCGCGGGAGTCGTCCGCGGCGGTGCGGCTCATCGCCTCGATCGCCTGCCGCGCCTCCGGCAGCTCGTCCAGCAGCGGGCGCCTGCGGGCCAGGGTGAAGCCGGTGACGAAGCGCTCCCAATCCATGTCCGCGATCGTCACCAGCGTGTGGTCGGCGTCGAGAGTCTGCTGCAGCGCCGTGATCAGCAGTTCCGGCGCCATGACGTGGACGCCCCAGCGGCGCAGCGTCTCGTCCGCCGCTTCCTGCATCGTCGAACCGGCTTCGGCCCACGCACCCCACGGAAGCCCGCGGCGGCGCAAGGTGTCCTCAGCGGCGTCGCGGACCGCCATGCCGTCCCCGGCCCAGCCGCCCCAGGCGATCGCGGTCGCGGGCAGGCCGCGAGCTCGGCGGTGCTGCGCGAGCGCCTCCAAGTACGTGTTCGCCGCGCCGTAGCTGCCGTGGCGCCCGACGCCCCAGGTCGCGGTGATGGCGGAGAACAGGACGAACGCGTCGAGGTCCAGATCCTCGGTCAGCTCGTGCAGATGCCGTGCGCCGACGGCCTTCGCCTCCGCGATCTCCGCGAAGTCGGCAGGACTCGTGTCGGGGAGCGACTGCAACCGGCCGATTCCGGCCGCGTGCACGACCGCCGACAGCGGTCGTTCCGCCGGGATCGAGGCCAGTACTCCGCGCAGCGCCTCCCGGTCCCGCACGTCGCAGGCCACCACGGTGACCTCGGCGCCGAGCGCCTCCAGTTCGGCGACCCGCTCGGCCATGCCGGGCGCAGCATCGCCGCGGCGGCCGAGCAGCACGAGGTGACCGGCACCGCTGCGGGCGAGCCAGCGGGCGACGTGCCCGGCCTGCACGCCGGTGCCGCCCGTGATCAGCACGGTCCCGCCCGGCCGTGGGCGCCAGGCACGAGTTCCGGCCCGCTCGCCGAGCCGGGCCCGGGTCAGGCGGCGCACGAACGCCCCCGAGTCGCGGATCGCGATGTGGTCCTCGTCGTCGGCCGCGCCCAGCACCCCGGCCAGCCGCCCGAGCACGCCGTCGTCCGGTTCCGGCGGCAGGTCGATCAATCCTCCCCACCGCTCGGGGTGTTCCAGGCCGACGACCCGGCCCAGGCCCCAGGTCAACGCCTGCAGCGGGCGGACCAGCGGATCCGAGGCACCGGTGGAGACCGCTCCCCTGGTCAGCAGCCAGAGCGGTGCGCCCACCTCCGCGTCGCCGAGGGCCTGGATGAGCGCCAGCGTCCCGGTGGTTCCCGCGGGGACACCCGGGTGCTCCGGGTCGGCGGTCTCGTCCAACGCGAGCAGCGACACCACTCCGGAAACGTCCGACGGCCGCAGCCCGGCGTCGGCAAGCGTGGTGCGGAGCCGGTCGAGCAGTTCGCCGCGCCGCATCCCGGCAGGCGTCCCGAACGGCAGCACGACGGCGCCGCGGTCGGCCAGACCGTCCAGCACCGCGGTCGCCCACTTCTCGTCGGCGTCGCCTTCGGGGGTCAGCGCGAGCCACGTCCCCGACAGCCGGCGGGTCTCGAATTCGGCCGGCTGCCAAGTGATCCGGTAGCGCAGGTCGTCCAGCGCCGAGGTCTCGCGGTCCCGGCGGCGCCAGGCGGCCAGCGCCGGCAGCACGTCCTGCAGCGTTCCAGTCGCCTCGACTCCCAGCGTCGCCGCCAACGCCGCGACGTCCTCGCCCTCGACCACGGTCCAGAACCGCTGCTCTGCCGATGACCCGCCGCTCACCGGCGTGGTTCCGGCCGCTGGCCGCTTGTCGGGCCAGTACCGCTGCCGCTGGAAGGGGTACGTCGGCAGGTCCACGTCGCGACGGGCCGATCCCGCGAACGGTGGCGCCCAGTCCACCGGGATGCCGACGACGAAGGCTTCGGCCATGGAGCGGTACAGGTGGCTCAGATCGCCCTTGTCGCGCTGGAGGGTGGCGGCGACGAAGACCTGATCACCCAGGTCGTCGAGGTTCTGCTCCACCGCCGCCGTCAACACGGCGTGCGGGCTGATCTCGACGAATGCGGCATGCCCCCGTTCGGCCAGCGCCTGCACGGCGTCGCCGAACCGGACCTGGCGACGCAAGTTCCGGTACCAGTAGCCGCCGTCGAGCTCCGGACCGTCGAGCCAGTCGGCTTCCACCGTGGAGAAGAAGGGGATTCGCGCGGTCGTCGGTTCCGTCGGCGCCAGGGCGCGTTCAAGTTCGTCGGCCAGGGCCTCGACGTGCTGCGAATGGGCCGTGAAGTCGACTCCGGGGACGCGCCAGCGCACCACGCGCTGCGCGGACAGCTCGCGCTCCAGCTCGGTCAGCGCGCCTTCGTCGCCGGAGACGGAGACCGACGCCGGGCCGTTGACCGCCGCTATGGCGAGGCGATCCCCCCATTGGGCGATCATGTCGCCCACCCGGCCGGCCGGCGCCATCACCGACACCATCCCGCCCTTCCCGGCGAGCCGCGCCAGCGCTTGGCTGCGCAGGGCCACCACCCGCGCGCCGTCCTCCAGCGAAAGCGCACCGGCCACGCATGCGGCGGCGACCTCGCCCTGCGAGTGCCCGACCACCGCGCCCGGCTCGACGCCGTGCGAGCGCCACACCTGCGCCAGCGACACCATCACCGACCACAGCACGGGCTGGACCACGTCGACCCGCGCCAGCGCCTCCTGGTCGTCCAGCACGTCGGCCAGGTCCCAGTCCACCCAGGGCCGCAGCGCCGCGCCGCACTTGTCCATCCATTCCGCGAACACCGGCGAGGAATCGAGCAGTTCCCGGCCCATCCCCACCCAGTGCGACCCCTGTCCGGGGAACACGAACACCGGCGCTGTGTCGACATCACCGGCGACGCCGCGGACCACCTGGGGCGCCGGCTCGCCATCGGCGAGCGCCGCCAGCCCGGCGAGCAGGTCCGCGCGTTCCGCCCCGACGACGACCGCCCGGTGCTCGAAGGTCGCCCGGTTCTCCACCAGCGCGGCACCCAGGTCCGCCAAGTCCAGTTCCGGATCCCGCTCCACCCGGTCCAGCAGCCGCGCCGCCTGCTGGCGCAGCGCGTCCTCGGTCCGCCCGGACAGCACCCACGGCACCGCGGGGAGCGCCTCGCCGGCGGCCTCCTCGGCGTGGTCGGGGGCTTGTTCCAGGATGACGTGGCTGTTGGTGCCGCTGACTCCGAACGATGACACCGCCGCGCGGCGAGGACGGCCGGTCTCCGGCCACTCCCGTTCCGCCACCAGCAACCGCACCGCACCCGAGGACCAGTCCACATGGGACGTTGGCTCGTCCACGTGCAAGGTCTTCGGCAGCAGGCCGTTCTCCAGGGCCATGACCATCTTGATCACACCGGCCACGCCCGAAGCGGCCTGCGTGTGCGCGATGTTCGACTTCACCGACCCCAACCACAACGGCCACTCCGGCGAGCGGCCCTCGCCGTAGGTCGCCAGCAACGCCCCCGCCTCGATCGGATCTCCCAACCGGGTCCCGGTCCCGTGCGCCTCCACCGCATCCACATCCGACGCCGACAGGCCCCCGCTCGCGAGCGCCGCCCGAATCACGCGCTCCTGCGACGGGCCATTCGGCGCCGTCAAGCCGTTCGACGCACCGTTCTGGCTCACCGCGCTGCCGCGGACGACCGCCAGCACCTTCCGGCCATGCCGCACCGCATCCGACAAGCGCTCCACCAAGAGCACGCCGACGCCTTCACCCCAGCCCGTGCCGTCCGCCGACTCCGCGAACGCCTTGCACCGGCCGTCGACGGAAAGGACGCGCTTGCGGGAGAACTCGACGAAACCCTCGGGCGTCGAGAGCACCGATGCGCCACCGG
The DNA here is from genome assembly GCF_053605825.1 of Saccharopolyspora sp. NPDC003752. Classification (NCBI taxonomy): domain Bacteria; kingdom Bacillati; phylum Actinomycetota; class Actinomycetes; order Pseudonocardiales; family Pseudonocardiaceae; genus Saccharopolyspora; species Saccharopolyspora sp. NPDC003752. The sequence continues at coordinate 164,739 of NZ_JBSGJZ010000004.1, read as the reverse complement.
TGATCGCGAGGTCGCACTCGCCCAGCCGCAACGCCTGGCACGCCTGGTGCAACGCCACCAACGACGACGAACACGCCGTGTCGACCGTGACCGCCGGCCCGTGCAACCCCAGCACGTACGCCAGCCGCCCGGACTTCACGCTGGCCGCGTTCCCGGTGATCACATAGCCTTCGCTGCTCGCCGGGATCTCGTCGAAGGCGTACCGGTAGTCCTGGTAGTTGGTGCCGACGAACACGCCGGCGCTGGTTCCGCCGAGGCTCGTCGGGTCGATGCCGGCCCGTTCCAGCGCCTCCCAGGTCGTCTCCAGGAGCAGCCGCTGCTGCGGATCCATCACCGCGGCCTCCCGGGGCGAGATGCCGAAGAACGCGGCGTCGAATCCGGCTATGTCGTCGAGGAAAGCCCCCGCGCGGGTGTACGACTTGCCCGCGTGGTCGGGGTCCGGGTCGTAAAGACCCTCCAGGTCCCAACCCCGATCCACCGGAAAACCCGTCACCGCATCACGACCGCCGGCGACCAGCTCCCACAAGTCCTCCGGCGACGACACACCACCCCCGTACCGGCACGCCATCCCCACGATCGCGATCGGCTCGTCCAACCGCACCTCTGCGTGCGCCGTGGCGGAGGACTCCGCTCCCGACCGGCCGGTGATGCGCTCGCGCAGGTAGCGGGCGACCGACATCGGGTTGGGGTGGTCGAAGAGCAAGGTCGGCGGCAGGGCGATTCCGGTGGACCGCGAAAGCTCCTGCCGCAGCTCCTCCCTCGCCTCCCGCTTGATCCCCATGTCCCGGAACGGCTTGCTCTCGGCGATCCGCGAGGGCAGACCGCCGCCCAGCACGGAGACCACCTGCGCTCGCACCAGGTTCAGCAGAATCCTGTCCTGGCGATCGCCGGTCTCCCCGGCCAGCAGGTCCCGCAACTCGGCCACGGCCGCCGACTGAGTGTTCACCAGATACCTTCCGATATTGGGCTCGGGGACGTTCGGTGGATCCACGGGGGGCGCACCGCCGGCACGCCGGTTCCTGCGCGCTCGCCCCGAATTCGGGGAGATGCCGCGCGGAGAACCTGCCGGGCACGCGAGGATTTCCGCTGAACCGCACGACTTCCTCGTCGCTGCGGTCGTGCCTGCTCCAACGTGTGCGAGTTGCCGAGGTCGGCGAAACGGGACGCTACGCCCGGCCCGATCCGGCGCACAAGGAAGACGGCCACAAGCTGCCACAGCGCGACGACACGACTCGTCTCCAGTCGGAAACTCATTGCTGCACAACAAAATCGCCGATCACGCGGGCGCACCCGGTGCGCGTGCACCCGCGCTCGGTCCCGGCGCTCAGGCCGCGGCCGCGGCCGGCAGGTCGATCGTGTTCGTGCCGCGTTCCAGGGCGTTGATGAGCACGGCCATGTTCCCCATCGGGTGGGCGTTGTCGAACAGCAACTGGTGGAGGGAGCCGATGTCCTCGAACGTTTCGCAGGTGGACAGGCACGGGTTGAGCAGGCCCGCATCGACCAGCCTGACGACGTCGCGGAACTGGCGGGCGTTCGCGCCGTGCGAACCCTGCAGCCGCTTGGAGCGCATCCACAGGTGCCGGAGGTCGATGTCGCCGTTGTAGCCGGTCGTGCCGCCGCAGATCACCACCATGCCGCCGCTGTCGCACAGGTACATGGAGGTGGGCAGGGTGTCCTGCCCGCTGTGCTCGAAGACGATCCGCGGTGACTTCCGCTCCCCGAGGATCTCCCAGATCTTCTTGCCCATGGCCCGCGCGCCCCGCAGGAACTTGGTCATGCCCTCGGCGTCGTCCACCGCGGGCAGCCGGCCCCAGTGGTCGAACTCGTGCCGGTTGATGACGCCCTTCGCGCCCAGCTTGAGGCAGTACTCGCCACGGGCCTCGTCGGAGACGACCGCGATCGGGACCCCACCGGCCATCTTGACCAGCTGGATGGCCATGGAACCCAGGCCGCCGGCCCCGCCCCAGATCAGCACCGGGTCACCGGGCTGCACCGTGTTGCCGTGCCAGCCGAAGAGCTGCCGGTAGGCGGTGGAGCCGCAGAGCATGAAGCTGGCGGACTCCTCCCACGACACGTCCTTGGGCTTGGGGTGGCACTGGTAGTCGTTCACCAAGCAGAACTGCGCGAAGGAACCGTAGTTGGTCTCGTACCCCCACGCACGACCGCTGCTGGACGTCGCCACGTCCGCACCCAACCGGATGTCCTCGTCCTTCTCGTCGTACTGCCCACCGGAGAGCACCACGTGGTCGCCGACCTTGACGTGCCGCACGCCCTCGCCGACCGCCCACACCACACCCGCGCCGTCGGTGCCGCCGATGTGGAAGTCCTCCGGCTGCCCGAGGCGCTGCCTCATGCCGATGACGTCCACCGGTAGGCCCAGCGCCGCCCACACGTTGTTGTAGTTGATCCCGGCCGCCATCACGTACACCAGGACCTCGCCGGGGCCCACCCGTGGCACGTCGACGACCTCGATCTGGAACGCCTGCTTCGGCGGTCCGAACCGGTCCTGGCGGATCACCGACGCGTACATCCGCTCGGGGACCTCGCCCAGCGGCGGCACCTCACCGATCTCGTAGAGCGACTTCGTCATGGCTTTCTCCTCAGTTGCCACTCGCGTCGGCCGGGGCCGACAGGTGTCGTAGTTGCTTCCGGATCTCCTCGATCACCTCGGATTGGCGCTCTGCCAGGTAGAAGTGGCCGCCGGCGAAGACCTTCGCCTCGAACGCGGCGCTCGTGTGCCTGCCCCAGGCGCGCACCTCGTCGACCGTGGTGAGCGGGTCGCCGTCGCCGACGAGGGCCGTGATCGGGCACCCCACCACCGACTCCGGATCGGCCAGGTAGGTCTCGACCGCCTGGAAGTCGCCGCGGATGGCGGGCAGCACCAGGCGGAGCATCTCGTCATCGCCCAGCAGGTCCGGGGATGTTCCGCTCAGCGACTTCAGCTCCGCGATGACGTCGTCGTCGGGTTTGAGGTGCACGTTGCGCTCGACGTGCTTCTTCGACGGCGCCCTCCGCCCGGAGAGCAGCAACGCCCGCGGGCCGTTGCGATCGCGTGCTTCCAGGCGCTGCGCCACCTCGAAGGCGAGCACCGCGCCCATGCTGTGGCCGAGGTAGACCGGCGGCGGGCCCGGCAGCGCCGCCAGTTCGGTCGCGATCCGGTCGGCGAGCTCGCCGATCTCGGTGATCACCGGCTCTCGGTAGCGGTCCTGCCGCCCGGGGTACTGGATGGCCAGCACGTCGACCTCCGGCGCCAGCCGCATCGAGAGGGGCCGGAAGAACGACGCCGAGCCGCCCGCGTGCGGAAAGCAGATCAACCTGGTGGCACCGCCGGATTCCGCGTCGAAGCACCGGATCCATTTGCCACCTTCGGTCACGGCCGTGCTCATGCGTTGGTGCCTCCAGTTCGGCCATCACGGCGGATCGACCCACCTGCAGGGCGTGGTCGTCTTCGCGGGGATGCTGATCTCGGCGGGGTGCGGCCAGCCCGCACGGCGACGCCGGCGCTGGCGCATCTCGACGCTAGGAGGAACGTGATCCGCCGCACAAGCTTGCGGCCACAAGCTGCCACGGTTCCACCGCACACCTGCCGACCAGCACGAGCACGGCTGTTTTCCCCGGAACCGCAACGGGATTCGGCGTCGATCGTCAGCCGGAGCGACCAGGGCCGCCGACGTGCCATCCACTTTGGATGCGGGTGGCAACGGCCCGGCCGCACCCTCGGCGGCGGGGCATCCGTGGCGGCCGACGAGTGGCCGAAGGCTTCGGGGCGTGGGCCGCGGTAGGCCTGTCGGCGAGCAGCTCGCCGACGCTGCGCGGAATCACCGCCCGAATTCAACCGCCAGCAGGGTGATCAGGTATTTCCTTTTTCAATACAACTGCCCCACTGCTTTCCCCATTCCGAATCACCGCGGGACACACCTTATCACAGAAAAGCCGACGGCGCTTCCCAATTTCATTCACACTTATTCCCATCGCCAGGCGACCCAACAATCCGGCAACCGTTCCACGCCCGCCGAAACCGCGAAACTCGTGCAGGGGTCAACAAAGCCGCGAACTGTGCCGAATGGACTCCCGCGACTTGATCAACGAAAGGAATCGCATTACTACGAATGGATCTACCTTGATAGTTGATCACCGTGTTGGAGTATCGTTATGCTTAGGATCTATTTCACCCCCAAAGATGTTCTCCGCATCCGCGTGACGGAGCAGCCCGATCCGATGTGGGAACTCGCGCTCAGCTTGCACGTCCTCCGCGGACACGTCACCTGGCCGACGCAACTCGCGTGGCGGGGCTGGGCGCGACACAGGTTACGCGACACGGGCTTATCCACCCGCATGCATCTTGTGTCCTCGCTGGTTCCCGTCAAGGGGAACTTCCCAGATTTCCTCACCCCGGTCACCGCCGGGCCGGACTTCGAGGCCGGCCTCGAAAGCATCCTGTCCGCCGGGCAGACCCGGCTCAGCAACGACCTTTCCGCGGCTTTCGCGCAGCAGAGCGCGCCGCCTTGGGTCCGCAAGCTGTCCGACGGCGACCGGGCCTCGCTCAACAAGCTCTGCGACACCCTCCGGGACTATTTCAACACCGCCATCCGCCCGCACTGGCCGAAGGTCCACCACCAGGTCACCGAAGACCACGTGCTGCGGACACGCCACCTCACGACCGGGGGCGCCGAGAAGCTGTTCAACTCGCTCCCGGCCCCCATCAAATGGCGCTGGCCGGTCCTGGAGACGAACTACCCGGAGAACCGGACGCTGCACCTCGACGGCCGCGGCCTGACGCTGATCCCGTCGTACTTCTGCTTCGGCAACCCGATCACCTTCATCGACCCGGGGCTCCCGCCCGTGCTCGTCTACCCCGCCCACAAGGCGGCGAACGGCGTGCGCCCCGGCGGTGGCAAGGAGAACGCGTCGAAGCGGCTGGCCGCCCTGCTCGGGCACACGCGCGCGCAGGTCCTGCTGGCGTTGCAGACGCCCAGTTCGACCTCCGGTCTCGCCCGGCAGATCGACGCGTCGCTGGCTTCCGCCAGCCAGCACACCACCATCCTGCGCGAGGCCGGCCTGATCACTTCGACCCGGCTGGGCAAGGCGGTCCTGCACAGCCTCACCCCGCTCGGGCGGGAACTCGTCGGCACCAACGACCAGCCCAGCGCGGTCGCGCCGGGTGATCACCGGGGAGCCGGCCGCCCGGGGCCCAGGCGGTTGCCTCACCTCGCCGATTCGGCCGGGTGAGGCGGGCGGCAGGCGCGGGTCCTCTCGACGAGCGCTCCTAGTGGTGACGCCCGCCGAACGGGCCTGGACCCGCCGAGCGGCCGGCCGCCGCGATCAGCGGTCGAGGTCTTCCCACTCCAGCTCCAGATCCGCTTCCAGCTCATCGATGTCGTGCTGGTCGAGCCGGAGCAGGGGCAGGTCCGACGGAGTGCGCCCGCCCGTGCCGGGCCGATCGACGTGGGCGATGAGTCCATTCAGGACCGCCAACCAGTCCTGCGCCAGGTCGTGCACCGCTTCACGGCTGGCAACGGCGGTGTGCCAGGACCACGTCGCGCTCAACAACGGACCGTCGGCACCGTCCTCCACGACCGCATTGATCTCGATGCCGTGCCCCACGCGCAACGCCGGGTCGGCACCACCACCGAGCGCATCGACCTCCGGGGCCCAACCCCATTCGCCACCGGCAGACGCACCGAAACGCCCCAGGTAGTTGAACGCGATCTGCGGACGCGCGAGCCTCGCTAGCTCCGGCGCGGTGTCCGGGTTGAGGTACCGCAGCAGCCCATAACCCAGACCGTGATCAGGAATCGCCCGAAGCTGCTCCTTGACCTGCTTCAGCACCGTCCCCAAACCCGGACCTCCCGAGGTGACCTCCCGCCAGTCCAGGGCGCCGGGATCCAGCAGCACCGGGTGCAACGTGGTGAACCAACCCACCGTCCGCGTCAGATCAACCCCCGGGACGACCTCCTCGTACCTACCGTGCCCCTCCACATCGACCAACACACCACCCGGCGTGCCCGCGCGATGCCGCACGGCCAACACCAACGCCGTCAGCAACACATCATCGACACCGGCGAAGAACGCCGCAGGAACCCTCGCCAGCAACGCCGCCGTCCGCTCCACCGGCAACGACACCGTCAACGACTGCGTCCCCGCAACCGCGTCCCCGTTCTCGACATCGCGATCGGTCACACGCACACCGGGATGAGCCAGAACCTCTTTCCACACCGGCAGCTCCGACACCCGCGATTCCGCCAGCTCCCGCAACAGACCGGCCCACTGGCGAAACGACGTACCCACCGGCTGCAACTCGACCGACCGCCCCGAGAGCAGCGCATGGCACGCCTCCCCCAGATCCGACGCCAGCACCCGCCACGACACCCCGTCGACCACCACATGATGGGCCACCACCAGCAACCGGCCAGACCGCGAACCACCGCCGTCCAACCAGACCGCCCGGAGCATCACACCTCGCGCGGGATCCAAACCGGCCGCAGCGGCCTCGCCCCGCCCGGCGAGCGCCGAAGCCCAATCCACGGCTTCGGGCACCACTACCCGCTCGACCAGATCGGCGACGTCCACCGACCCCGCCGGCGGCACGACCAGGCCCCGCTCACCCAACCGAGCCCGCAGCAGATCATGCCGATCCACCACCGCTCCGACGGCACCCGTCAACACCTCCAGCGACAAGCTCGCCGGAACCTCCAGCACCACCGACTGGTAGAAGACAGACCCCAGCCCACCCCGCTCGCCCAGCCAGCACATCACCGGCGTCGACGCCACATCCCCCACCCCGGAAACCACCGAGGCCGACACCGAACCCGACGACGCCACAACCGCCAGTTCCGCGGGCGTCCTGCACTCGAACACCTGACGAGGACTCAGGACCAGACCGACCCTGCGCACTCTGGCGACCAGCTGCATCGAGGCGATGCTGTCCCCGCCCAACTGGAAGAAACCGTCCTCCGCGCCGACCTCGGCGACCCCCAGCACCTCGGCGAACGCCTCGCACAAGAGCCGTTCCCGATCGGTGCGAGGACCGCGGCTGGGCCCGGTGGTCACCGCGGGCGCGGGAAAGGCTTGCCGATCGAGTTTCCCGTTGGAGTTCAGCGGGAAGCTCTCCAGCACCACCACTGCGGACGGCACCATGTAGTCGGGCAGGGCCCTGGCGACGTGATCCCGCAGCACATCCGGCTCGCAGTCGTCGCCGGTCGGCACCACGTAGGCCACCAACCGCTTCTCCCCCGGCCGGTCCTGCCGGACCACCACCGCACTGCGAGCCACGTGCGGGTGGGCCGTCAGCACTGCCTCGATCTCGCCCGGCTCGATCCGGATACCGCGGACCTTCACCTGGTCGTCCACCCGGCCGACGAACTCCAGCTCACCATCCCTGTTCCAGCGCACCAGGTCACCGGTCCGGTACATCCGCTCCCCAGCGGCGAACGGATCCGCGACGAACCGCTGGCCGGTCAGCCCAGCCCGCTCCCAGTAGCCCCGCGCCAACCCGCTGCCCGCGATGTACAGCTCCCCCACCACGCCAGGGGCGACCAGCCTCAGCTCGGGATCCAGCACGTGCACCCGCGTGCCGGGCACCGGCCTTCCGATCGGCGGGGCGCCGTCCAGGTCGTCGTCGGAGGACCAGATCGTCGAGTACACCACCGTCTCGGTCGGACCGTAGATGTTGGCCACCCGGCAGCCGGGGAAGACCGCGCGGATGCCGTCGTACAACTCGGGTGGAACCGGCTCCCCGCCGAGCACGACCGTGTCCACTCCCGGACGCCGTTCCTGCTCCTGGATGACCCTGGCGAACACCGACGGCACGCCGCTGACCAGCCCGCCACGCGGTGGTCCGTCCGCCAGGGCCAAGAGGTTGGGGACCACCTCGACCGCGCCACCGACCATCAGCGGCACGAGGATCTCGAACACGGAGAAGTCGAAGCCGAGCGGAGTCGCCGCCAGCACCCGGCCCAGGCTGTCCACGCCGATCGTTTCCCGCACGCACGCGACCAGGTCGACGACGTTGGCGTGCGCGACCATGACGGCCTTGGGCTGCCCGGTGGAGCCCGAGGTGTACATCACGTAGGCGATGTTCTCCGGATGCGGCGTCGATCGGTCCGGCACGGCTGCCCCCGCACGGCCCGCGAAGGTGGCCGGATCGTCGAGCAGCACGGTCGCCACGTCGGCACGCATCCCGCCGGAGCCGTTGGTGATCAGCAGCGCCGGCTTGGCGTCTGCGAGCACGAAGTCGATCCGCTCGGCGGGGTGGTCCGGATCGATCGGCAGATAAGCGCCGCCGGACTTGAGCACCGCCAACATCGACACGACCATGTCGATCGACCTCGGGAGCGCCAGCGCGACCACGGATTCCGGCCCGACCCCGAGCTCCACGAGCAGGCCGGCGAGCCGGTTCGCCCGCTCGTCGAGCTCCGCGTACGTCACCGATTCGCCGCCGCAGACGACCGCCACCGCATCGGGTGTCCGCTCGACCTGGGTCCGGAACAGCTCCGGCAGCGCGGTCTCCCGGGTGCCGGTCTGGCGCCCGTTCCACTCGTCGAGCAGTTGGCGGCGTTCTGCGCTGGAGAGGAGGTCGAGCCGGCCCACCGGCCGGTCGGGATCTGCGATGATCGCTTCCAGGACGCGTTGGAGCCGGGCGGACTGCGCCTCGATCGTGGCGTGGTCGAAGACATCGGGTCGGTAGCCCAGGCGCAAGCGCAGGCGCGGCCCCGGGATCGCCACCAGGTTCAGCGCGTAGTGGGTGGCGTCCCAACCGGACACCGACCCCACCTGGAGCCCGGATTCCGGGTCGATCGCCTCGTCGGGGTCGATCGGGTAGTTCTCGTAGACGGTGGCGGTGTCGAACAGTTCCCCGGTACCGACCTGCCGCTGGATGTCGGCCAACCCGAGGTGCTGGTGGTCCAACAACCTGGCCTGCTCATCCTGGAACCGGACGAGGAAGTCCACGATGGACTCCGACGGATCCAACCGGACCCGAACCGGGATCGTGTTGATGAACAACCCCAACATCGACTCCACACCCGGCAACTCCGGAGGACGACCAGACACAGTGGACCCGAACACCACATCCCCACGACCGGTCCACCGACTCAGCAACAACCCCCACGCACCCTGCACCACCGTGTTCAGCGTCAAGCCACGCCCCCGAGCCCACTCCACCAGGTCGGCTGTCAGCCCTTCCGGAACATCCAGCACGAACCGTTGTGGAACGACCGAAGCTCGATCCCCGGGGCCGAGCAGCAACGGCTGAGCGCCTTCCAACGCCTCGGCCCACGCGCCCAGCGCCGCGTCACGATCATGATTCGCCAGCCACGCGAGGAAATCCCGGTACGCCCCCGGAGCCGGCATCCCGGCCCCATCCGCCCGCGCCCGGTACAGGGCGAACAGCTCGCGCACCAGAAGCGGCATCGACCAGCCGTCCAGCACGAGGTGGTGGTTGGTCACGACGAGCCGAGAACGCCCTTCTCCCAGTCGTACCAACGTCATTCGCAGCAATGGACCCCGCTGCACGTCGAAGCCGTCCGCCCGGTCCGCCGCCAGCAGCCGAGCCAACTCCGCCTCGCGCTCGGCCTCCTCGCAAGACGACAGATCCACCTCGGACCAGGCGACAGCCGACTCCCGGGGCACCACCTGGACCGGACGGCTCAACCCCTCATGGACGAAGCACGCCCGCAAGTTCGGGTACCGCTCCAACAGCACGTCCCCGGCACGCCTCAACCCGTCCCCATCCACCTCCCCCAGCAGCTCGAACGCCAACTGCACGACATACACGTCCCCCAGGCCATCGTCGTAGACGGCGTGGAACAGCAGTCCTTCCTGCAACGGCGAGAGCGGAAGGACGTCGGCCACCTCGCCGACCACCTGCTCCACCAGAGCGGTCTCAGCCTCGTCGAGCACGACCGAAGCCGAATCGGCTGTCCCCTCGTGCGTGCCGTTCTGCTCCTCGGCGACCAAAGCCGCGAGCGCGGCGGGAGTCTTGTGCTCGAAGATCTGCCGCGGACTGATGACCACCCCGTCCCGGCGGGCGCGGCTGGACAGCTGGATCGACATGATGCTGTCCCCGCCCAGCTTGAAGAAGCTGTCGTCGGCGCCCACCCCCGGCACGCCGAGCACCGCCGCGAACAGCTCGCACAGCAGCTCTTCCCCCGGTGTCCGGGGTTCGCGGCCCGACGTGGTGCCGCCGAAGTCCGGCGCCGGTAGCCGTCGCCGGTCCAGCTTCCCGTTGGAATTCAGGGGAAGCCGGTCCACGGCGACGATCGCCGCCGGGACCATGTGCGCGGGCAGCCGCTCCTCGACGTAGGGCTGCAACGCCGTGATGACCGCACCCACCTCGCTCGACGACGCTGGGTCGTTGGCGTACGCCGACCAGGGACGCCCGGCACCTCCGGTGGAGGGGTGCGGTTGGCCGTTGCCCAGGATGTCGCTGCGAACCAGCACGACATCGAGCTCTTCCGCCGCCCTCGACCACGTGAGCGCCGCGCGGTAGCCGGTCTCCGCCGCCAGCTCGTCGAATTCCTCGGGGTCCGGCTCGGCACCGGCCACATCCCGCACCAGCTCGGCTCGCGCGGATTCGACGTCCGCGCCGTGCTCGACCGCCCGCACGGCCGCCAGGTCCGTCGTCAAGCGGGCATTGGGAATCCCGGAGACGCTCAGCCGCTCGGGCCGGGCGCTGGAAAGCACCTCGCGCAGACCGGCGAAGTCCCGGACATCGCGCCCCCACCTCAGTTCGAGCGGTTCCGCGACATCACCGGTCGGGCCGACGACACCGGTCGTCTTGCGCAGGACCGCGTCGTAGCGGTAGCGGGTGAGCTCGTTGTGACCCGCACCGCGCTTGATCCGCACATCGATCTCGCCCACGTCCTCGACGACGTCGCGGAACCGCGCGAAGAAGTCGGGCGCGACCAGCAGCTCCTTTTCCTGCAAGATGTTCTGCTCGACCGACCTGCGCAGGACCTCCGGCGGCGTCGAGCCGTCCGCCCGGCCGAGCTCGACGGCGGTGGCGAAGCACCTGAGCAGCCGGAGGTTGCGCACGTCCCCGACGAAGACGGCGCCGCCCGGGCGGAGGAGCCGAACGGCAGCGGTCAGCACTTCGACCAGGTAGTCGACGCTGGGGAAGTACTGGACCACGGAGTTGATGACGATGGTGTCGAAGAAGCCGGTGGGAAGGTCGTCGAGCACGTGCGCGGGCCGGCACAGCAACTCCACGTTCGCGTAACCGGCGTCTCCGTCGATCCGGTCCCGCAGCGCCTCGACCACCACGGGCGAGAAGTCGGTCGCCCAGTAGGACTCGCACCTCGGCGCCAGCTGCGACATCAGCAGGCCGGTGCCGACGCCGATCTCCAGGATCCGCTCCGGGGCGAGCGACGCCACCCTCTCCACCGTCGCGTCGCGCCATTCCCGCATCTCGTGCAGCGGGATGGGGAGGCCGTCGTAGCTGCTGTTCCAGCCCGTGAAGTCGGCACCGAACTCGGCGGCGGAACCATCCCGGTACAGCTCGTCGTAGACCACTCGCCATTCGCCGACCTTCTGGTGGTCTGCCTCGCCAGGCTCCCGCCGGCCGGCGTCGGGGACGACGTAGGCGATGAGCCGCTTGTCGCCGAGCTGGTCTTCGCGGACGACTGCCGCGGCCTGCGCGATCTGCGGGTGGGAGGTCAGGGCCGTCTCGACCTCGCCGAGCTCGATCCGGAAGCCGCGCACCTTCACCTGGTCATCGACCCGCCCGACGAACTCCAGCTCACCATCCCGGTTCCACCGCACCAGGTCACCGGTCCGGTACATCCGCTCCCCAGCGGCGAACGGATCCGCGACGAACCGCTGGCCGGTCAACCCGGCTTGACCGAAGTAGCCCCGCGCCAGTCCGGCACCGGCCAGGTGGAGCTCTCCGACCGCGCCCGGCGGGACCAACCGCATTTCGGCATCCAGCACGTAGACCCGGGTGTTCGAGATCGGCCGGCCGATCGGCGGCACTCCGGCCGGCCGGTCGTCGTCGCAGAACCACGCCGTCGCATACACCGTCGCCTCGGTCGGCCCATAGATATTGGCCACCGAGCAGTCCGGGAACACCGACCTCACCCGCGACAACAACGAGCCCGGCAGCCCCTCGCCCGCCAGCACCAACGTCTCCAGGCCCGGAGCTTCCAACTCGCCCCACGCCCCCAGCAGGCCTGCGACTGCCGACGGAACACCGCTGACCAAAGAAACCTCGGACAGCAACTCCGGCGAATCCGCCAAGGAGAGCAGATCGTCCACCAGCACGACGCGCCCACCCACCGTCAGGGGAACCAAGATCTCGAAAACGGAAACATCGAAGTTCAACGACGTCGACGCCAACACGCACCGCAGCCGGTCGCCGAAAGCCTTCGCGGCCCACTCAGAAAGACCCGCGATACTCGAATGCCCGACGACGACACCTTTCGGCCGCCCGGTCGAACCCGACGTGTACAACACGTATGCCGCGTTCCCCGCAGCCAACGGACCAACCCGATCCCCATCCACCAGATCCGCATCCGAGAACCCGGCCATCACGGGGTCGTCCACCACCACAACGGGCAGGGCGTCGTCGGGAAGGCCGACCTCGACCCCAGAAGCCGTCAACAGCAACACCGGCTTGGCGTCGTCGAGCATGAACTCAACTCGCTCGGCGGGATAGTCGAGGTCGATGGGCAGATAGGCGGCCCCGGCCTTGAGAACGGCCAACACGGCGACAACCATGTCCACCGACCTCGCAAGCGCCAGCGCAACAACGGATTCCGGCCCAGCACCCCGCGCGACCAAACAACGAGCAAGCCGGTTCGCCCTCGCATTGAGCTCCCCATACGTCACCGACACACCACCACACACCACCGCCGTGGCCCCCGGCGCCCGCACAACCTGCGCCTCGAACAACTCCGGCAATGCGACCGCCGGAACGCTGGTCCGGCTCCCGCTCGATTCTTCGAGAAGCCGGTGGTGTTCGGCGTCGGTGAGGATGTCGATGCGCCCCACGTGCTGGTCGGGTTCGTCGACGACGGTTCGCAAGATCTCGGCGAGACGTCCGGCGAATCCTTCCACCGTGGAGCGGTCGAAGACATCGGGCCGGTAACCGAACCGCAGCCGGAGCCGCTCGCCGGGCATCACCACGAGGTGGAGCGCGTAGTGGGTGGCATCCCAGCTCGACACCGACGCAACGGTGATCGCGGAGGACGGGTTGAGCACCTCGTCGGGGTCGAGCGGGTAGTTCTCGAATGCGATGGCGGTGTCGAACAGTTCCCCGGTACCGACCTGCCGCTGGATGTCGGCCAACCCGAGGTGCTGGTGGTCCAACAACCTGGCCTGCTCATCCTGGAACCGGACGAGGAAGTCCACGATGGACTCCGACGGATCCAACCGGACCCGGACCGGGATCGTGTTGATGAACAGCCCCAGCACCGCCTCCACACCCGGAAGCTCCGGAGGACGACCAGACACAGTGGACCCGAACACCACATCCCCACGACCGGTCCACCGACCCAGCAACAGCGCCCACGCACCCTGCACCACCGTGTTCAGCGTCAACCCACGCCCCCGAGCCCATCGGGCCAGGGCCGCCGTCAAGGGCTCGGGCAATTCCAGCGAGCATTCGTCCGGCAGCACGGGAGCCCGAACCCCCGAACCCACCAACAGCGGCTGGGCGTCCTCCAACGCTTCGGCCCACGCACCCAGCGCCGCGTCACGATCACGATTCGCCAGCCACGCGAGGAAATCCCGGTATCTCCCCGGAACCGGTAGATCGCTGTCGTCGCCGCGCCGCTCGTACAGGGCGAACAGCTCGCGAACCAGCAGCGGGAGCGACCAGCCGTCCAGCACGAGGTGGTGGTTGGTCACCACCAACCGGGAACGCCCCTCCCCCAGGTGAACCAGCATCAGCCGCAGCAGCGGACCCCGCTGCACATCGAACCCAGCGGCCCGATCCCGCTCCAGCAGCCGCGTCAACTCGTGCCCGGCTTCTTCGCAATCCGAAAGATCCACCTCGGACCAGCCGATACCCGAATCCCGCGGTACGACCTGAACCGGACGGCTCAACCCCTCGTGGACGAAGCATGCCCGCAAGTTCGGATACCGCCGCAACAGCACGTCCCCGGCGCGCCGCAACGCCTCCCCGTCCACCTCACCCGCGAAGTCGAACACCAGCTGCATCACATACACATCGCCCCCTCCCCCGTCGTAAACGGCGTGGAACAGCAACCCCTCCTGCAACGGCGACAGCGGCAGAACGTCTTCGAAATCCGGGTCGGTCATCTGGAGTCCTTCCACCAAGATTCAAGTCGCTCGATGTCGTGCTGGTCGAGCCGGAGCAGGGACAGGTCCGACGGAGTACGTCCACCTGTTCCGGGCCGATCGGCGTGGGCGTGGAGTCCATTCAGGACGGCCAGCCAGTCCTGCGCGAGGTCGTGCACGGCTTCGCGGCTGATGACATCGGTGTGCCAGGACCACGTCGCCGTCAACCGCGCCCCGTCGGCACGGTCTTCCGCGATCGCGTTGATCTCGATGCCGTGCCCCACGCCCAGCCTCGGGTCCGCACCACCGCCGAGGGCATCGGCTTCCGGCGCCCAGGCCCACTCACCGCCGCCAGCCGCGCCGAATCGCCCCAGGTAGTTGAACGCGATCTGCGGACTTGCCGGCCTCACGAGCTCTGGTGCGGTGGCCGGATTGAGGTACCGCAGGAGTCCGTAGCCCAGACCGTGATCGGGAATCGCCCGAAGCTGCTCCTTGACCTGCTTCAACGCTGTTCCCAGAGCGGGGCCTCCGGTGGTGATCTCGGCCCAGTCGAGCTCGCTGGGATTCAGCAGCACCGGGTGCAACGTGGTGAACCAACCCACCGTTCGGGTCAGATCGACCCCCTGGACGACCTCCTCGTGCCTGCCGTGCCCTTCCACATCGACCAGCACGCCACCCGCCGAGCCGGTGTGGTGCCGCACGGCCAACGCCAGCGCCGTCAGCAACACGTCGTCGACGCCGGCGAAGAACGCCGCAGGGACCCTCGTCAGCAACGCCGCCGTCTGCTCCGCAGGCAGTGAGACGTTCAACGACCGCACTCCTGCCACCGTGTCCCCGCCCGCAACGTCGCGATCGGTCACACGCACGCCGGGATCGGCCAAGACCTCTTTCCAGATCGGCAGCTCCGACGCCCGCGATTCAGCGAGCTCGCCCAGCAGACCGGCCCACTGGCGGAACGATGTGCCGACCGGCTGCAACTCCGCCGGCCGCCCTGAGGCCGATGCCCGGTGCGCTTCCCGCAGATCCGACACCACGACGCGCCACGACACCCCGTCGACCACCAGATGATGGGCGACCAGCAGGAGTCGTCCTGGTCGTGAGCCGCCCGCGTCCAGCCAGACCGCCCGGAGCATCACCCCTCGTGCGGGATCCAAACCAGCCGCCGCGGCTGCCTCCGCCCCCGCCAGCACGACCCGCCAGTCCGGATCAGCCTCAGGAACTCCGGTCCGCTCCACCAGGTCGGCGGCATCGACCGATCCCACCGGCGGCACCACCAGACCCTGCTCACCCAACCGAGCCCGCAGCAGATCATGCCGATCCACCACGGCCCCGAGAGCCGATACCAAGGCCCTCAACGACAATCCGGCCGGAACCTCCAGCGCCACCGACTGGAAGTAGGCCGCCCCCAGATCACCCCGTTCGCCCAGCCAATGCATCACCGGCGTCAACGCCACGGCCCCGACCCCGGAAACCACCGCGGCCGGCGCCGAACCCGATGCCGCCACCGCCGCCAGTCCTGCCGGAGTCCGGTGCTCGAACACCTGACGCGGACTCAACACCAAACCAGCCCTGCGCAATCTGGCGACCAGTTGGATCGACAAGATGCTGTCCCCGCCCAGCTGGAAGAAGCTGTCCTCCGGGCCGACGTCGGCGATCTCGAGCACCTCGGCGAACGCCTCGCACAACAGCCCCTCCCGCGCGGAGCGTGGACCTCGTCCGCCCCCTGCCTTCACCTCGGGCGCGGGGAGCGCCTCCTGATCCAGTTTCCCGTTGGCGTTCAACGGCAATCGGTCCAGCAGCACGACCGCGGTGGGCACCATGTAGTCGGGCAGGGCCCTGGCGACGTGATCCCGCAGTCCGTCCGGCTCGCAGCCGTCACCGGTCGGCACCACGTAGGCCACCAACCGCTTCTCCCCCGGCCGATCCTGCCTCGCGACGACGACGGCGTGAGCCACTCGCGGGTGGGAGGTCAGGGCGGTCTCGACCTCGCCGAGCTCGATCCGGAAGCCGCGCACCTTCACCTGGTCGTCGACCCGGCCGACGAACTCCAGCTCACCATCCCGGTTCCACCGCACCAGGTCACCGGTCCGGTACAGCCGGCCGCCCGCAGGGCCGAACGGGTCGGCGACGAAACGATTCGCGGTCAGGCCCGAACGCCCCGAGTAGCCGCGGGCCAGTCCGCTTCCCGCGAGGTAGAGCTCTGCCACCACACCAGGCGGTACCATCCGCATCTCGGCATCCAGCACGTAGACCCGGGTGTTCGAGATCGGCCGGCCGATCGGCGGCACCTCCACCGGCCGGTCATCGCGCCAGAACCACGCCGTCGCATACACTGTCGCCTCGGTCGGCCCATAGATATTGGCCACCGAGCAATCCGGGAACACCGATCTCACCCGCGACAACAACGACGCCGGCAGCCCCTCGCCTGCCAGGACCAACGTCTCGACGCTCCGCTTCTCCGGCATGTCGCACGCCCCCAGCAAGCCCGCGACTGCCGACGGAACACCGCTGACGAGAGAAACCTCGGACAGCAACTCCGGCGAATCCGCCAAGGAGAGCAGATCGTCCACCAGCACGACGCGCCCACCCACCGTCAACGGCACCAAGATCTCGAAAACCGAAACATCGAAGTTCAACGACGTCGACGCCAACACGCACCGCAACCGATCGCCGAACGCCTTCGCAGCCCACATCGCCAACCCAACAACACTCGAATGCGCGACCACGACACCTTTCGGCCGCCCCGTCGAACCCGACGTGTACAACACATACGCCGCGTTCCCCGCGGCCAACGGACCAACCCGATCCCCATCCACCAGATCCGCACCCGAGAACCCGGCCGCCGCCGGATCACCGACCACCAGTCGAGGCAGGTCTGGCGGAACGACATCTTCGACATCACCGGCCGTCACCACCAGCACCGGCTTGATGTCGTCGAGCATGAACCGGATGCGTTCGGCGGGATGGTCCAAGTCGATGGGCAGATAGGCGGCCCCGGCCTTGAGAACGGCCAACACGGCGACAACCATGTCCACCGACCTCGGAAGCGCCAGCGCAACAACGGCTTCCGGCCCAGCACCCCGCGCGACCAAACAACGAGCGAGCCGGTTCGCCCTCGCATTGAGCTCCCCGTACGTCACCGACACACCACCACACATCACCGCCGTCGCCTCCGGCGCCCGCACAACCTGCGCCTCGAACAACTCCGGCAGCGCGACCTCCGGAACCTCGACCTCGGCGGCGTTCCAGTCCACGAGAAGCCGACGGCGCTCCTCCTCGAAGAGGACATCGATGCGCCCCACCCGCTGGCCCGGATCCTCGACAACTGTTTCGAGGATGCGTTGGAAGCGGCTGGCGAGCGTCTCGACGGTGGCCTGCTCGAAGACGTCGGGGCGGTAGCCGAACCGCAGTTGCAGCCGCTCGCCGGGCATCACCGCCAGGTTGAGGGTGTAGTGGGTGGCGTCGAGGCTCTCCGCCGACGTCATCCGCAACTCGCGCATCGGATTCGACAGTTCGTCGAGGTCGATCGGATGGTTCTCGTAGACGGTGGCGGTGTCGAACAGCTCACCGGTACCCACTTGGCGCTGGATGTCCGCCAAGCCCAAGTACTGGTGGTCCAGCAGCCGCGCCTGCTCCGCCTGCAACCGGACCAGCATCTCCGCGACGGTCTCCGAAGGAGCCAGCCGGACCCGGACCGGGATCGTGTTGATGAACAGACCCAACATCGACTCCACCTCCGGAAGCTCCGGAGGACGACCAGACACAGTGGACCCGAACACCACGTCCCCGCGCCCGGTCCACCGGCTCAGCAGCAGCGCCCACGCGCCCTGCACCACCGTGTTCAGGGTCAGTCCGCTGGCCCGGGCCCATTCCACCAGCCCTGCGGTCAGCTCCTCCGGCAACTCCAGCGAGAACCGCTGCGGTACGACCGGCGCCCGATCCCCAGAGCCGAGCAACAACGGCTCAACGCCCTCCAACGCCTCCCGCCACGCTCCCAGTGCCGCGTCACGGTCACGATCGCTCAGCCACGCCAGGAAGTCCCGATACCTCTTCGGCACGGGCAAGTCACCATCATCGCCGCGTCGCTCGTACAACGTGAACAATTCACGCACCAGCAGCGGAAGCGACCAGCCGTCCAGCACGAGGTGGTGGGTGGTCACCACCAGCCGGGAACGCTCCTCGCCGAGGCGAACCAACATCATCCGCAGCAGCGGTCCCCGCTGCACGTCGAACCCGGCGGCACGATCCCGCTCCAACAACCGATCCAGCTCGCGCTCGGTCTCCTCGCAGGCCGGCAGATCCACCTCGGTCCAGCCGATATCCGATTCCCCCGGCACGACCTGAACCGGACGACTCAGCCCCTCGTGAACGAAGCACGCCCGCAGATTCGGATACCTCGCGAGCAGCACATCCCCAGCACGGCGCAACCTCTCGCCATCCACCTCCCCCGACAGCTCGAAAACCAGCTGCACCGAATAGACATCGTTCGATCCGTCATCGAAGACGGCGTGGAACAGCAACCCTTCCTGGAGCGGCGACAGCGGGAGGACGTCCACCACCCCACCGACCGCCTCCTCCACCAGCCGAGCCTCGACCGCATCGAGCACGACCAGCACCGAATCGGAATCGCCGGAGGTGTCCGGCGCGGTCTGGAGCACCCCCGCGACGGCTGCCAACGCCGCCGGCGTTCTGTGCTCGAACACATCGCGAGGGGTGATCACCAGTCCGGCGCTCCGGGCGCGGCTCACCAGCTGCATGGACCCGATGCTGTCCCCACCGAGGTCGAAGAAGTTGTCCTCGACGCCCACCTCCGGCAGGTCTCGGATCTCGGCGAACAACTCGCAAAGCAGTTCCTCGCGCGGTGTCCGCGGCGACGCTTTCGCCGGTCCGGAGTCGAAGTCCGGAGCGGGCAGCGCCTTCCGGTCCAGCTTCCCGTTGGCGGTCAAGGGAAGGCTCTCCAGGGGCAGCACCGCCGAAGGGACCATGTAATCCGGCAGGCTGCGGGACACGTGATCCCGCAAGTCCGCAGGGTCTAGTTCGCCCGTGCGAGCCACGACGTAGGCAACGAGGCGCTTGTCGCCCGGCCGGTCCTCCCGCGCGGCCACCACGCACTGCGACACCGCCGGATGAGCAGCCAGGACGGCCTCGACCTCACCCAACTCGATCCGGAAACCCCGAACCTTGACCTGCTCATCCACCCGACCGACGAACTCCAACTCCCCGTCCCGGTTCCAGCGCGCCAGATCCCCGGTCCGGTACATCCGCCCACCAGGCGGACCGAACGGGTCAGCCACGAAACGCCCGGCCATCAACCCCGGACGCCCGAGATAACCCCGCGCCACGCCATCACCGGCGATGAAAAGCTCACCTCGCACACCAGGCGGTACCGGACGCAGGCCCACATCCAGGACGTAGACGCGGGTGTTGTCCAGCGGTCGGCCGATGGACACCGAACCCGTTCGGTCGATTTCCGCCGCCGTCGACCACACCGTGGCCTCCGTCGGCCCGTAGAGGTTGACCACCTCACCGGCCAACATCCCCAGCCTGGTCGCCAGGTCCTCCGGCAGGGCCTCGCCACCGGTCAACACGCGAAGCCCGCGCAACATCGCCGGAGCCTCGGCCGCCACGACCCGCCACAGGGCGGGCGTGGCCTGCATGACCGTCACACCCCACTCGGCCACCAACCCGGCCAACGCGGGCGGATCCGCCAGCTCAGCCTTGGTCGCGACCACGACCGAGGCGCCGGCGAGCAGCGGCGCCAGCAACTCGACCACGGCGATGTCGAACGACAACGTCGTCACCGCCAGCAACCGATCCCCGGGTCCTGCTTCCAACCACGGGTCGATCGCCGAAACGAACCCGCACACGTTCCGATGGGTGACGACCACACCCTTCGGGCGCCCCGACGAACCCGACGTGAACAACACGTACGCCGCATCATCGAGACCCGCTCCGGCCCGGTCTCCGCGAGTGAGCTCCGCATCCGAGAACCCGGCCACCACAGGCGCAGTGCCCGGATCATCCACCACGAGAACCGGGAAGCCCGGTGGCATCGCGTGTTCGGCTTCGACCGTCGTCACCACCAGCACCGGGTCGGCGTCGGCCAACATGAACCCGATCCGCTCGGCCGGAAATCCCGGATCGACCGGCAAGTACGCAGCACCCGACTTCAACACCGCCCACACCGCCACGACCATCTCAACCGACCGCGGAACCGCAAGACCCACAACACAACCCGGCCCAGCACCACGAGCGATCAGACACCGAGCAAGCCGATTCGCCCGAGCGTTGAGCTCGGCATACGACACCGACTCATCACCGCACACCACCGCAGTGGCATCCGGCGACTCCGCAACCTGAACCTCGAACAGCTCCGGCAAGGTCGACTCGGCTGCGACCGCACCTCGCCCGTTCCACGTCTCAAGCAACTGCTCCCGTTCGGCGCCGGTGAGGACGTCGATCTCTCCCAGCCGAACGTCCGGGTCTTCGACAACGGCTTCCAGCACGCGCAGCAATCGGGCGGCGAGTTGTTCCGCGGTGGCGAGATCGAACAGATCCGTGCTGAACTCCAGCTCACCGGCGAGCCCCGACTCGCCCGCGTCACCACTCCGCTCGGTCAGCTCGACGGTGAGATCGAACTTCGCCGCCTCACCAGCCACCGGCAGGGATTCCACTCCAGCACCGGCGATCTCCAGATCCGTCTGCTCGACGTTCTGGAACGCCAACATCACCTGGAACAGCGGATGCCGTGCCAGCGACCGATGCGGGTTGACGGCCTCGACGAGACGCTCGAACGGCAGGTCCTGATTGGCATATGCGGCCAGGTCCGTCTCCCGGACCCGCGCCAGCAGCTCGCGGAAGCTCGGATCGCCCGATGTATCGGTCCGCAACACCAAGGTGTTGACGAAGAGCCCCACCAGATCCTCGGTCGCCTGCTCCGCACGCCCGGCGATCGGACTCCCGATCGGAATATCCGCACCAGCACCCAACCGAGTCAGCAACGCAGCAAGCCCGGCCTGCACCACCATGAACACCGTCGCCCGGCACTCACCGGCCAAATCCACCAAGCCCGCATACAGCCCCGGGGACACGTCGAAACCCAGCCGCTGACCCGAATGCGAAGCGACCGCCGGACGAGACCGGTCGACCGGAAGGACGATCTCCTCCGGAAGGCCGCGGAGCTCGTCCTTCCAGAACTCCAGCTGGCGAGAGATCAGACTGCCCGGATCTTCCTCGCTGCCCAGCACTTCCCGTTGCCACAACGCGAAGTCCGCGTACTGCACCGGCAGATCCCGCCAACCCGGTGCCTCACCGGTGCGCCGCTTCGCGTACGCCGTGCCGAAATCCCGCAGCAGCGGCGCCACCGACCACCCATCACCGGCGATGTGGTGCAACACCACCAACAAGACGTGGCCGCCTTCGGCGACGTCCCACGAACGCACCCTGATCGGCGGCTCCACACCCAAGTCGAAAGCCCGCCGGGCTTCCTCGGCCACCACCCGAGCGACCTCGTCGGCGGCGATCTCCGGTACTCCGGTTCCGCCGGCCGCCAGCTCCCACGCAGTTTCGGCGTCCAGGATCCGCTGCCGGGGAACATCGTCCTCGTCCTGCAGGAAGACCGTCCGCAACACCTCGTGCCGCGCCAGGACGTCCCGCGCCGCCGCCTGCAGCGCAGTAACGTCGACGTCGCCGGACAGCCGCCACGCCAGCGGAATGTGATACGCCGAACCGACCGCGTCCAGCTTGTCCACGAACCACAGCCGGTACTGCGCGAACGACAACGGCACCCGCTCCGGCCGCACACCAGCGACCAAGCCCCGGACAGCACCCGCCAGCACGTCGTTGCTCTCCATCCGCGCAGCGAGTTCGGCGACCGTTGGCGCCTCGAACACCGCACGCACCGACAACTCCACACCGCACGCGGTGCGGATGCGACTCACCAACCGAGTCGCCAGCAACGAATGCCCGCCCAGCTCGAAGAAGCCGTCGTCGACCCCCACCCCCTCCACGCCCAACACCTCGGCGAACAACCCGCACAACAACACCTCGCGCGGCGTCCGAGGCGGCACGTGCCCCGCCGCGGGGCCGGGATCCGGTGCAGGTAGCGCGCGGCGATCGAGCTTCCCGTTCGCCGTCAGCGGCAGATCGTCCAGCACCACCACTGCCGAGGGCACCATGTAGTCCGGAAGGCGTCCGGCCGCGAACGCCCGCACCTCGCCCGGGTCGCAGCCGTGGGCATCGGCCACGACGTAAGCCACCAGCCGCTTGTCGCCGGGCCGGTCCTCGCGCGCGACCACCACGCACCGCGCCACCCGAGGATGCGCGCCCAGCGCGGCCTCCACCTCGCCCGATTCGATCCGGAAGCCACGAACCTTCACCTGGTCATCCGCCCGGCCGACGTACTCCAGCTCGCCGTGCCGGTTCCAGCGGGCCAGGTCCCCGCTGCGGTACATCCGCCCACCGGCCGCGCCGAACGGGTCGGCGACGAACCGCTGCCCGGTCAGCCCGGGTCGCCCGGCGTAGCCCCGCGCCACTCCCGCGCCGGCGACGTACATCTCGCCCACCACGCCCACCGGCACCGGTTCCAGGTTCGCGTCGAGCACGTGCACCCGCAGGTCGGCCAGGGGCCGGCCGATCACGCCGCGCCCGCCATCACCGGCCCCGATCTCGGCGTGGGTGACGTGCACGGTCGTCTCGGTGATGCCGTACATGTTCACCACCACCGGACCGTCACCCCGATCCGGAATCCGGCTGCTATCCAGCGCCTCACCGCCCAGGACCACGTACCGGACGCAGCCCCGCTCCCAAAGCCGGCCATCCCGAGCTTCCCGCACCAGCTGGTAGAACGCCGACGGCGTCTGGTTCAGCACCGTCACGCGCTCCCGGACCAGCAGCTCGGCGAACTCGCCGGGAGAGCGCGACACCTCCCACGGGACGACCACCAGCCGACCGCCGCACGAGAACGCGCCCCACAACTCCCAGACCGAGAAGTCGAACCCGTAGGAGTGGAACAAGGTCCACACGTCGTCGGGGCCGAAGCCGAAGCGGGCTCGACCGACCGCCAGCAGCCGCGCGACGTTGGCGTGGGTGACGACCACGCCCTTCGGCCGCCCCGACGACCCCGACGTGAACAACACGTACGCCGCATGACCGGTGTCCAGCGGAAGTGCCCGATCCGCATCGGTGAGATCGACACCCGGCATCCCGGCCACCGCCTCGGCGGCGGCCGGATCGTCCACTGCCAGCACCGGGAACCCGTGTCCGCGAGGTAGTCCGGCCTCGGCCCGGCGGACCGTCATCACCAGCGCCGGATCGGCGTCGGCGAGCATGAACCCGATGCGCTCGGCGGGCTGGTCCGGATCGATCGGCAGGTACGCGGCACCCGCCTTCAACACCGCCAGCACCCCCACGACCATCTCCACCGACCGCGGGAACATCAGAGCCACCACGGAATCCGGGCCGACGCCGCGGTCGGCCAAGTGCCGGGCGAGCCGGTTCGCGCAAGCGTTCAACCCGGCGTACGACACCGACTCGTCGCCGCAGACCACCGCGACGGCATCGGGCGAATCCGCCGCCTGGGCCTCGAACAAGGCCGGCAGGGTCGACACCGGGACGTCCGGTGCTTCATTCGAGCGTTCGAGGAACCGAGAGCGCTCGTCCTCGGTCAGGACGTCCACGTCGCCGACCCGGACATCCGGGTCGGCGGCAACCGCTTCCAGCACGCGCACCAGCCGGGCCGCGAGTTGTTCCGCGGTGGCGCGATCGAACAGGTCCGTGCTGAACTCCAGCTCACCGGCGAGCCCCGCACCACGCCGCTCGGTCAGCTCGAAGGTCAGATCGAACTTCGCCGAACCGTCGCCCGCCGACAGGGCTTCTGCCTCGGCGCCGGGCAAGCTGAAGCTCGCCTGCTCGACGTTCTGGAACGCCAACACGACCTGGAACAGCGGATGCCGGGCAAGGGATCGCTGCGGGTTCAACGCCTCGACAAGCCGCTCAAAGGGCAGGTCCTGGTGGGCGTAAGCGGCCAGATCCGACTCGCGGACGCGCCCCAGGAGCTCCCGGAAGCTCGGATCACCCGATGTGTCGGTCCGCAACACCAGCGTGTTGACGAAGAACCCCACCAGATCCTCGGTCGCCTGCTCCGCACGACCAGCGATCGGGCTTCCGATCGGAATGTCCGTACCCGCACCCAACCGCGTCAACAACAATGCCAACGCGGCCTGCACCACCATGAACACCGTCGCCCGGCACTCACCGGCCACACCCGCCAGACCCGCGTGCAACTCCGGCGAGACCTCAAAACCCACCCGCCGGCCCGAATGCGAAGCAACCGCAGGACGAGACCGGTCCACCGGGAGCGCGATCTCGTCCGGAAGACCACGGAGTTCGCCCTTCCAGAACTCCAGCTGACGCGAGATCACACTCCCCGGATCATCCTCACTCCCCAGGACTTCCCGCTGCCACAACGCGAAATCCGCGTACTGCACCGGCAGATCCCGCCAACCCGGCACCTCACCAACGCGCCGCGCGGCATACGCCGTGCCCAAATCCCGCACCAGCGGCACCACCGACCAGCCATCACCGGCCACGTGGTGCAACACCACCGACAGCACGACCTCCCGCTCGTCCACCACGAAGATCCGCGCGCGGACCGGCACCTCGTGGGACAGGTCGAACCGCTGCTCCGCGTGGCCGGCCACGACCCGATCGACCTCAGCAGCCGAGGCGCGCAACACCGGAACGTCCAGGACGCTCCGCGCGCCGTGGAGCACCTTCTGCTCCGGCACGCCCCCGACCTCGGGCAACACCGTCCGAAGTGCTTCGTGGCGGTCCACCACGTCCCAGACCGCCTCGCGGAGGGCCGGAACGTCGACCTCGCCGGTCAGCCGCCATGCCAGCGGAATGTGGTAGGCCGACCCGGCGGCTCCGAGCTCGTCGACGAACCGGAGCCGTTGCTGGGCGAACGACAGCGGAATGCGCTCCGGCCGGTCCCCGGCCACCAACGGCCGACCCGCCCCGCCCTCCTGAGCGTCGACCTGCGCAGCGAGCTCCGCCACCGTCGGCGCCTCGAACACCGCACGTACGGACAACTCCACACCACACGCGGCGCGAACACGACTCACCAACCGGGTCGCCAACAGCGAATGGCCGCCCAGCTCGAAGAAGCTGTCGTCGACCCCCACCCCCTCCACGCCCAACACCTCGGCGAACAACCCGCACAGCAGGTCTTCGCCGGGCGTGCGGGGGCCCCGCCCCTTCCCGGTCTCGACCTCCGGAACCGGCAACGCGCCCCGGTCGACCTTCCCATTGGTGTTCAACGGAAAACTTTCGAGAGCCACGACCGCCGAGGGCACCATGTAATCCGGTAGGAACCGGGCCGCGTTCGCCCGCACCTCGGCCGGCTCGCACCCGTCCGGTCCGGCGACGACGTACGCGACCAGCCGCTTGCCTCCCGGCTCGTCCTCCCGGGCCACCACCACGCACCGCGCCACCCGGGGATCGGCGCTCAGGACGGCCTCGACCTCGCTCAACTCGATCCGGAAGCCGCGGATCTTGACCTGGTCATCGGCGCGCCCGACGAACTCCAGAGCACCTTCCGAGTTCCAGCGGGCCAGGTCCCCGGTCCGGTACATCCGGGAACCGGCGGAGAACGGGTCCGCCACGAACCGCTCGCCCGTCAACCCGGCGCGCCCCCAATACCCGCGCGCCACCCCGGCACCTGCGACGTACAGCTCCCCCACCGCGCCCGGCGGCACCGGTCGAAGGCCCGCGTCCAGCACGTGCGCACGCGTGTCGTCCAGCGGACCACCGATCGGGACGCCGTTCCCCAGTTCCGCGCCTGGGCGCACCACATGGCTGGTCGCGAACGTCGTGACTTCCGTCGGGCCGTACCCGTTCACCAACGTCGTCCGCGGGCAAGCGTCCAAGACCCGGCGGAAGGCCGCGGCCGAAGCGGCTTCCCCACCTGTCCACACCTCGCCCACCTCGGCGAAGACCTCTGGTCGTTCGTCCGCCAAGACGTTGAAAAGTGCTGCGGTGAGCCACAGTCCGGTGATGCGGTGTTCCGCGATCAAGCGATCCAGCGCATGAGCGGTCAGGTCTCCCGGCGGCGCGACCACGACCCGGCCGCCGCGCAGCAGCGGAACCCACAACTCGTACGTCGACGCATCGAAGGCGCCCGGCGAGTGCAGCAGGACGCGCTCGTGCTGCCCGGACTCCCATGCGCTGTCCGACGCGAGCGCCACCACGTCGGCGTGGGTGGTCGCGACTCCCTTCGGCAGCCCGGAAGAACCGGACGTGTACATCACGTACGCGAGCTGCCGGGGATCGCGTGGAACCGCGGGTTTCGGTGCCGCCCGGTCAGCCGCGTCGTCGAGCATGACGACGTCGACCGACTCGACGAGCTCCGGTGCGGCATCGTCGGTCAGCAGCATCGACGCTGCGGAGTCCCGCAGCAGGAAGCGAATGCGGTCCGCCGGATGACGCGGGTCCAGCGGAACGTACGCCGCGCCCGCCTTCAGCACCGCGAGCAACGCCACGACCAGATCCGCGGAGCGGTCCAGCAGCACGGCCACCCTGGTCTCGCTTCCCGCACCACGCTCCAAGAGGAGTCCGGCGAGGTCGTCGGCGCGGGTGTTGAGCGCGGCGTAGGTCAGCGTGGCGTCCTCGGCCACCACCGCGATCGCCTCCGGAGCGCGAGCGGCCTGCGCCTCGAACAGCTCTGGAACCGTGTTGCTCCGGACAGGGTTCAACGCCACCAAGGCCCGACTCCTTCACTTCGTCATCAACCAGGCGGAGACGGCATCGGGAGGCCGCCCGGCGCGGTAGGACCGGGCGCAGGGCGACCTCACCGGCTCGGCTTCGGGTCAGGCCTGCTTCATCTTCTCGACGAGGCTCCGGGGCCGCAGGTCGGTCCAGTTCGCCTCGATGTACTCCAGACAGGCCTGCCGGGTGTCCTCCGGGTGCACCACGTGCCATCCGGCCGGGACGTCGACGAACGACGGCCAGAGGGAGTGCTGGTTCTCGTCGTTGACCAGGACGAGGAACTTGCCGTTCTCGTCGTCGAACGGGTTCGTCGGACTACTCATCGCTTTCCTCCTTGATCTCCATCACAATGCGGGCGATCTGATCGGCGGACTCCGGTCGCATCATGTCCGCGTGCCTGCAGTCGATCTGGTGGGTGCGGATCTTCCCGGTCACGTGGGGACGCCAGACGTCCAGCGCCGCCGCGCCGCCGTTCGCCTCCCGCGCGGCGGTGAAGAGCAGAACGTCGCCGCGGAAGACGCCTAGTTCGCTCGAAGCGAGCAGAGCGGTGTTGTTGCCGTACACCCGGCGGACGCCCTCGACGACCCGGTGCCAGAGGCCGTCCTCATCGCGGGTGTCGAAGAGCCCTGGCAGCAGTTCCCCGATCTCGTCCGCTGTGGGCGGTTCCGCGTCCCCTGCTTCGGCGGCCGTGACCGGGTAGGCGTCCAGCACCGCGAGCAGTTCGACCTGCTCGCCCTCGTCCTGCAGGAGCGTGGCCAGGGCGTGGGCGATCACGCCGCCGAACGACCACCCCAGCAGGCGGTAGGGGCCATGCGGCTGAATCGTCCGTATCTGCGCGGCGTAATCCCCGGCGATCTCGGCCATGCTGGTGGGCAGTTCCTCCGCCGGATCCAGGCCGCGCGCCTGGATCCCGTAGACGGCGAAGGCGGATGCGGTCCGGGCGAGCTCGCGGTACGACCAGGCGATACCGCCCGCAGCGTGCACGCAGAAGAGGTTCGGCTTGCCCTCGTCGGGTGTGATCGGCAGCACGACTTCGAACGGATCCTGCCGCGTTCGGCCGGACAGGTGCGGTGCGAGCCCGGCGACGCTCGGCGCCTGGAACACCGTGCCGATCCCGATCTCCACCCCCAGCTCCGCCCGGATCCGCTCGACCAGGCGCAGCACCAGCAAGGAATGCCCGCCGAGGTCGAAGAAGCTGTCGTCGACCCCGACCCGCGGCATCCCGAGAACCTCGGCGAACAGCCCGCACAACAACTCCTCGTCCGGCGTGCGAGGTGCCGCGCTCGCCGAGTGCGGGTCCGGGGCCGGCAGTGCTCGACGGTCCACCTTTCCGTTGCCGGTCAGCGGAAATTCGTCCAGCACCACCACGGCCGCGGGCACCATGTGGTCGGGCAGGGTCCGGGTCGCGCGCGAGCGCACCTCCAGCGGGTCGCAAGGCTGCCCCGCTGCGGGCACGACATAGCCCACGAGCCGCCGGTCGCCCGGCCGGTCCTCGCGGACCACCACCACGGCCCGGGCCACCTGCGGGTGATCGGCGAGCGCCGCCGCCACCTCGCCCGGCTCGATGCGGAAGCCGCGGACCTTGACCTGGTCGTCGGCCCGACCGGCGAACTCCAGCTCGCCCTGCCGGTTCCAGCGGGCCAGGTCCCCGGTCCGGTACATCCGGGAACCGGTGGAGAACGGATCCGCCACGAACCGCTCGCCCGTCAGCCCGGGACGTCCCCAGTACCCGCGGGCCACGCCCTCGCCGGCGAGGTAGAGCTCCCCCGCCACGCCGGGCGGCACCAACCGCAAGCCCGGATCCAGCACGTACGCCCGGGTGTTGCGCAGCGCTCGGCCGATCGTCACCGGTGCCGACCGGGTCACCCGCGCCGCGGTGGACCACACCGTGGCCTCGGTCGGCCCGTAGGCGTTGACGACCTCGCCGGCCAGGGCGGCGAGCTCGGCCCCGAGCCCGTCGGGGAGGGCTTCGCCGCAGGCGAGGACCCGCAATCCCCGGATCATCTCCGGGGCCGCCGACACGAGGAGCTGCCAGTGCGTGGGGGTGGCCTGCATGACCGAGATCCGGTGCTCGGCCACCAGCCGGGACAGTTCCTCCGGGGTGTTGCCGGTCGACACCACCACCGCGGCGCCGGTCAGCAGCGGCACCAGCAGTTCGAGGGCCGCGAGGTCGAACGACAGCGTGGTGACCGCCGCGACCCGGTCGGCGGGCCCGAATCCCGCCCAGGCCTGAACCGCCGTCGAGAATGAGGCCAGGTTGCGGTGGGAGATCACCACGCCCTTCGGGCGGCCGGTGGAACCCGAGGTGTGCAGGACGTACGACGCGTGGTCCGGTCGCAACGGTCGCCGGCGCTGCGCGTCCGCGAGATCGCTGGGCGATTCTCCGGCGATCAGGCCGAGCACGTGTGGTGCGTCCAGCTCGACTGCGGGTATCCCCGAAATCGGCAGGCCGGCCGCGACCTCGGTGGTCGTCACCACCAGCGTCGGCTCGGTGTCGGCCAGCACGAACTCGATCCGCTCCGCCGGGTAGGCGGGGTCGATCGGCGAGTAAGCGGCTCCCGACTTGAGCACCGCCAGCATCGCCACGACCATGTCCACCGACCGCGGCACCGCCAAGGCCACGACGGACTCCGGCCCCGTCCCCCGCGCGACCAGGTGTCGGGCCAGCCGGTTGGCCCGCGTGTTCAGCTCCGCGTAGGACACCGAATCTCCGCCGCACACCACCGCGGTGGCATCCGGGGTCCGCACCGCCTGGGCCTCGAACGCCTCGTGCACCATCGGCGCGGGGGCCTCCGGGGTCCGCGCTTCGAGCAGCTGGTGGCGTTCGGGTTCGGTGAGGACGTCGATGTCCCCGACCCGGATTCCGGGGTCGGCGACGACTGCCTCCAGGACGCGCACGAACCTGGCGACGAGCCCTTGCGCGGTGGCGAGGTCGAAGAGGTCGGTGCTGAACTCCACCGCTCCGGCGAATCCCCGCGGCTCACCCGCTGTTCCGCTGCGCTCGGTCAGTTCCACGGTCAGGTCGAACTTCGCCGTGCGGGCGGGCGGAGTCATCTGCTCGGCGTCCGCGGCCGGTAGGTCGAGGGGTGCGGCAGGACCGTTGTTGACGATCAGCAGCACTTGGAACAGCGGGTGACGGGCCAGGGACCGCTGCGGGTTCAACGCCTCCACGAGCCGCTCGAACGGCAAGTCCTGATGGGCGTAGGCAGCCAGGTTCGTCTCCCTGACCCTCGCCAGCAGCTCCCGGAAACTCGGATCCCCCGAAGTATCCGTCCGCAACACCAGCGTGTTGACGAACGCACCCACGAGATCGTGCAACGCCTCGTCGTCGCGGCCGGCGATCGGACTCCCGATCGGGATGTCCGTCCCCGCACCCAACCGCGTCAGCAACGCGGCGAGCGCGGCCTGCACGACCATGAACACCGTCGCCCGAATTCCACCGGCGAGGCGGATCAGGCCCGCATGCAGCTCGGGCGAGACCTCGAGATCCACTCGGCGGCCCTGGTACGAGGCCACGGCGGGTCTGGGCCGGTCGGTGGGGAGCGCCAGTTCTTCCGGAAGATCCCGGAGGGCGTCCTTCCAGAACTCCAGCTGGCGGGAGATGACGCTATCCGGATCTTCCTCGCTGCCCAGGACTTCCCGCTGCCACAACGCGAAATCCGCGTACTGCACCGGCAAGTCCGGCCAGTCCGGTGCCGCTCCGGCGCATCGCGCCGCGTACGCGGCAGCCAAGTCACGCAGCAACGGCCCCACCGACCAACCGTCACCGGCGATGTGGTGCAGCACCACCAACAGCACGACCTCGTGCTCGTCCACCACCGCGATCCGCGCACGGATCGGCAGCTCTCGGACGAGGTCGAAGCGCTCATCCACCACGGCGTCCAGCAAGGGGTCCGGCTCGGGTGCCGACACCACCGGCACATCCAGCACCGAACCCGCGTCGTGGATCACCTGCTGCCACGGATTTCCTTCCACAGCGGGAAAAACCGTGCGCAGCACTTCGTGGCGGTCCACCACGTCCCACACCGCCGCCTGCAACGCGAGAACATCGATCTCACCGGTCAGCCGCCACACCAGCGGGATGTGGTACGCCGAACCCGCGGCATCGAGCTTGTCCACGAACCACAACCGGTACTGCGCGAACGACAACGGCACCCGCTCCGGCCGCGCCATCCCCGCCGACACCGGGTCCGGACCCGCCGACTTGCCGGCGAGCCCTACCCGCGCGGCCAGCTGCGCCACCGTTGGCGCCTCGAAAACCGCGCGCACGGACAACTCCACGCCACACGAGGCTCGGATGCGGCCGGTCAGCCGAGTCGCCGACAACGAATGCCCGCCGAGTTCGAAGAAGCTGTCGTCAACCCCCACCCCGTCGACGCCCAGCACCTCGGCGAACAACTCGCACAACATCGCCTCGCGCGCAGTCCGCGGCGGTGCTTTCACCGGATTGGCACCGAAATCGTGTGCGGGCAGCGCCTTCCGGTCCAGCTTCCCGTTGGCGGTCAAGGGAAGGCTCTCCAGCAGGACCACTGCCGAAGGGACCATGTGATCCGGCAGGCTGCCGGCAACGTGAGCCCGCAATTCGGCCTGATCGCATCCGCCGGTTCCGGGGACGACATAGGCGATCAGGCGCTTGTCCCCCGGCCGGTCCTCACGCGCGGCCACCACGCACTGCGACACCGCCGGATGAGCGGCCAGCACCGCCTCGACCTCACCCGGCTCGATCCGGAAACCCCGAACCTTGACCTGATCATCCACCCGGCCGACGAACTCCAACTCCCCGTCGCGATTCCAGCGGGCCAGATCCCCGGTCCGGTACATCCGCCCACCAGGCGGACCGAACGGGTCAGCCACGAAACGCCCGGCCGTCAACCCGGGACGCCCGAGATATCCCCGCGCCACGCCATCACCGGCGATGAAAAGCTCACCCACGACCCCAGGCGGGACGAGCCGCAAACGCGCATCCAGGACGTAGACACCGGTATTGCCCAGCGGCCGACCGATGGTCACCCGGCCATCGCTGCCGACTTCCGCCGCCGTCGACCACACCGTGGCCTCCGTCGGCCCGTAGAGGTTGACGACCTCCTCGGACAAGGTCCGCAGCCTGGTCGCCAGGTGCTCCGGCAAGGCCTCGCCACCGGTCAACACCCGCAGCCCGCGCAACATCTCGGGAACCTCGGACACCAAGGCCTGCCACAAAGCGGGCGTGGCCTGCACGACCGTCGCCGCGTGATCGCTCACCAGCGCCGCCAACTCGTGCGGATCCCCGACCTCGTCACCCCGAGCCACGACCACCGATGCACCGGTCAGCAGCGGCGCCAGCAGCTCCACCACGGCGATGTCGAACGACAACGTCGTCACCGCCAGCAACCGATCCCCCGGCCCGACCCGCAACCACGGATCGATCGCCGCAACGAACCCGCACACATTCCGGTGAGTGACCACCACGCCCTTCGGCCGCCCCGACGAACCCGACGTGAACAACACGTACGCCGGGTGATCCGCGCACGAACCGCTCACGCGATCAACGTCGACCACGTCGTCCGGACTCGCACCCGCGACCTCCGCACGAACGACCGGATCATCCACCACCAGAACAGGAACATCGATCTCACCGGGCAATCCGGGCACGACCCCGGAAGTCGCTACGACCAGCAACGGGCGGGCATCGGCGAGCAGGAACCCGATCCGCTCGGCCGGAAAGCCCGGATCGACCGGCAGATACGCGGCACCCGCCTTGAGCACCGCCCACACCGCCACGACCATCTCGATCGAACGCGGAACCGCAAGACCCACAACACAACCCGGCCCGGCACCACGACCGATCAGATGCCGAGCGAGCCGATTCGCCCGGCCGTTCAACTCGGCGTACGACGCCGACTCATCGCCGCACACCACCGCGGTGGCATCCGGCGACTTCGCCACCTGTGCCTCGAACAGCTCCGGCAGAGTCGGCACCGGAACGTCAGGTCTCCGCCCGTTCCGGCCTTCGAGGAGTTGGTACCGCTCTTCCTCGGTGAGGATGTCGATGTCCGCCACACACATGTCGGGATCGGCCGCCATCGACTCCAGCACGCGAATCAACCGCCGCAGGACCAGTTCCGCTTCCTCGGCGGTGAAGCAATCCGGCCGGTAGTCCAGGCGCAACGTCAGCTGCTCTTCCCCCGGTACGACTACCAAGGCCAACCCGTAGTGCGTCGCATCGCGGCCTTCGACGCTCACCACCGACGGCTCGTCGCCGTCGGGACCATCCGCGAGAAGATCCGGTCCCGCCGGGTAGTTCTCGTAGATCACCACCGAGTCGAACAACTCGCCAACACCGATCGCGCCCTGGATCTCCGGCAACGCCACATGCCGGTGCGGCATCAACTCGACCTGCGCGGACTGAACTTCCCCCAGCAAGCCGCCAACACGCGTTCCGGACGACCACCGGACCCGCACCGGAACCGTGTTCACGCACAAACCCACCAGCGACTCGACACCCCGGACCTCCGAGGGGCGGACCGCCACCACAGAGCCGAAAACGACATCCCCGCTGCCGACCAGACGACCGAGCAACACCCCCCAACCGGCCTGGACCACCGACGACAACGTCACACCACGCCCGCCGGCCAGAGCCCGCAGACCACCCAACAGTTCGCCCGGCAACTCCGCGACCGCACGGTCCGGCACCACTCCGCCCCGAGCCGCGCCCGGAGCCACCAAAGTCGGCTGTTCCACCCCCGCAAGGGCCTCGGCCCACGCCCGAACAGCCCCCGCACCGTCCTGATCGGACGACCACGCCAAGTAGTCCCGCCACAACGGGGCCGGCGGGAGTTCGTCCTCGGCGTGGTACAGGGCGAGCAGCTCCCGCAGCACGATCGGGAGCGACCAGCCGTCCAGCAGCACGTGGTGGTGCGTCAGCACCAGACGGTGGCGACCGTCCCCGATCTTCACGACGGTGCAGCGCAGGAGCGGCGGACGCCCCAGGTCGAACCGCTCCCGCCGATCGCGGTCGAGCAGGTCCCGGTACGCCTGCTCAACATCGTCCGCGCCCGTCAGATCGACCTCGCGCCAAGGCAGGGGCACCTGCCGGGCGACGACCTGCACCGGCTCCCGGCCGCGCCGGTCGAACCCGGCGCGCAGGCTCCCGTGCCGATCCAAGAGGCGCTGCGCGGCGTTGCGCAGTCGCCGCAGGTCCCAGGAACCGGCCAGCTTCACGCACAGCTGGACCAAGTACACGTCCGGCCCCAGCTCGTCGAACCACGCGTGGAACAGCAACCCCTCCTGCAGCGGGGTCAGCGGGAGAACGTCCTCGACCGCCGGACCGGCCTGCTCGATGCGGTCCACGTCGTCCTGGCTCAGCGGAACCAGCGGGAAGTCCGACGGGCTGCCGCCACCGCCGGGGTGGCGGACGAACGCTCGGAGCGTCTCCACCCAGTCCGCCGCCAAGGCCCTCACTTCTGGCTCCCCGAGCAGGCCTTCCGGCCACGACCAGGTCGCCACGAGCCTCGGTCCGCCCGGGGCGTCCTCCGTCACGGCGTCGATGGTGAGGCTGTGGGCCGCGGGCAGATCCGGATCGCTCCCGGCTCCCAGGCCCGCCCCTGGCGCCGGCGCCCAATCCGCGGCCTCGGCCGGTGCGGTGAAGCGGCCGAGGTAGTTGAACGCGATCTGCGCCTTCGCGCCGGCGAGCGGGGTATCGGGGTTGAGGTACCGCAGCATCCCGTAGCCGAGCCCGCGATCTGGCATGGCGCGCAGCTGTTCCTTGATCCGCTTGACGGCCCGCGCCGCACCCGGGCCGCCGTTGAGCACCTGTTCCCGGTCCACCTCGCCGGGATCGAGAACGACCGGGGCGATGCAGGTGAACCACCCGACGGTGCGGGACAGATCGATCCCGGCCGCCTCCTGCCTGCCGTGCGTCTCCACGTCCACCAGCACGGCGCCGCCGCCACGCCGGTGCTGCACGGCCAAGGCCAATGCGGTGAGCAGGATGTCGTCGACATTGCCGCGGAACGCGGCGGGAACGGTCGTCAGCAGCGGCAGCACGTCGTCGGCGGAGATGACGACTTCGATCGCGCGCAGCGTCGCCGTGGTGTCGGTGGCCGGATCGAGCGGCCGGTTTCCGAGCACGGGCTCCTCGACACCGGACACCAGCTGCCAGCCGGGCAGCTCGGCGAGCCGCTCCGGGGAGCGGGACTGCTCGACCAGGTGGTCGGCCCAGCCGCGCAAGGATGTGCCGACGGGTTCGAGGAT
Organism: Saccharopolyspora sp. NPDC003752; assembly: GCF_053605825.1. Taxonomy (NCBI): domain Bacteria; kingdom Bacillati; phylum Actinomycetota; class Actinomycetes; order Pseudonocardiales; family Pseudonocardiaceae; genus Saccharopolyspora; species Saccharopolyspora sp. NPDC003752. The sequence goes on along the minus strand of NZ_JBSGJZ010000004.1, from coordinate 129,504 downwards.
CACCTGGTCTGCCCCCGCCGCGACTTGGGACCACGCGTCCTGCAGGTCGGGCAGCAGGATCCGCCAGGACACACCGTCGACGGCCACGTGGTGGACCACGAGCAGGAGCCGGCCGGGGCAGTGGTTCCCCGCATCCAGCCAGGTCGCGGAAAGCATCTCGCCGGTGCGGGGGTTCAGGCGGCGCACCGCGTCGTCGAGGTGCTCGCCCACGACCTCGTCGGGGTCGGGGCCGTCCAGCACGACGCGGCGCAGCCGCGAGGAGGCCCGAACGGTCCCGGGTGGGAGCACCCGCAGGTTCCAGTCGTCGAGGCTCAGCCGAAGCGCATCGTGGTGGTCGATGACGGCCTGCAGGGCCCTGGCCAGATCGGCTTCGCCGACCGCCGCAGGAACCTGCACCACCATGCTCTGGTGGTACTGGTCCACCGGGCCGCCGCGATCGCGCAGCCAGTGCAGGATCGGCGTCAACGCGACCGGTCCGGCCTCCGGACCCCCGACCACCGCGCCGGGCTCGTCCGAGACCTCGGCTACGACGGCCAGGGCCGCCGGGGTCTTCTGCTCGAAGACCTGCTTCGGGCTGATCCGCACCCCCGCGCGACGGGCCTTCGCCACCAGCTGGATCGTCATGATGCTGTCGCCGCCGAGCCGGAAGAAGTCGTCGTCCGCTCCCACCTCGGCGACGCCGAGCACCTCGGCGTACGCCGCGCACAGGCGTTCCTCGCGCTCGTTGCCCGGACGTCGCCCGCGGGCGGCTTCGAGCGCCGGCGCGGGCAGCGCCCCGCGGTCGAGCTTTCCGTTGGTGGTCAACGGAAGCGCATCGAGGAGCACGACCGCCGAAGGCACCATGTAGTCCGGCAGGCGACGGGTCGCGTGGGCCCGCACGCCGGCAGGATCGCACCCACCGGGGCCGGGGACGACGTAGGCGACGAGCCGTTTCTCGCCGGGCTGGTCCTCCCGGGCGACCGCGGCGACCTGGGCGACGTCGGGGTGGCCGGTGAGGACGGTTTCGACCTCGCCGAGTTCGATCCGGAAACCGCGCACCTTGACCTGGTCATCGGCGCGCCCCGCGTACTCCAGCTCGCCGTCGCCGCTCCAGCGCGCCAAGTCGCCGCTCCGGTACATCCGGCTCCCGGCGGGGCCGAACGGATCTGCCACGAACCGCTGCGCCGTCAAGCCGGGCCGCCCCGAATAGCCCCGCGCCACCCCGGCACCGGCGACGTACAGCTCGCCCACCACGCCCGGCGCAACCGGTCGCAGGTTCGAATCCAGCACGTGCACCCGCAGGTCCACCAGCGGCCGGCCGATCACGCTGCGGCCGTGGCGATCCTCGGCGTCGATCTCCGCGTGGGTGACGTGCACGGTGGTCTCGGTGATCCCGTACATGTTCACCACCGCGGGCATGCCGGTTTCCCAGACCGGGACGCGAGCCGGGTCCAGGGCCTCGCCGCCCAAGACCACGCAGCGCACCCGCCAACCGTCCCGCCGGGACGGCTCGTCCTCCAGGACCCGCACCAACTGGTAGAACGCCGACGGGGTCTGGTTCAGCACCGACACCTGCTCGCGGACCAGCAGCTCCGCGAAATCCGCCGGGGAACGCGTCACCTCCCACGGCACGACCACGAGCCGCCCGCCGCCGGCCAGCGCACCCCACATCTCCCACACCGAGAAGTCGAACGCGTACGAGTGGAACAACGTCCACACATCGCCGGGTCCCGCATCGATCCGGGAGCCGGCGACCGCCAACAACCTCGCCACGTTCGCGTGATCGACCACCACGCCCTTCGGCCGGCCCGACGAACCCGAGGTGTAGAGGAGGTACGCCGCGTTGCCCACGTGCAGCGGGGCAGCGCGATCGGCATCGGAGAGGTCCGCATCCGGCATCCCGGCCAGCAGGTCGGCCGTGCGTGGCTCATCGACGACCAGACGCGGCGTTCCGGGCGGCAGGGCGACCTCGGTGGTCGTCAGCACCAGGACTGGCTCGGCGTCGGCGAGCATGAACGCGATCCGATCGGCGGGCTGATCCGGATCGATGGGCAAGTAGGCGGCGCCGGCCTTGAGCACGGCCAGCATCGCCGAGATCATCGCAGGCGTTCGTGGAAACACCAATCCCACAACGCTTTCCGGCCCCACTCCGCGATCCGCCAAGCACCGCGCGAGCCGGTTCGCGCGGGAGTTCAGCTCCGCGTAGGTCACCGACTCGTCGCCGCACACCACCGCGACGGCGTCCGGCGACTCCGCCACCCGAGCCTCGAACAACTCCGGCAGCGTGGCGACCGGGACATCGGCTTCCCGCCGCGCTTCGAGCAGCAGGCGCCGCTCCGCCCCGGACAGGACCTCGACGTCCCCGACCCGGACGTCAGGGTCGGCCACGACCGCTTCCAGCACCCGAACCAGCCGCCGGAGCAGTGCCTCGGCGGTGTTCGGCCGGAAAAGGTCCGCGCTGCATTCGAGGAAGAGGTCGAGCCCGCCGTCCGGCCCACCGTGCTCAAGTGCGGTGAAGGCGAGGTCGAACTTGGCAGTCCGGGCCGCGGCCGTCACCTGCTCCACGTGGGCGCCGGGCAGTCGGAGCGCCCCGGCCGGCGCGTTGCCGGCCGTGAGCAGGACCTGGAACAGCGGGTGCCGGGCGAGGGATCGCTGCGGGTTGAGCGCTTCGACGAGCCGCTCGAAGGGCAAGTCCTGGTGGGCGTAAGCGGCCAGGTTCGTCTCCCGGACCCGTGCGAGCAGTTCCCGGAAGCTCGGATCACCGGAAGTGTCGGTCCGCAGCACCAGCGTGTTGACGAAGAATCCCACCAGATTCTCGGTCGCCTGCTCCGCACGACCAGCGATCGGGCTTCCGATCGGAATGTCCGTACCCGCGCCCAGCCGCGTCAACAACACCGCCAACGCAGCCTGCACCACCATGAAGGTGCTCACCTGGGACGCCTGGGCCAGTTCGACCATCCTCCGATGCGCCTCGGGGGCGACGGGGGCCGAATGGGTCCACCCCTGGTACGAAGCGGCTGCCGGACGCGGCTGGTCGGTGGGAAGGGCGATTTCTTCCGGAAGATCCTGCAGGGCTGCTTCCCAGAACTCCAGCTGGCGGGAGATCACGCTGTCCGGATCTTCTTCGCTGCCCAGGACTTGCCGCTGCCACAACGCGAAATCCGCGTACTGCACCGGCAATTCCCGCCAATCCGGCGTTTCACCCGCGAACCGCGCGGCATACGCCGCGGCCAGGTCCCGCAGCAGGGGACCTACCGACCAACCGTCGCCGGCGATGTGGTGCAACACCACCGACAGCACGACTTCGCGCTCGTCCACCACGAGGATTCGCGCACGGACCGGTGCCTCGCGGGACAGGTCGAAACCCCGCTCGACGTGATCGGCCAACACCTCCTCGACGTCGTCCGCGGCGACCGCGAGCACCGGAACGTCCAGAACATCCCGGGCATCGCCGACCACCCGCTGGAACGGCACCCCCGCCACGTCCGGGAACGCCGTCCGCAGGACTTCGTGACGATCGACCACGTCCCACACCGCCGCCTGCAGCGCGGGAACGTCGACCTCGCCGGTCAACCGCCAGGCGAGCGGAATGTGATACGCCGAACCGACCGCGTCCAGCTTGTCCACGAACCACAACCGGTACTGCGCGAACGACAACGGCACCCGCTCCGGCCGCACCATCCCCGCCAACACCGGGCGCACCGACTCGTCATCGCCATCCAACCGCGCGGCCAACTCCGCCACCGTCGGCGCCTCGAACACCGCGCGCACCGACAACCCCACGCCGCACGCGGTGCGGATGCGACTCACCAACCGAGTCGCCAGCAACGAATGACCACCCAGATCGAAGAAGCCGTCGCCTATCCCCACCTCGTCCACGTCCAGGACCTCGGCGAACAACCCGCACAGCAGTTCCTCGCGCGGCGTCCGCGGTGGCGTGATCGCCTTCCCGGCGCCGAAGTCCGGCGCGGGCAGCGCCTTCCGGTCCAGCTTCCCGTTGGCGGTCAGCGGAAGGCTCTCCAGCAGGACCACCGCCGAAGGCACCATGTGATCCGGTCGGCTGCGGGCCACCTGAGCCCGCACCTCCGCCGGATCGCACCCCCCGGCCTCGGGGACGACATAGGCGATCAGGCGCTTCTCGCCCTCCCGCTCCTCTCTCGCCACGACCACGCACTGCGCGACCCGCGGATGCGCAGCGACCGCCGCCTCGATCTCGCCCAGTTCGATGCGGAAGCCACGGACCTTGACCTGGTCGTCGGCGCGACCGAGGAACTCCAGCTCCCCGTTCCGGTTCCAGCGCACCCGGTCGCCGGTCCGGTACATCCGCCCCCCGGCGGGGCCGAACGGATCGGCCACGAAGCGCTCGGCCGTCAACCCGGCACGCCCCGAGTACCCGCGCGCCACCCCGGCACCCGCGATGTACAGCTCGCCCACCACCCCGGCGGGCACCAGCTCCAGAGCGGGCCCCAGCGCGTAGGCCCTGGTGCCCGGCACCGGCGGCCCGATCGGCACCTGCGGCGGCTCGTCACCGTCGGAGTACCAGACGGCGGAGTAGACCGTGGCCTCGGTCGGCCCGTAGAAGTTCATGATCCGGCAGTTCGGGAAGACCGCGCGGATGTCCCGGACGAGCTGGGCGGTGAAGGATTCGCCGCCCAAGATCACCGTGTGCACGCCCTCCGCCCGCTCCTGGCCGCGAATCACCTTCGCCAGGACCGACGGCACGGCGCTGACGAGGCCGCCGTCCGACAGCACCTGCGGGCGCTCCGCCAAGGTGAGGAGATCGGGTACCACTTCGATCGCCCCTCCGGAGGTCAGCGGCGGGAAGATCTCCAGCACCGAGGTGTCGAAGCTCAGCGATGTCGAGGCGAGCACGCGGGCGAGTCGTTCCGGGCCGACGACCGCGTGCGCGCACGCGACGGAATCCGCCATCCCCGAGTGCGTGACGACGACCCCCTTGGGGGTTCCGGTCGAGCCGGAGGTGTACATGACGTAGGCCGGGTTCGCCGGATCCAGCGGACCGGTCCGCTCGGCGTCGGTCAGGTCGGTACCGGCGTACCGGGCCAGCGCCTCGACGACACCCGGTTCGTCCAAGACCATCCGGCCGGCTGCGAACTGCTGCTCGACGTCGCTGCGGGTGAGCAGGAGCACCGGTGCGGAGTCGGTCACCATGAACGCGAGCCGGTCGGCTGGATATGCCGGGTCCAGCGGCACGTATGCGGCCCCCGCCTTCAGCACGGCGAGCAGCGCCACCACCATCTCGACGGACCGGGGGATCGCGAGCCCCACCGCGGTCTCCGGCCCGGCCCCTTTCTCGACCAGGCATCGCGCCAACCGGTTCGCCCGCGCGTTCAGCTCGGCGTACGTCACCGCCGTCCCGTCACACAGCACCGCGACCGCGTCGGGAGTACGCGCGACCTGCGCTTCGAAGAGATCGGGGACCAGGGCACCGGGTGCCGCCTGACCGCCGTTCCACTCGTGGAGGAGCCGGTGGCGCTCGGCCGCCGCGAGGACGTCGAGCTCGTGCAGTGGCCGATCGGCATCGGCGGACGCCCGGTCCAGCAGGCGCAGCAATCGCCGGAGGAGCTGCTCGGCGGTGTCCGCGTCGAAGAGGTCCACGCTGTACTCCACGGACACCTCCAGGCCGTCGGGGTGCTCTCCCGAGGCCGGGAGTTCGACCGCGGTGAAGGCGAGGTCGAACTTGGCGGTGCTGATGGGGACGGCAATCGGCTCGGCGTTCCCGCCGGGCAGGTCGAGCGCGGCGATGGGTCCGTTGTTGAACGCGAGAGCCACCTGGAACAGCGGGTGACGCGCCAGGGACCGCTGCGGGTTCAACGCCTCCACGAGCCGCTCGAACGGCAAGTCCTGATGGGCGTAGGCAGCCAGGTTCGTCTCCCGGACCCTCGCCAGCAGCTCCCGGAAACTCGGATCCCCCGAAGTATCCGTCCGCAACACCAGCGTGTTGACGAACGCACCCACGAGATCGTGCAACGCCTCGTCGTCGCGCCCAGCGATCGGACTCCCGATCGGGATGTCCGTCCCCGCACCCAACCGCGTCAGCAACGCGGCGAGCGCGGCCTGGAGCACCATGAAGGTGCTCGCCCGGCACTCCCGGGCCAGCTCGACCAATCGCCGGTGCACACCCGGCTCGACGACGGCCGAAAGAGTCCGGCCCCGATACGACGCCACGGCCGGCCGAGACCTGTCCGCCGGAAGGGCCAGTTCCTCCGGAAGGCCCCGCAGAGCCTGCTTCCAGAAGTCCAGCTGACGCGAGATCGCACTGCCGGGTTCGTCCTCGCTGCCCAGGGCTTTCCGCTGCCACAACGCGAAATCCGCGTACTGAACCGGCAATTCCCGCCAACCTGGCGCCTCGCCGGTGCACCGCGCCGCGTATGCGACGGCCAAGTCCCGCACCAGAGGCCCCACCGACCAACCGTCACCGGCGATGTGGTGCACGACCACCAGCAGGACACGGCCACCACCGGCCACCTCCCACGATCGCACCCTGATCGGCGGCTCCACCCCCAGGTCGAAGGCCTGCGCGGAATGCTCGGCGACCACCCGCTCGACGTCGTCGGAGCCGATCTCCGCTCCGGCAGTGCCGAAGGCACGTTCCAGCGCGGTGTCGGCGTTCAGGAGCTGCTGCCAGGGCACGCTGTCCTCGCCGAGCGGGAATACCGTCCGCAGCGCCTCGTGGCGCGTGAGAACGTCCCGCACCGCCGTTCGCAGGGCGACGATGTCGACCTCACCGGGGATCCGCCACGCCAGGGGGATGTGGTACGCCGAGCCGGTCGCGTCGAGCTCTCCCACGAACCACAAGCGGCGTTGGGAGAAGGACAGCGGAACCCGTTCCGGCCGCTGCTCGGCGCGCAGCGCTACCGGGTGATGCACTCCCGCTTCGGTGTCGATCCGGATGGCCAGCTGTGTCGCTGTTGGTGCCTCGAACACCGCGCGCACGGACAACTCCACACCGCACTCGGCGCGGACACGGCCGGCCAACCGAGTCGCCAGCAACGAGTGGCCGCCCAGGTCGAAGAAGCTGTCTTCTACCCCCACCTCCGCAACGCCCAGCACCTCGGCGAACAACCTGCACACCAACGCCTCGCGCTCAGTCCGCGGCGGAACCTCCGCCACACCGGAGCCGAAATCGGGAGCGGGCAACGCCTTCCGGTCCAGCTTCCCGTTCGCCGTCAACGGGAAACCGTCGAGGACCACCACAGCCGACGGGACCATGTAGCCGGGCAGCCGCCGAGCCGCGTACGACCGCAATTCAGCCGGGTCACCGGCATCGGCCATCACATAGGCGACCAGGCGCTTCTCCCCCGGCCGGTCCTCCCGCGCGGCCACCACGCACTGCGACACCGCCGGATGAGCAGCCAAGGCGGCCTCGACCTCACCCAGCTCGATCCGGAAACCCCGAACCTTGACCTGCTCATCCACCCGACCGACGAACTCCAACTCCCCATCCCGGTTCCAGCGCGCCACATCCCCGGTCCGGTACATCCGCCCACCAGGCGGACCGAACGGATCAGCCACGAACCGCCCGGCCGTCAACCCCGGACGCCCGAGATAACCCCGCGCCACCCCGGAACCGGCGATGAACAACTCACCGGTCACTCCGGGAAGCACCGGCCGCAGGTTCGGGCCGAGGACGTAGACGCGGGTATTGCCCAACGGCTGGCCGATGGTCACCCGGCCACCGCGATCGATTTCCGCCGCCGTCGACCACACCGTGGCCTCCGTCGGCCCGTAGAGGTTGACCACCTCACCGGCCGAACCGCGCAGCCGGGCCGCCAGCTGCTCAGGCAGGGCTTCACCGCCGGTCAACACCCGCAGCCCGTGAATCATCCCCGGCGCTTCGGACACCAGCGCCTGCCACAGAGCCGGCGTCGCCTGCATGACAGTCACCGCGTGGTCTGCCGCCAAAGCCGCCAATGCCCGTGGATCTCCGACCTCGCCACCGCGAGCCACGACCACCGCCGCACCGGCGAGCAGCGGCGCCAGCAACTCGACCACGGCGATGTCGAACGACAACGTCGTCACCGCGAGCAATCTGTCCCCGGAGCGGGCCCCCAACCACGGATCGACGGCCGCAACGAACCCGCACACATTCCGGTGAGTGACCACCACGCCCTTCGGCCGCCCCGACGAACCCGACGTGAACAAGACGTACGCCGCGTCGTCGAGCTGCACGGCGGCACGATCCGCACAAGTGATATCCGCACCCGGAGAGCCGGCCACCGCGGCCGCGGTTCCCGGATCGTCCAACACGAGAACCGGAAAACCCTGCGGCACCACATGTTCGGCTTCGACCGTCGTCACCACCAGCACTGGGTCGGCGTCGGCCAGCAGGAACCCGATGCGCTCGGCCGGAAATCCCGGATCGACCGGCAGATACGCAGCACCCGCCTTGAGCACCGCCCACACCGCCACAACCATCTCAACCGACCGCGGAACCGCAAGACCCACAACACAACCCGGCCCAGCACCACGACCGATCAGACACCGAGCAAGCCGATTCGCCCGAGCATTCAACTCGGCATACGACACCGACTCAGCACCGCACACCACCGCAGTGGCATCCGGCGACTTCGCCACCTGAGCCTCGAAAAGCTCCGGCAGAGTCGACTCAGCGACGACCACACCTTGCCCGTTCCACACCTCAAGCAGCTGGTACCGCTCTTCCTCGGTGAGGATGTCGATGTCCGCCACGAGCATGTCGGAATCGGCGGCCATCGACTCCAGCACGCGGACGAACCGCCGCAGGACCAGTTCCGCTTCCTCCGCGGTGAAGCAATCCGGCCGGTAGTCCAGGCGCAACGTCAGCTGCTCTTCCCCCGGCAGCACCACCAACGCCAACCCGTAATGCGTCGAGTCCAGACCTTCGACGTTCGCGACGCGCAGCGAAGGCCCCGCTGCCGCTTCGCCGGCCGTTCCCGGCTTGGCCGGGTAGTTCTCGAAGATGACCACCGAGTCGAACAGCTCGCCAACACCCAGCGCACCCTGGATCTCCGGCAGCCCCACATGCCGGTGCGGCATCAACCCGATCTGCGCGGACTGAACCTCCGCCAGCAAATCTCCAACGCGCGTCCCAGGCGACCACCGAACCCGCGCCGGAACCGTGTTGACGCACAACCCCACCAGCGACTCGACACCCGGGACTTCCGGGGGTCGAACCGCCACCACGGAGCCGAAGACCACGTCCCCGGAGCCGGCCAACTCGCCGAGCAACACCCCCCAAGCAGCCTGAACCACCGACGACAACGTCACACCACGCTCGGCCGCCAGGCACCGCAGACCGCCCAGCAGACCCGTCGAGACGTCAGCCACCGCACGGCCCGGCACCACTCCGCCCCGACCCGCGCCCGGAGCCACCAAAGTCGGCTGGTCCACCCCCGCAAGGGCCTCACCCCACGCCCGAACAGCCCCCGCACCGTCCTGATCGGACAACCACGCCAAGTACTCCCGCCACGCCGGAGCCGGCGGGAGCCCGCTGGTGTCGCCGTCGCGGGAGTACAGCTCGACCAGCTCATCGACCACGATCGGCAGCGACCAACCGTCGAACAAGGCGTGGTGGCACGTCATCACCAGGCGGACGCGGTCCGCGGCGAACCGCACCGCCATGAAGCGCACCAGCGGCGGTCTCCCCAGGTCGAACCGCTCGTTCCGGTCCGCCGCGAGGACATCCGCGAAGGCGGCCGCCGGATCGTCCACCGCCACCAGGTCGAGCTCCCGCCAAGGCACCCGCACCCGCCGGGCGATCACCTGCACCGGCTCCCGGCCACCGCGGCGCACGAACGCCGCGCGCAAGCTCGCGTGCCGGTCCACCAACGCCTGAGCGGCTGCCCGCAACCTCGGGACGTCGCAATCGCCTTCGAGCTCGACGCTCAGCTGGACGATGTAGACGTCCGGCCCCTGCTCGTCGTACCAGGCGTGGAACAGCAACCCCTCTTGCAGCGGGGTGAGCGGGAGAATGTCCTCGACTGCTGATTTCTTAGCGGTCACGGCAAACCTCACCAGTCCAGCCGGATTTCCATTGCAAGGCTAGAACGACGACATCCGGAAACAAACAGCTGCGATCACCGGGGGCGCACCTTTCAGCGACAGCGGAAACCATGCGACACCCGCATGACCCGCACGGGATTTCGCGAGTGCCCGAATGCCACCCGACAGCGGACGAAGCAACGAGCGTTTTCCATCCTCTGCGCGGAAGGCCTGTGTCCTGGGTCGTGAGTGGCTATGGCTGCTATGACGACCATGACCACTCACGACCCCTGCGCACTCGAATTCCGCATTCTTGCGGCAATTCGAACGCCGCCGGGGCACGATCGCCCCTCGGCAGCTCGGATTCGAATGGGTCTTTTCATCCTGGTCGATCCGCAGCCGCGACGCCGCCACCCGCACCGCCACCCAAAACGAGGTTGGAAAATGCTCAATTCACCCAGCGGCCATCGGCGGCTCCAGGTTCCCGATCGCGACCAGGTAGTCCAGGCAACCCGATATCAGTTCCGGGACGCGCACCGGAGGAGCCGTTTCCGAGTCGCCCGCCCGATCCTCCTCGAATGGGTGGCCGACATTTCGGAGCGGCAGGTCCGGCGCCGGTCCGTCCTCGCCCAACAGCGGCAGGAACGGGAGCAGCGCATTATCCGCGCCGACTTCCACCGCGACGCGCAAATCCCTGCGCCATTCCCCGTACGGCTTGCGCGACACCCGATACCCCGATTCGCTCAGCAGGTCCACGAGCTCCGCCCAGCGCACGGGCGGAGCGCCCGGCAGGTGGTGCGCTCGGCCCAACCCCGTTCCGCTCAACGCGATTCGCGCGATGGACGCAGCCACGAAGTCGACCGGAACCGCGTCGACGAACAGGTCCAGGTCCGGCGCCGAGCCCAGCTGGATGCAGCCCTTCAGCCAGGCGCACAAGAACAGCTCCGGCGGGCAGGCCCCGGTCGCTCGACCCCCGACGACCCGCCCGGGGCGGTGGATCGCGACCGGGAGGCCGCGCCGCCCGGCCTGCGCGACGAGGCGCTCCGCCACCCACTTGGTCTGCGCACGACCGCCGATCGCACCGTCCACATCAGGCGGTTCCACCAGGCCGAGGGGCTGCGCGCCCAGGGCATCGGGGAACACCTCTAGCGACGACACGTAATGCACCGGCTTCACGCGACCTCGGCACGCCAGCCGCAGGACTTCCAATGTTCCCAGCACATTCGTCGTCTTGAGCTGCCGGTAGGAAAGCACGGGGCTGGTCCCGGCGCCGCTGTGCAGCACCAGATCGGCCCGGCGTGCCAGTTCCTCGTACGCGGGACGGTCCAGGCCGAGGTAGGGGCGGCTGAGGTCGGCGGGAATCCCGACCAGACGTCGTGCGTCTGCCCTGCGCCACAGACCGTACGCGGCCAGGTTCTTCCGGACCCGGTTCACGGCACCGTCCCGGTCGCCGGCCCGCACGACGACGTGCACGTCGGCATCGGAGCGGTCCAGCACGTCGCGGAGCAGGAACGCGCCCACGAACCCGGTCGCGCCGGTCAGCACCACATTCCGGAAGGGCGCGACCGGCTCGGCGACCTGATCTGGCCGGACGTCGTCCGGCAGCAGCGCTTCCGCAGCCAGGGCGTCGGGGGCGATTCCGCGCGATCGGTCGCTGGGAACGGCTTCATCGCCGACCAACCGCGCCAGCTCCGCGATGACGGGCCCTGCGTACAGCTCGTGCGGCCCGATTTCGACGCCGCACTCGTCCCGCACCCGGTCCAACAAGACCGCGGCGGTCAGGGAAGTGCCGCCCAGATCGAAGAAGTCGTCCGCGACGCCGACCCGGTGCACGCCGAGCACGTCCTGCCAGATGCCGACCAGCCGGGCTTCGACCGGACCGGTCGGCGGCACGTACGCGGTTCCGGTCAGCCCGTCGAGAACCCGGCCGCCGACCTCGATCCGCCCCGGGACCATGGCTCCGGGAAGGCTCTCCCGGGCGAAGGCGCGCAGTGCCGCGCGGAACCTGGGCGCCCGCGCCACGGCCAGCGGATCGGTTGCCCCGGCCTTCATGTGCGCCCCTCCACCGGCTCGAAAGCAGCGTCGAACTCGTGCAGGCCACCATGTTCCGGGACCAGCAGCCGGACTCTCGCGCCGTGCCGCTCACCGAACTCCACGACGCTCTCCGGGGCGACGGCCGACGACCCGTCGACCTCCCACAGCAGCCGCTCCAGCTCCCAGGCCGTGGTGTCGTCCGCAATCCCGCCGAGCAGTTGGAGCAGCGCCCGCGGGCGCACCAGCCGGCGATTGGGGATGCCGTTGACGGTCAGCGGCCCGGTGCCGATCCGCTGGGCGAGGCCGTCCAGTCCGGCCGGGAGTTCCGACCAGGCCACTGCATCGGAGACCGGGCCGCCGGGTGGCTCGTCGAGCAGCAGGGTGACGTCGTAGCGGAAGCAGGTCGGCTCGTTGACCTCGTGCCCGCGCTTGAGCTCGATCCGCGCGTGGCCGAAGCTCCTGAAGTACGCGGGCGAGAGGCACAACTCCGGCTCGCCCGCGACGCTTCTCCTGATCGCCGAGGCGAGTTCCGCCGCCGACGTCAACGGTTGGCAGCGCTTGAGCTCCGCTGCCGCGTAGAGCGCGTCCAGCTCCGCCAAGCCCCGCACGTCGCCGACGAAGACCGCGCGCCGACCGACCCGGGTGGCCTCGGCGAGCATGCGCTCCAGGTATCCGGTGCTCGGGAAGTACTGGACGACGGAGTTCAGCACCACCACGTCGGCGCTGGCGGTCGGCAGGCCGGCGAGCGCGGCGGCGTCGGCGTGGTCGATGACGACGTTGTGCGGGGGCTCGGGGCCGAGCGACTGCCGAGCCGCTCCGACGGCCGACGAGGAGGGCTCGATCCCGCGGTATTCCGCGATGTGCGGGAGCAGCGCGCGCAGCAGCAGTCCGGGGCCGGCGCCGACGTCCACGACCGACTGCGGCGCCAGGTCCGCGATGCGGCGCGCGGTGTGGTCCAGCCGCGCGCGCATGTCCTGGGGCGGAATCGGGTCGACGGCACCGATTCCCGGCTCGGCAACGGCATACATCCGTTCCCACTCCTGGCACCAACGGCGCACGTGGGCCTCTTCGGCGACGTGGTCGGCCGGCTCGGCCACCGGGGCGACCCGCGCGACCAGCTGCGCGCCACCGGACCGACCGGTGCTCGCGGTCACCTCGACGAATTCGACCTGGGCGTGCTGGGAAAGCACGTTCTCCACCTCGGCGAGTTCGACTCGGTGCCCGAGGACGGTCACCCGGCGGTCCTCACGCGCCTGGAGCGTCAGGGTTCCGTCCGCTTCCCGGCGCACGCGGTCCCCGGTCCGGTAGGCGGCCCCGGATCCGCTCGCGACGAACCGCTGCGCGGTGAGCCCGGGCTGCGCGAGGTAACCCGCGGCGATCCCGGCCCCGCCGATCAGGAGCTCACCGACCGCTCCGACCGGCACCTCCCGCAGGTCTTCGTCCACCACCAGCACCTCGGTGCCCGGCAGCGCTCGGCCGATGGGCACCGCCGCGTCCGGGCCGATCTCGTGGACCGCGGCCCAGGAGGTCGTCTCCGGTGAGCCGTATGCGGCGAACAGCCGCACCCCCGGCAGAGCAGCCGACAGGCGTCGCGCCAGATCCGCTGGGATCGCCTCCCCGCCGACGAGCACCGCGCGGGCGCCCCTCAACGACTCCACACCGGCGCGCTGCGCGGCCAGGAAGGACGGCGTGCACTGCAGCAAGGTGATGTTGTGCCGCCGGACGAGCTGCGCGAACGAGTGCTCGGCGTCGGCCACCTCCTCCTCGTGCAGTTCTTTCAGCCGGTTCAGCGTGGGCAGGCCCGCGATCACCTCGTCGACGGCGACCCCGAAGTCGATCAGGCACGCGATCTCGTCCGCACCCGCGGCCGCCAACCTGCGCACCACTTCGACGCCCTCCGCCGGCGAACCGAACAGGCCGGACCGCTCCAGGTACCTGTCGAGGGCCAGGTCCAGCACCGATTCGAGGTCCTCGTCGGTGACGGCGGTCCCGGCGCCGAACAGCACCCGGCTGAGCTCCGCGGAGCTGCGCAGGTATTCCCGGAACGGGCCCCTCGCCAGCGCCAACGCCTGCTCCGCGTCGTCGAGCAGGAAGGTGTGCACCATGACCGACACCCGGCCCGGCCCGGCGAAACCGTGCTCGGCCCTGGCGTTCCGGTACGCCGCGATCTTCACCGCCAGCTCGTCGAGGTCCTGCCCGAGCAGGTGGGTGAGCACGTTCACCCCGGCCGCCCCTGCGCGCTCGAAGGTCTCCACCGAGCCCGCCGAGGTGAGCCAGATCGGCGGCTCGTCCTGCACCGGCGACGGGAAGACCCGCACGTCGACCTCCGCGCCGTCGCCGCCCCGCCGCCGAACCGGCTCCCCTCGCCAGAGCCGCCGGAACTCGTCCAGCTGCTCGGCCATCCGCTGCTTGCGGCGCGGGAAGTGGTCCGGGAAGAACACGAAGTCGTTGGTGTTCCAGCCGGATGCGAACGCGAGGCCGACCCGGCCATCGGAGAGGTTGTCCACCAAGGACCACTCCTCGGCGATGCGGACCGTGTCGTGCAGCGGCGCGACCACGCTGCCGCACCGCAGTCCGATCCGCTCGGTCACCGTCGCCAGCGCCGCGGCCATGACCGCCGGGTTCGGGTACAGGCCGCCGAAGGAGTGGAAGTGCCGTTCGGGGGTCCACACGGCCTCGAACCCGTGGGCGTCGCCGAACTTCGCGGCCTCCAGCACCAGGCGGTACCCGTCGCGCCGCTGCTCGTCGGCCGTGGCGGCGGCGAAGAAGAACAGGCTGAAGCCGAGCGGGTGCTCGGCGGCGGGAGCCGGGTTCTCGATCAGCCGGTCCCCGGCGATGACGACCTTCGCGCCGCAGGTCAGCGGCCACAGCACGTCCAGCACCCCGGAGTCGAAGGAGATGCTGGTCAACGCGAGGACGACGTCCGATTCCGCGCAACCGATGCGGTCGCGCATCCCGGCGAAGCGGCCGAGCGCGTCGCGGTGCCGGACCACGATTCCCAGCGGGCGGCCGTGCGGTCCCGATGTGTACGTGACGTACGCCGGGCACTCACCGTCCACAACGGACTCCAGTGGCGCGGTGGGCCGCCGGGCGATCTCCGCGGCGTGCGCGTCGATGCGCACGAGGTGGCGGGCGGGAAGCCCCGATGGGCCGGCGCCGCCGGTGATCAGGCAGTGCAGGTCGGCGTCGGATGCGATGAGCGCCAGCCGCTTCGCCGGTTCGGCGGGGTCGAGGGCCACGAACGAGCCACCGGCCTTGAGCACGGCCAACAGCGCCACGACCAGGTCCGGCCCGCGGCGCAGGCCCACGCCGACCGGGGAACCCGGCCCCGTGCCCAGCGCGCGCAGGTGGTGCGCGAGCTGGTTCGCCCTGGCGTCGAGCGCCGCGTAGCTCAGCTCGGACCAGCGGTGCGCGATCGCCACCGCAGCCGGGTTCCGCCGCGCCATTTCCTCGATGACGCCGTGGATCGTGGCCGCAGTTTCAATTGAAACTGCGGTCTCGGTGCCATCACGAACGCCGACCACGTCGCACCCCTCCCGACCTGGCTCGCATCATCGGTCTGCGGCGACCAGTTCGAGCTCGCCGGCCAGCCGCGCCCGCAACCCCGCCTTGTCGACCTTCCCGGTGCCGTTGCGCGGCAGGACGTCGCAGTGGTGCACCGCGGTGGGGAGCTTGAACCGCGCCAACCGCTCCCCGAGGAACGCGCGGATCTCCTCCAGGGTGGCCGCGCCGTCCTGGCACACGACCACGACGGGGGTCTCGTCCCACTTCGGGTGCGGCACGCCCACCACGGCCACCTCGCGGACGCCCGGGAACTCGGCCATCAGCCGCTCGATCTCGGCGGGATAGATGTTCTCCCCACCGCTGATGATCACGTCCTTGAGCCGGTCGACGACGTAGAGGTGGCCCTGCTCGTCCAAGTGCCCGATGTCGCCGGAGCGGAACCAGCCGGCGTCGTCCACCGCCTTGCGAGTCGCGTCCGGGTCGTTCCAGTACCCGGAGATCACGTTCGGCCCGCGGACGCAGATCTCGCCGGCCTCGCCCGGTTCGGTCACCACGGCCCCGGTCGTCGGATCGATCAGCCTGATCTCGGTGTGCGGCATGGGGAAACCCGCCGATCCGGGGTTGCCGTCCACCAACTGCGGAGGCAGGTAGGTCGCCAGCGGCGCGGTCTCGGTCAGGCCCCACGCCTGCTGCAGCTTCACCCCCCGCGCCGAGTAGTCGCGGACGAGCTGGTCCGGGACCGGCGCGCCACCGACGATCGCGGCGCGCAACGCCGACAGGTCGGCCCGCTCGAAACCGGGGGTCCGGGCGATGGCGTCGAACATCGTCGGCACCGCGATCAGATTGGCCACCCGGTGTGCCACCAGGTCTTCCAGGCACTGCTCGGCGTTGAACGCGCGCCGGACCACCAAGGTGCCGCCGTGCGCGAAGGTGCCCATGGTGAAGCCGCTGAGCCCGGCGATGTGGAACATGGGCGCGATGACCAGGGCCGGGTCGCGGAACCGGGTTTCGATCGCGGTCGCCGTGTTCACCTGGTTCCACCACAGGTTCCCGTGGGTCAGCAGCGCGCCCTTGGGCCGCCCGGTCGTCCCGGACGTGTACATGAGCAGGGCGACGTCCGCCTCCCGGACGTGCACCGGTTCGTCGTCCCGGTCCGGCGAAGCCGCCGCCGACAAGCTCTCCCAGCGCGGGTGAGCGGGTCCGGCCGCCGAGTCGAGCAGGAAGCGGCGCACCGGGACCGAGTCGGCGATGCCGTCGACCAACGCCCGCTGCTCGTCCTCGACGACGAGCGTGTGCGCACCGGAATCGCCGAGCAGGAAAGCCACTTCGTCGCTGGACAGCCGGAAGCTCAGCGGCAGGAAGATCACGCCGAGGTGCGCCGCGGCAAGCGCGGTCTCCAGCAGCAGCGCGCTGTTCCGACCGAGGTAGGCGACCCGGTCACCGCGGCGGAGCCCGCCATCGGAGAGCACCGCCGCCAACCGCCGCACCCGGGCGGACAGCTGCGCATAGCTGATCTCGGTGTCCTCGTAGACGATCGCCGTGGTGCTGCCGGCGACCCGAGCCCACCGGTGCACGGCCGCGGCCGAACTTATGTTGCCTTCCCTCATCTCGCCCTCCAGGTCGCGCGGAACGGTCGGTCAGCCGCAGCCACCGGCATGCCCCTGGTCACCACCGAGGCCCGGGTCCAGCTCCGCGGCCGCGACGGGCACCGGTGCGACGGCCGTGCCGGCCACCGACCGGACGAAGGCCGGCAGCCGGTCCACGCCCCAGAACTTGTTGAAGCGGTCCACGAAGAACGGGACCCCGAACACGCCGTCCTCGTCGATGTCGAGCAGTGCCGCGGTCCCCCGCCGACGCAGGTCCTCGTCGTCGACCGCGTTCGAGACGCGGTCCGGCGGCAGCCCGAGCTCGGCGGCGAGCTCCGCCATGGTGGCGCGGTCGCAGATGTCACGCCCTTCCTGCCAGCGGGCGCGGTAGGCGCGGTCCACGAACTCCCGCCCCAGTCCCCCGTCCAGCGCGACGAAGTACGCCAGGTGCGGCACTTCCCACACCGGGTCCCGGTCGACCGGCCAGGTCGGTTCGAGACCGCGCTCCTGGGTGAGCCGGCGCACGTCCTGGAGGATGTAGAGGCTCTTGGCGCGGGACATCGCCACGTACGGGAAGCTGCCGCCCGCATCGGCCAGCATCCGCTCGCTGCGGGCGTCCGGTTCCCAGAACGGTCGCCACTCGACCGCTGCCGCCACCTCGGGGTGCCGGTCCACCAGGTCTCGGTAGGCGAGCCAGGAGTACGGGCTGCGCAACGAGAAGTACCACCTGGGGACGCTGTTCTTCCTGGGCATGACGGGTTCTCCGCTCCTCGGCCGGCTCAGATGACGATGCCGCCATCGATCTGCAGCACGCTGCCGGTCACGTACTCGGCGGACACCAGGTAACCGACCATGTCGGCCACCTCTTCCGGTCGGCCGAACCGCCCCAGCGCGATGTTCGCCGCCGCGGCCGCGCGGGTGCTCTCGGACAGCCCGGCGGTCATGTCGGTCTCGACGAAGCCCGGCGCCACCACGTTCGCGCGGATGCCGTACTTCCCGACCTCCTTGGCGAGCGCCTTGGTGAAGCCGATGATCCCGGCCTTGGACGCCGAGTAGTTGGTCTGCGTGGCGTTGCCGTGGACCCCGGCCACCGACGAGATGTTGACGATGCAACCCCGCTTGCGCTTCATCATCTCGAAGACGACGGCGCGGCAGACGTGGTAGGTGCCGCCGAGGTTGGTGTCCAGGACCTGGTGCCAGTCCTCGTCCTTCATCAGCAGCAGCGGGTTGTCCCGGACGATGCCCGCCGAGGTCACCGCGACGTCGATGGGCCCGAGTTCTTCCTGGGCGTCGGCGACCAGCGCGCGCACCGCATCCGCCCGCGACACGTCCGCCTGCTTGGCGACCACCCGCGCCCCCAGGTCGCCGGCTTCCTTCTCCAGCAGCGCGGCCGCTTCGGGGTTCGACGCGTAGCAGAACGCCACGTCGAACCCGCCCCGCGCCAACCGCAGCACGGTCGCCCTGCCGATCCCCCGCGATCCGCCCGTGACCAGGGCGACCCGCCTGTCCGACTCCGTCATCCGCCCGTCCCCTCCGCTCCGGCCGCCGCCGCGCCGGTCAGTTCGGATGCCGGTCGCAGCGCCATCACCACCTGGTCGATCTCCATCACGACCTCGCCGCCGACCGCGCTCTCCCCTTCGAAGATCGCCGTGTCGGTGAACGTCCGCGCCAAGCGGACCCGGTGCTCCACGACGTCGCCGGGGCGGACCCGCCCGGTGCGGCGCACGCCGGCGATCCCACCGAAGAGCATCACCGTTCCGGTACGCACGTCGGGGTTCGGTTTCGCCCCCGCGATGAGCAATCCCGCCGCCTGGCACCAGGATTCGAGCAGCAGCACGCCCGGGTAGTCGTAGTCCTCGTCGTCGGCGTCGTCCGCGAGCTCCCGGTACCACGGCTCGTTGCAGGTGACCGCCTTCAGCGCGGTGAGCCGCTCGCCGGGGACGAGATCGACGACCCGGTCGACGAGCAGCATCGGGTACCGGTGCGGCAGGATCCGCTTGATCCCGTCGATTCCGCCGCCCCCCGCGGTCGCCGCGCCCGCCTCCGCGAAGCTGATCCGGACCTGCGCGGCGGGCCCGCGCTCGGTGGCGACCGAGGCGGTGCAGGCCCAGCCGGCACTGCGCCGCCGCCATCGGAGGTCCGCGGTCAGCGAGTCACCCGGGAAGACGGGGCTGGTGAAGCGGACCTTGTCGATGCCCGAGAGTTCCCACCGCTGCTGGGGTTCCGGGATGGCGGCCAGCGCACCGCGGTGGACGAACTCGACGATGCTCACCCCGGGGAAGATCGGGAATCCCGGGTAGTGGCCGGCGAAAACGGGTTCGCAGGGCTCGATGACCATCGCGAGCTCCTGGCCCGCGACCTCGATCGCGCCCGCGATCGGGCTGCACGCCGCGCGCATCAGGCGCCCCCCAACTTGGCCGCGAGCAGGTCGTGGGTCTTCGGCAGGGACGTCAGGCCCTGCACCTCGGGCTCGGTGAACTTCACCCCGTACTTCTTCTCCAGCACGACGATGACCTCCAACGCCAGCAGCGAATCGCCGCCGAGGTCCTCCACGAACCGGGCGTCGTCGGTCACGTCGGACACCTCGACGTCGAGCACCTCTGCGACGATGCGCCGCAGGTCCTCCAGGTCGATGGGCGTCGCGTTGGTGTCGGGCATCGTGTGCATCCCTTTCGTGGCGGTACTGCGCTACTTCCCGGATCAGGCGGGGTCGACCAGCTTCAGCAGGGCCGCTCCGACGACGCCGTTCGATTCCGCCGAGGTGACCAGGACCGTCCGGGCACCGCCTGCCCCGCCGTCCTCCGCAAGTGCGAGAACAGCAGCGATCTGGAACGCCGCGGACGCCGCGGAGGTGTCCCCGATGGACTCCGCGCACGGCACGCGCCGGGGCGTGGCGGTGCCGAGCACGTCCGCGATGGCCGCGCGTTCCTCCTCCCCGTCGGCGCCGGGCGCCTGCGAGTCGGCGACCGCCCAGATCTCCTCCGGCGCTACCCCGGACCGATCCAGCAGGCGGCGCAGGCCCGCCCCGAGGACCGGGCGGATCTCCTGCCCGTCCTTGGCGAATCCGAACTCCAGGCCGATGACTTCGGCGATGCCCGGCCTGCCGTTGTCCCGGGCTGTACCGGCGCGCTCCAGCAACCACACCGCGGCGCCCTCGCCCAGCACGTTGTCCCGGCGATCGGTGGCGTGCCATTCGAGCCAAGCGCGCGCGGTCGAGAACTCCTCGACCGCCCCGCACAGCAAGGTCTCCGCCCGCCCGGCCCGCTGCAGCCGCAGCGCGTACTGGAGGGCCAGCAGTCCGGTGGCCCGCCCGCCGGCGATGGTGGTGTTGGGTCCTTTGAGGCGGTGCCAGATGGCGGACTGACCGGCGGCGCAGTTCATCACCGTGTTCGGGAAGCGCGCCGGGTCGACCAGGTAGGGCCGCTCGCCGACCAGCGAGTCCCGGGTGAAGTCCATCATGCTCTGGGCGCTCCCGGTGCTGGTCCCCAGCGCCAGCCCGGTGTCCTCGCCAACGCCCGGCAGCCGCTCGCCGCCGGCGCCGTCCAGCAGCCGGCCGACCGCGGCGACGGCCAGCCCGCTCGCCCGGTCCATCGAGCGGGTGCCGCGCCTGCCCAGCACCGACCTGATGTCGAAGCCGGGCACCAGGTGCGCCTCTTCGAACGGCACTCGCCACTCGCCGCGGTCGAGACGGCCCGCGGGCTTGCGTCCCGAGCGCAGCCCTGCGGCGAACTCGGCGCTGCTCAACCCGAAGGGGGAAATGGTGGACCACGCGGAGATGACCGGGTTGCCGACGGCGGCGGTGGGGGCCATTCGTGTTTCCTCCGGCTGTGACGGGCGGATCGGGGCAGTCGGGCTCAGAAGAACCAGACCCGTTCGTAGTCGGGCCAGCGCGAGGCCGGCTCGTTCGCGGGAACGACGTGCACGCCGGGAACCAGGCGGTCCCGCGCGCTGGGGCCGAGGGCCGCCAGGTCCGGCTCCTCGACCCGGACCCCGACGCCGTCGTCGAGCAGCTGCCGCAGCGAGTGGCGGGGGTCGGGCAGCGAGTCGAGCACCCGGCCGGCGATGCGGATGGCGGGTTCGAACTCGGTGTCCACCGCAAACCCCGCCGCCGGCCCGCGCAGCTCGATGTCGACACCGCCGCTCTGGCGGTGCAGTTCGCGGACGAAGTAGAGGACGTCGGCGAACTGCGACTCGACCGATCCCCGGTAGGCGCGCTCGATGATCATCAGGGTGCTTCTGCTCGCCACGCTCAGCACACCCCCATCGCCAGGACCTTGTCGGTCGCCTGCACGTGCTCCCAGAACCTGGCCGGCGGGCGCTTGCGCACCTCCGGGATCTGCTCGGCCGCGCCGCGGTCCGCGCAGCAGAAGCGGCAGACGTACCAGTCGAGCCGATCCGGGTGCGCGCTCAGCAGCTCGCGCACGAGCCGCGCCGTCGACGGGTGGTCGGCGTGCCGATCGGCGAAGTTGATCGGCTTGCTGTCGCCGAGGCTGACCCGGGTCAGGCCGGTGGCGTCGCCGCACGTCCAGACCTGCACGGATGCGCCGCGGTCGAGCAGCGCATCCGCCAACCGGAACACGCTGGTCACCAGCTCGGTCTGATGCGGCGCGCCGAGTACCTTCAGCAGCACGTCAGTGTGCGGAACCGCGAACACCATCTCAGTGCCACACCGCCCGCAGTCCCGTCTCCAGCAGTTTCCCGGCGACGTCGGCCATTTCCACGACCCGGACGCCGGGGACCAGATCTTCGGCTCGCACGGCCCGCTGCCGCAGGGAGAACGAATCCACCCAGAGTTCGCCGCCGTTGCGCAGGAATCCGTCGATGCTCGGCAACGCATCCCGCACCGCGGCCGGCGCGGCGTCCTCGATGAGCAGGAGCGACACCGCGCAGCCGCCTTCGAGCAACCGGACCGCGTCGCCGACGAACCGGTCGCACCCGGCGCCCGCGCCGGGGCCGCCGCTCTCGATCAGCAAGTACTCGTGCATGGGTCTCCGTTCCCGCGCCGTGTGGACCCGTCAGCCGCCCAGTGCGCGCACCACGCGCTCGTCGAAGTTGACCAGCCGCCAGTCGCTGCGGCTCTCGATCAGGGCGTAGCCGTGGGTGATCCGCCCGGTGGCGGTCTGCACGAGCCGGCCGTCGCGGACGACGTAGCAGTCCATCCGCGAGGTGTAGGTGAAGTCCTTGAAGATGCCCTCGACGGTGTAGATGGTGTAGAGGTCCTCCTCCATCAGGGCCTCGTCCAGGATCTGGATGTTCGAGTGCGGGACGACCGGGATCCACCGCCGGTCGGCCAGCAGCTCGCGGATGGAGATGCCGCGATCGGCGAGGAACAGGTCGACGACCTCCTCCATCTGCCGCAGGTAGCCCGACATCTGCAGCCGCTCGGTGAAGTGGCAGTACGGGTAGGGGATGCGCCACTTCCAGCCGAAGGCGTTCTCCCCGGCGGTGAGCCGCTCCAGCACCGGGTCGCCGCCGGTGGTCCCGCGCCCCTGCTGGAGCGCGGTGTTGTCGGCGGGCTCGACGGTCGCGGTGGGGCGCGCGGCGGGCAGGTGCGCGCCGAGCTTCGGCACCACGAAACCGGCCAGTTCCGCGGGTGGTTCACCTGCGGCGGGCAGGTAGTCGGTGGGGCGCAGCGAAACCTTGACCTTGGCGACCACCGCCTTGGTCGGCTGCCCGGCGCGCTCCAGGCTCAGCGTGACGCGGAAGCCGAGCACCGGATCGCCCGGCTTCGTGACCGAGACGACCTCCGCATCGGCGAGGTCGTCCATGTGCAGCGCGTGCAGGATGCGGGTGTCCAGGTCGACGATGTCCAGCCCCAGGCCGTATGCCTCGAACAGGCCCCGGGCGCCCAGGCCCGCGCTGCGGAAGTGCTCCAGCACGGCCTCCTCGACGAGGTAGTTGACGTGCTTGAAGCCGATCCACGTGCAGATGTTGGAGCCCTCGTAGCGGGGCCGCAGCGCCACGTGGGTGGTGTTGGCGAACAAGGACTTCGTCAGTACCGGCTCGGTGTCGGCGGTCATCGGTTGCGCTCCATGTTGGGTGGACGGGCTCCTGGCGGTGATCAGGCCGACAGGGTGCGGAGGAACGTGTTTGCCAGGTCGGCGAACGACTCCGCCGACGCGACCATCGGGAAGTGCTCGCTGCCCGGGAGGATGTGCACCGAAGCGTCCGGCAGCGCCTTGCCGAGGGCTTCCGAGTCGGCGGGGAACGCGATGGAATCCGACTCGCCGCCGACGACGAGGAACGGCATCAGCAGCCGTTCGGTGCGCACCTCCGGCATCCGCAGGTAGGTGTCGAGGAACCGGATCCAGCCGTAGGGCCCGATGAGGTCGCGCACCTTCACCGCGATGGCCAGCCGCTGCTCGGGCGAGAGGCGCCTGCTGCCCGGCCGCACGCGCATGCCCGCGGCCAGGATCTGGTCGAAGTTGTGCAGGTAGTAGCCGATCGAATCCCAGTCGAAGTCCTCCGGTTCGGCGCGGTAGAGCGGCGAGACGAGGACGACGCCGCGCAGTTCCCGATTCCCGACCGCGATCCGGCCGCTGGGCCCGGTGTCCTGCCGGTCGAGCCAACTGAGCACGGCGTTGGTCCCGAAGGAATGCGCGATGACCACGTCCGGACCACCCGGCAGCTGGGCGACCGCCTGGCCGATCCACTCCTCGACCGGCAGCGATGTCCATCCGGCGATTCCCGTGCCGCGCCAGGGAAGTTCGGCGACCCAGAGCTCGCACCTGGGGTCGGCCAGCGCGACGAACGCGTCCCAGATCGCGGCGTTGCTGCACAGCCCGTGCACCAGGAGGACGCGAATCGGGTCGTCGGGCACCTCCGCCTTCCTAGCGCACCGCACTGCGACCGGTTCTTGGCCGCCGAGAAGGGCTACCTGGCTCGGCGAAGCCGACGTGTCAGCACTCATCGCTCCCCTTTCCCCGCTGACCACAACACCATTCCGGCGACCCCGTCGGCCGCGTCGTCGCCCGCGGTGACCAGCGCGGAACCGGCGCCACCGGTGCCGAGCCAGCCGATCGCGGCGGCGCACTGCAGCACACCGAGCGCACCGGACGCGAGCCCGAAGGCACCCGTGACGTCGTGGCGCGGTGTTCCCGGCGTGACCTCCGGCCGTTCGGCGGCGTCCGGGGTGAACCAGATGCCGGGCGAACCGCCGCCGGCGAGCACCCTGTCGACGCACGCGGCGACGCTGCCTTCCCGGGTGTACTGCCCGAGTTCGGCGACCGCCCGCGCACCGCGCGCTCGCGCCGCCTCGTCGCTCTCCACCACCAGCGCGACCGCGCCGTCCAGCAGGTCGACCTCGCCGGTGAGGGCCTCGACCACGTGGTTGCGCGTCTCCACCCCGACGACGAGGGCGCGCTCGCACCGGCCGGCGGCGACCAGCGCCGCACCCCAGTGCACGGCGTCCAGGCCGGCGGTCGGACCGTTGCAGAGCATCAGGTTCGGGCCGCGCAGGCCGAACTTCATGGCGACCGACGACGCGACGACGTTGCTCGAAGCATTGGGCAGGGCCATCGGGCTGATGCGATCAGTCGACTCCTCGGCGATGGCCGACGCGATCTCGCAGACGGTGTCCAGGTTGCCGAGGTTCGAGCTCGCCACGACGGCGACCGATTCACCGGCGACGGTCAACTCGCCGTCCGCCGCGCGCAAACCGGCGTCGGTCAGCACCTCCGCCGCCGCGCACAGGGCGAGTTGCGAGGCGCGATCCTTGTAGCGCAGGCCGCGGCGCCCGATCCGGGCCCCGGGGTCGACCGGCTCGCCGCGCTGCCCGTCGGTGCGCAGCAGCGCCGCGAGGTCTTCAGCGCCGGGCAGTGCCAGGCCGACACCCGTCACGACGATCCGCATCAGCCGTCCATCCCTTCCACGACGGCGACCGCGTTGACACCGCCGAAGCCGAAGGCGTTGACCTGGGCCAGCCCGAGGTCCGGGTACCGGCGACGGTCGCGGACGAACCGGAAGCGCTCGGCATCGGACGTCGGGTCGGTCAGGCCGGTGGCGGGCGGGATCCGGCCGGATGCCAGCGCCAGCACCGCGACGATCAGGCTCAGCAGCCCCGACCCGCCCGAGGTGTGGCCGGTCATCGACTTCAGCGCCGTCAGCAGCGGCAGCTCGACGTCGGCGCCGAAGACCTCGCTGAGCGCGGTCGCCTCCGCCTCGTCGTTGAGCGGGGTTCCCGTGCCGTGCAACAGGATCAGGTCGATGTCACGCGCTTTGACACCGGCGAGCTCGTGCGCGGCGCGAATGGCGCCGGCGATGCTGTGCGCGTCGGGCGCGGTCGCGTGGCCCGCGTCGCAGTTCATGCTCACGGCGCGCAGCCGGCCCCTGGCCCCGGCCAGTGCCGCGGGATCGTCCCGGCGCAGCACCACGGCCGCCGCTCCGTCGCCCATGAGCGTGCCCTTGCGGGCCCGGTCGAACGGCCGCACGCGGTCCGGTGGATCGAGCTGGACCCGGTCGAGCAGCCCGAACATGCTTTCCGTGACGGTGTCCACGCCGGCGACGACGACGGTGTCGGCGAGCCCGGTGGCGATCATGTCGCTGCCCATCGCCAACGTGTGCAGGGAAGCCGAGCAGGCGTTGGAGAGCGTGTAGGTCCGGGTGGCTCCGAAGCGTTCCCGCAGCGCCGTGCCGAAGTGCAACCGGTCGAGGTCGAACTCGGCGCCGTCGCGCCACTTCAGCTCGACGGACCGCAGTTCGCGCAGCCCGGTTCCGACGAGCACGGGAACGTCGGAGAGGTCTTCGCCGAGACCGGCGTCCCGCAACGCCTCGGCAACCGCTCGCAGCAGCCAGTCCGTGGCGCGCGACGGCACGTCACCTCCCGACGCCGGGCGGTCATCGATCTCGTAGGCGTTCTTGGCGCGGAACTTGTCGCTGTCGAAGCCGCGCAGCGGCGCCAGTCCGCTGCGGCCCGCGCAGAGCGCGTCGAAGACCTCGGCCGCGGTGTTCCCGACGCTCGCCACCGCTCCGGTGCCGGTGATCAGACAGCTCATCGGGAACGCCTCTTGTGCGCGCAAAGTCTTGTCACACCCGCTCCTCTTCGTACTTGCCGTAGATCACGACGGCGTTGTTCCCGCCGAACGCGAGCCCGTTGTTCTGGACGATCCGCGGTTGCGCCTCGACCGCCTCGTTGGGCACGCAGTCGACACCGCACTCCGGGTCGGTCTCGACGTGGTTGATCGTCGGCGGGATGAAGTTCTCGGTGATCGCGAGCACGCAGGCGATCGAGGCGAGCGCGCTCGCAGCGCCCATGGTGTGCCCGAGCATCGATTTGATGGAGATCGTGCGCGGCGCGGTGTCCGCGCCGAACACCCGCCGGATCGCCGAGGCCTCGGTGACGTCGTTGGCCTTGGTCCCGGTGCCGTGCGCGGAGATGAAGTCGACCTCGCCCGGCTTGACGCCCGCGTCGTCGAGGGCGAGCCGCATGCACCTGGCCACGCTGTCCTCGTTCGGCGCGACCGGGTGGAACGCATCGCAGTTGAGCCCGAACCCCAGCACCTCGGCGTGGATGCGGGCCCCGCGGGCCAGGGCGGACTCCAGGCTCTCCAGCACGAGGACGCCCGCGCCCTCTCCGGTGAGGATCCCCTTGCGGTCCTTGTCGAAGGGCTGGCACCGCTCCGGGGCGATGGTCCCGATGCGGTAGAATCCGGTGAACGTCTTGCGGCACAAGGCATCCGCGCCGCCGCAGAGGGCGAAGTCCACGTCGCCGGCCCGGATGGCGTCAAAGCCGTAGCCGATGGCGTAGTTCCCGGCAGCGCACGCGGTCGGAAGCGTCACCGCCTCGACATCGCGCAGCCCGAACTCGTCGGCGACCGCGGTCGAGAGCCGGCCCGCCGGGACTCGCGCGGCCACGGCCGGGTCCATGTCCCCCGGCCCGGACCGCAGTTCGGTCTCGACCAGCTGGTCCAGATCGCGAGCCTCGCCGTCGGTCGTGCCGATCACGCTCAGGCAGCGCCGCTCGCGCAGATCCTCTTCGCCGAGCCCGGCGTCGTCGACGGCCATGCGGGCCGCGGCGACGGAGAACTGGCTCGCCCTGCCGAGATCGTCGGGCGCGATGTTGCGAATCCACCGATGCGGTTCGAAATCATCGATCTCGCAACCCAAGGAGTGCTCGTACCCGCGGGTGTCGAACGCGCTGATCGGTTTGACCGCGCTGTCGCCCGCGCGCAGCCCTGCCAGGAAGTCCGGTACCCCGATGCCGATGCTGGAAACCGCACCGATACCGGTGATGACAACGCGATGGGTCGCGGCGTCGCGCATGGCTTCCTCGCCTCCTGGGCGTCATTGCGTGGGCGTTCGGCAGGAGATTTCCAAGCCGGGAGGAGGATCCCGGCGATCCGGGCACCGCCGGACCCGCTACTTCTCGGCCGCCTCGACGAATACCGAGTACACGCCGTCGAGGTTCACCATCCGGCCCAGCTCGGACTGGTCGATGACGACGCCGAACTTCTTCTCCAGGGCCGCGAGGATCTCGATCGCGCGCAGGGAGTCCGCGTCGTGCTCCTCCTTGAAGAGGCTCACGTCCGTCAGCTCGTCGGGATCGATCTCCAGGATGTCGCAGACGATGTCCTTGATCTCTTCCTTGCGTTCTTCCAAAAGCGCAGCCATAACGCCCCTTTCCGCACCAACTCGTGGTTCGCGACCTCCGCGCGAGCGTGGTTCGACGCTATTGCCGGCCCCGATCGAACAACAAGGCCTGCGGCCACAAGCTGCCACCGGCCGTCGGCCGCGCGCTGCCGGACCACCTGGTTGGCAACCAGCTGTCACTCGATTCCTTTGGTGCACAAGAAGAAATCGAGCAGTCACGACGCGGGCAGCAAGCCGATCTCGGCGGCCCGCACGCCGGCTTGGAAGCGCGAGTTCGCCCCCAGCAACTCCACGATTTCGGCGACGTAGCGCCGGTACGTCCGGACCGACACGGCGAGTTCCCGCGCGGCCACCGCATCGGTGTGGCCGTCGTAGAGCATCTTCAACACCCGCTGCGCGAACTCGGTGTGCGCCCGGCCGCCGAAGTCGACGGGATTCGCCACGGGACGCGCATTGCGCCAGACATCGGCGAAGAGGTCCTCCAGCGCACGGATCACCGGCGCGGCGCGGACGACGACCGCCTGCCCGTCGCACGTCGCGTCCGAACGCACTAGCGCGGTCCGCCCGTCGACGACGACGGCCACCAGCGAACTGATCCGGCCGAACCGGGCCTCGAACGGCGCCCGTTGCTCGTCACCGGCCCGCAAGAGCGAAAGATCGAGAACCGCGGGGGCGCAGAGCAACCTGACCCGCACCTGGTCGCCCGCGAAGCGGGCCAGGTTGCGCAGCACCGAACGCGCCGACATGCGCCACTCCGAGTTCGAGGCGAGCACCACTTCGACGTTGTTCCGCGCCCGGCCGACCAGGTTCGCCATCGCCTCCAGCGCCGCGTCGACGTCCCGGCCCACGACCCGGAACGCCAGGTCCGATGCGGATTTCTCGCGGTGCTCGGCGACTGTGGCCCCGATGAGCGCACGCACTTCCAGCAACGCCTGCTCGATCCCATCCCCCAGGTTCCCGAACGCCGCCTGCTCGCTGGCACGCCCGTGCTCCGCCTGGTCCCCGACCATCGAATGCTCCACCGCGTTCGCCTCTCCTCCCACCCGACCCGAGATGTTCACGAATCCTGCGCCGTGCCCCGCGCGTCCAGCAGGCCCGCTTCGACCGCCAGGGCACCGGCCTGGAACCTCGATTTGGCCCCGAGCTCCTGCATGATGCAGGCCACCTGGCGGCGGTAGGTCCGAAGCGAGATGCCGAGCTTCTTCGCCGACTGGCTGTCGGTGTGGCCGGCCCGCAGGTGCTCCAAGATCCGCCGCACCGGCTCCGCGCTCCGGCGTTCAAGGGGAAGCAGGTGGTCCGGCAGCGGCCTGCCGGTCTCCCAGGAGGCGACGAACAGCGATTCCAGTGCCCGGACCACCGCGGGCAGGCGGATGATCGACGCCTGCCGGTCGGCGGCTCCCGGATTCGACCGCAGCAACGCGAGCCGGCCGTCCACCAGGACGACTCCCTGCAGGGGGCTCCGGGAGAGCTTGATCTCGCATTCCGGCCGACGCATCATCTCCACCGCGCGGTCCACCCGCAAAGCTTGCGGAGCGCTCAGCACCCGGACGCCCACCGCCGGACCGATTCCTGTTGTCCGGCAGAGGAGTTCCGCATCGGAGGGGAGTGAGACCGCGATGAACACGGATCTCTCGGCCCGCGCTACCATCTGTTCCACCGTGCACCGCAGGTCCTCGTCGAGCCCGACCATCACGAAGGAGCTCTGCGACGATCTCCGGCGGTGTTCGTGCACCGCGGTCTCGATCAGCTCGTTCGCCCGCAGCAGCGAACGTTCCAGCCCGTCGTCGACAGCGCCGACGTCGTCGACAGCGCCCCGCCGCGCCCTGGCGGCTATCTCGCGCAGGCCTCCTACCGAACCTTCAGAAGCGAAAGCCAACTCGAACACCATTCGACTCCTGGCCCATCCAAGTCGCATTCGATCAGCACGAACTGCCAACAAGCCCACCCGACCTCCCCGCGAGCAGCAGGAAGGAACCGCTTCGCCGGACCGGCGAAACCACAGAACCGAAAAACCGCCGAACACGCGGGAGAACGGCGCCCGCCGCACACTCCGAGAAGCGGACTACGCCGTCTTGGCCGAGATCTTCAGCCACCCACCTGGGCCAACACTAGCCAGCGAGCGAGAAGCTCACCAACCATCTTTCGCCCCAGGGTGAATCGTCACCGCGCTACCGCTTTCCGGTGCCCATCCTCAAAACCGAACACGAACCGAGGAGCGCGACCGGAACGCGTGCGGGCCGCGCGGCGCCCACCGGGGAGCCGGTCTCGCGGCAGGCTCCTCGGCCGCTCCCACGACGGACGACGCCCCGCTCCCCGCCGCCTGCCGCCCGCCGCACGATGCCGCGGCGGGCGGCGAATTCCTCGCGCGCACGAACATGATCCGCATTCGGAACAGGCGCACCTCCACCGTCCGAATGACACGATCGCCGCCGGAGCGGAAGCTCTTCGGCCGGACGAGCCGACGGCCGCCCGGCGCGCCGGCACCGACGGGATTGCTCATCTGCACACCCCCGACGAATGTGTTTGCGGCCTCAGTGCCGCAAGCGCGATGGTGCTGGCGCTTCTCAAGCAAAAGCACTTGATTGTGATCTGGCACACACACCGCGACCGTCACCTTTCACACTGCCTCGAAAGGATTGCCGGAGCCCGTTCGAGTGATCCAAGCTCGCGTGACCTGGCACTCGGGCAACCGGCGAAAAGACGAGATCACCGGATGAGAGGAATTGACGAGGGGGGACCAAGCGCTGGCGCGATGCGGACCCGGCCGATGCCGCCGCACCTCCGCCATCTCGTCCCGAAACGGCCACGCCGCGCCCGGATCCGATCGCTCCGGCGGATGCACCCTTGCCGCATGTTCCGACCTCCGGTGCAGCGCCCCCGCTTCGGTCAGCCACGCGTCGACGGCTCCGAGCCCTGTCTTCCTCGACCGCCCAGTGCTGCGACGAAACCACCAGCCCTCGGCCACGGCCCTCGGGTCCTTTCCGCTCCGCCGTTCACACCGGTTCACTGTGGACTGCCACGACCCGTGCATTCCGGCAGATCGCACCAACAGGCACCCGGCCATCGAGGCCGAATTGGTGCCGCGATCACCGCGAGGGAGTCGATCGCATCAGTGCACGCCGCCGGCTGAACACCTCGTCCACCATGAACGTCCCCTGCGGTCACCCGCGGCGGCACCGGGGCCGGTGGCAGGTAACTGCCACCCCTCCGAAGCGCCGTCCGCCGGCACTCGCGGCGGTGGCAACTTGGTGTCCCAACGCTTGTGCACAAGATCGCGATCTCCCTACATTCTGCTCATTCTCGCAGGAAATCCGGAAGGAGTGAGTACAGCGGCAGCCGAAGACGGCGCGGAGGACGGACCGAGAACCACCGGCCCCGGCGCGGAGCCCGGCACGCCGATCAGGATCGTCCGGCCGTCAGCGGGACCCGAATCCGGACCCGCCCAGGGCACTCGCCCGAACGGCATGTGAAAAGCGTGACCAACAGCCCTCACCACCGCCCTCCCCGGGCCACCCCCGGGGACGGCCGGCGTCCTCGCGCTGGATCCAGGCCTGGACTAGGTGACGCGAGGGCGATCGTCGCAAGGTCCCGATAAATCACCCCCCGTGGAGCCCAGAATGAGCAGTGAATCAACGACAGACGTGCTGGTGATCGGCGCCGGACCGGCGGGCCTGACGCTCGCCAACTACCTGGCGCTCCAGGGCGTTTCGGTACGACTGATGGACCGGGCCCCCAGCCCGCCCGTGCGGTTGTCGAGCTCGGTGCACGGTCCGGGATCCGAAGTGATGCAGCGGATGGGTTCGCTGGGCAACCTGCCCAACGAGACGCCGCTGCTCACGAGGGCCACCGCCCACCTCGGGCTCCAGCCGATCCGGCTGCGCTACACCACGCCGGGCAAGGAGAACCTGGCTCCCCCGATGCTGATCAACCAGGGCAAGATCGAGGCGGCCATCCGGGAGCACTGGGCCGAACTCGGCGGAGCCGTCGAATGGGACTGCGGACTGGTCGACATCGAGCAGGACCCGAACGGCGTGACCGCGGTGCTCGCCAACGGCGAGCAGGTCCGCGCCCGCTGGCTGGTCGGCTGCGACGGTGCCGAGAGCATGGTCCGGAAGGCCGCCGGGATCGGCTACATCGGCCGCAGCAAGCGCTACCTGCTGGTCGACGCGCACATCGACTGGGACCTCGACCGGGGCGGGCTGACGAGCTGGATCCACCCCGACGGGCGGGTCGGCGCGATGCCGATGATCGACCCGGATGGCGCCAACAACCTGTGGCGCCTCCTGGCCCTCGACCCCGACCAGGGAACCGAGAAGCCCACCGACGACGAGATCGTTTCGCGGGTGCGGACCGTGCTGGCCGAGCGTTCCCCCTACGGCGGCATCGAGTTCCGCGACACGACCACGAAGCTCACGTTCGTCTCGCACGCCAGGATCGTGGACAACTACCGCGAAGGCCGCGTCCTGGTGGCCGGTGACGCCGCCCACCCGCACGTGCCGTTCGGCGGGCCCGCGATCCACACCGGCATGGGCGACGCGGAGAACCTGGCCTGGAAGCTCGCCCTCGTCATCCAGGGCAAGGCGAGCGAGGCGCTGCTGGAGACCTACCAGGGCGAGCGCCGCCCGATCGCGGCCGAGATCGTCCTCGGCAAGACCGCGCCCAGCCAGATCGAGAAGATGCGCAACCCGATCGTGCGGTTCGTGCGGGATCGCGTGGTGGCACCGATCGTCAAGATCCCCGGATTCGAGCAGCTGACCACGTTCTCGCATTCCGAGCTTTGGGAGACCTATCGGGACGGCCCGCTGGGCGGCGGATCCCGGTTCGACGCCAAGCCACGGCCCGGCGACATGGTGGGCGACTTCGAATGCGTTCGCTCGGCGGACCGCCGCCGCACCCGGCTGTACGACGAGTTCCGCGGGCGTTGGGTGCTGCTCGTGCCCGCGGGCGGCGCGGACCCGTGCGTCGACGTGGTCCGGAAGCGGCTGGGCGAGAAGCACTTCGAGGTGCTGGAGCGCAAGGCGTCGAACACCGCCAACAAGAAGGCCCGCGCGGAGGCCGACGAGGTCTGGTTGGTGCGCCCGGACGGTCACCTGGCGTGGCGCGGCGAACCGCAGTCTGCGGGCCTCGACGAGTGGCTGGAAGGCATGCTGCGGTACGGCCGGGCGAAGAAGAAGTGACGCTGCTCCGCGGAAGGGCCGTTGAGCTGACCTTCGCGGCGCGCGACGTCCCCGGGGACACCGCCCCGCGGGGCCGGCTCCTCGCCTGACCGAGGCGCGGCGAATCGAGAAGGGCCTTCGCAGGACCAGTCCTGCGAAGGCCCTTTCGCCATCACTGCCTTCACAGCACGCGTTGCAGGAAGTCCTTGGTCCGGGGCAGCTCGGGGTCGTCGAGGACTCGACTCGGCGGCCCGGTTTCCAGCACCTCGCCGCCGTCCAGGAACACGACGGTGTCGGCGACCTCCCGGGCGAAGCCGATCTCGTGCGTCACCACGACCATCGTCTGGCCCGCCGCCGCGAGGTCGCGCATCACCGCCAGCACCTCCCCCACCAGCTCCGGGTCCAGGGCGCTGGTCGGTTCGTCGAACAGCAGGAGCTTCGGTTCCATCGCCAGCGCGCGGGCGATGGCGATGCGCTGCTGCTGGCCGCCGGAGAGCTGGCGCGGGTAGGCGTCCTCGCGGTCCGCCAGGCCGACTCGGCGCAGCTTCTCCCGCGCCCGCACCAACGCGTCCTTCTTGGACAGACCGAGAACGCCGACCGGCGCCTCGATCAGGTTCTCCAGGACCGTCAGGTGCCCGAACAGGTTGAAGCTCTGGAACACCATGCCGATCCCGGCGCGCTGGCGGGCGATCGCGCGGTCGCCGAGCTCGTGCAGCCGGCCCGCCGACTCGCGGTAACCGATCAGCACGTCGTCCACCTCGATGCTCCCGGCGTCCACCTTCTCCAGGTGGTTGATGCAGCGCAGCAGCGTGCTCTTGCCCGAGCCGGACGGGCCTATCACGCAGGTCACCTCGCCCTGCCGCACCGCCAGATCGACGCCGCGCAGCACCGGCGTGGTGCCGAAGCTCTTGTGCAGACCGGAAATCCGGAGCATCAGCGGGCTCCCTTCAGCACGGCGCGCAACCGCTGCAGCGGCGTCGGCGGGAGCTCGCGGTGGGCACCGCGGGCGTAGTGGCGTTCGACGTAGTACTGACCCGCGGTCAGGATCGACGTGATCACGAGGTACCAGACGGTCGCCACCAGCA
The DNA here is from genome assembly GCF_053605825.1 of Saccharopolyspora sp. NPDC003752. Lineage (NCBI taxonomy): Bacteria > Bacillati > Actinomycetota > Actinomycetes > Pseudonocardiales > Pseudonocardiaceae > Saccharopolyspora > Saccharopolyspora sp. NPDC003752. The sequence continues at coordinate 95,592 of NZ_JBSGJZ010000004.1, read as the reverse complement.
GCAGCGGGATCACCAGGTAGTTCCGGTTGTAGATCAGCTGCACCGAGTACAGCAGGTCGTGCACCGCGATGACGCTGACGATCGAGGTGCCCTTCAACGTGCCGATGAGCATGTTGCCCGCCGGCGGGATGATCGCGCGCATCGCCTGCGGGAGCACGATCCGGCGCAGCACGCGCATCCTGGTCATGCCGAGCGCCTGCGCGGCCTCGCTCTGGCCCGCGTCGACCGACAGGATGCCGGCGCGCACCACTTCCCCGGCGAACGCGGCCTCGTGCAGCACCAGGCCGATCACCGCCGTCGTGGTGCCGCCGAGCAGGTTCACGGTGTCCACCGCGAACCACGGGCCGATGCTCAGCGTCGGGTACAGCGCGCCGATGTTGAACCAGAACAGGAGTTGGACCAGCAGCGGGATGGACCGGAACAGCCAGGTGTAGGTCCAGCTCAGCCAGTTCAGGACGGCGTTCCCGGACAGCCGCATGACGGCCAGCACGGCGCCCAGCGCGAAGCCGAGGACCATGGTGACGGCGGTCAGCCACAGCGTGAGCCAGAGGCCGTTGAGCACGGCCGGGAGCGTGAAGTAGGCGGCGACGACGGGCCACTGGAAGTTCGGGTTCGTGGCCATCGAATGCACCACGAGCGCGAACACGACCAGCGCCGCGACGGCGGCGATCCACCTGCCGGGATGCCGAGCGGGCACCACGGGCGGCGGGGCGACGGTGGCGGTCCCGGCATCGGGCACCGCCTGCAGATGCGTTGATCGGGTCATCGGGACTTCCCTGTCGTGCGGCGAATCCACGGAGATCGGCACGTGACTTCCGCTGAAATCGCGCTGCTCGGACGAAGAGGAGAGGAACGCCTCGCAGGAAACGGCCGCCGATCGACGTCGGCGGGGTCCACCACCGCCTGACACGCTAGCCGCCCCGAACGCCGGGTCAAGGCCGTCCCACAGGTTGATCGTCGTTGACACCCACCCGGCCCCAGGCGATTCTCGTTTCGTGACCAGGCAACTGCGTTTGGTGAAACGCGCCCACATCGACCTCGCCCTGGTGTGGTCGGCCGCTTGTCGCGGCTGACGTCGTCCCTCCTTCGCGCCCTCAGCCGCTGCAGAGCCCTATTTCCAAACTCTTCTCGCGTGGCGGCGCGGACAGCGGCCCCCTTTCGGGAGTTGCGGCCGCCGCTGGCTGTGGGATCCCCGACTTGCGCATGACCACACCTCGCACGGGCCGTCCACCACCACCGCGCCCGTTCGCCCCCCTCGAAGGGTTCACACCGAATGCTGCCCCGTTTCAGAACGATCGTCGTGATGCTGGCCGCGGCCGGGTTGCTCGCCGGATGCGCGCCCGGCGCGATCCCGACCGAAGCCGCGCCCGGTCTCGATGCGACCGCCGACGTTGTCTCGGCGGTTCCCAAGGACGATGCGATCGCGGCGTTGCTGCCGCCGGACGTCAGGCAGGCCGGGGCGCTGACCTTCGGCAGCTCGCTCGACGGCAGCCCGCCCGGCGCGTTCTACCTGCCCGACAACCGAACCGCGGTCGGCGTGGACATCGACATCGCCGAGGCCGTCGCCCGCGTGCTCGGCGTGCGGATCGACCGGCAGGACGCCGCGTTCGACACCATCCTGCCCGCGCTGGGCAGCGGCAAGTTCCAGGTCGGCACCGGCAACTTCGGGGTCACCGAGGAGCGCAAGAAGACCGTCGACTTCGTGACCTACCTCAACGACGGTCAGGGCCTCGCGGTCCGCCAGGACAGCGATCTCGCCCCGGTCACCGACGTCACGCAGCTGTGCGGGCGCACCATCGGCACCGGCGCGGGCACGACGTTCGAGACGACGCTCAACGCCCACCAGCACCGCTGCGGCGAGCTGGGCCGGCCGGCCTACCAGGTGCTGGTCTTCAAGGAGATGAGCGCGCAGTACTCCGCCCTGCAGCAGGGCAAGGTCGACGTGCTGATGAGCACGATCAACGGCCTGCGCTACACCGTGAGCCAGCAACCGAACCTGCGGTTCCTCAACGAGTTCCGGCGCCTGAACGTCGGATTCGCGCTGCCGAAGGACTCGCCGCTGGCGCCCGCGTTGCAGGCGGCGGTGAACAAGCTGATCCAGGACGGCACCTACGAGCGGATCGTGCGCAAGTGGGGCGTCGAGGCCTCGGCGATCGGCACGTCCGAGACCAATCCGCCGGAACTGCACTGAGCCGGTAGGAAGAAGGGCGCCTCCCGCCGGATGCGGCGGGAGGCGCCCTTCTTCCAAGGGTCTTCCAGGACTACGCCGTGCGGCCGAGGACGGTGGAGTGCGGGACACCGTCGAGGGCCTTGGTGAACTGCTCGATGACGTCGGCCAGCGGTCCTGCGCTGTCCGGGTGGACGCTGAGCTGGTCCTCGACCACCGAGATGTGCTTGTCGAGCAAGAAGAAGCTCTGCACCGCGTGGCGGGCGCCCAGCGAGTGCACCACCGGGCGCAGCGCGTAGTCGATGGCCAGGACGTGGGCGACCGTGCCGCCGGTCGCCAGCGGCAGCACCGCCTTGCCGGCGAAGCCGAACTGCGGCAGCAGGTCGAGGAATGCCTTCAGCAGGCCGGAATACGCCGCCTTGTAGGTCGGGGTGGCCAGCACGACGCCGTCGGCCTCGGCGACCTTGCCGATGGCTTCGGCGATCGCCGGGGCGTGGGTGTCGGCGCCGAGCAGCGCGTCCGCGGGCAGGCCGCGGACGCGCAGGTGGTCGGCGCTGCGGCCGGACGCCGCGATGCGCTGGGCGATGTGCTCACCGATCCGTTCGGTCTTCGAGGTGCGCGACGGGCTGCCGGAAATGACGAGGACGCTGGACACACGTGCTCCCTGGGTCCGAAATTTCAGTCCGATGTGGACTACCTGCTGATCCGGATCTCCACCACGGCGCGGAGCCCGGGCTGGCGGAACGCTAGAGACGACACGCTTGGGCCGACACGCGGCGGAAATCCACGTGCCGCCGCTTCGTGAGCACCGGGAACATCACGAATCAATCGCAACAGAGCACCACCGGCATGTCAATGCGGGCATCCACCCGTCCCACCAGCCGGACGCGAGGCGACCCACCGGGCGGGATCGACCCGCCGGTCGACCTAATGGACACAGTGGACGGTCAGTCGGCGAACAGGTCAGGGAGCGGGCGACGACCGGCGCGCGGCACCGGGATCGCCGGCGGGTAGCCGATCCGCATCAGCAGCTGCGGCATCCCGCCGAGCCCGAGCTCGACGCTCAGCCCGGCGCGGACCTCCGACAGCCGCAGCGGTTGCGTCATCACCGACGCGACCAGGCCCAGCCGCGTCGCCTCCAGCCAGGCCCGCTCCGCGGCCTCCCCGGCCATCAGCTGGTCCCGCGGGCCGTCGGTGATCGTGCTGAAGACCAGCACCGATTCCTGCGCCAGCGACCGGGCGATCTGCGCCTGGTCCGGCAGGCGGGTGGCGCCGGTCGCCAGGCCGGTCGCGGGCACGCCGCGCACGGGCAGCACCTCCGTCGGCAGCCCCTCGTCCGAGACCGGGCCGATCCAGGCGCCCAGCTCGCGCTGGTAGGTCTTGTCCGCGTGGTTGGTGCGCGCGGCGTAGGCGAGCAGGCGCGCCAGCGCGTGCTCCTCGGCGGGCCCGTCCACCCAGGTGGCCTGCGTGGTCGCCGCGGCCGCCACGGCGGTGCGCGCCAGGTGCGGGACCGGGCGCCCGGCGAAGGCGCGCCGGCAGCTCGCCCGGCGGCCGATGGCCTTGCGGCGCTCCCGGTCGATCGCGGTCGCCGGCCGCCGGCGCGTGCCGATCACCGCCGCCTCGCCCTCGTCGGCGTGCCAGCGGACGTCGGTCGCCCAGCCCAGCCCGCGCATCGCGATCGCCAGGTTGGCGACCGCCGCGCCGCACGACATCCGCCGGTCGCGGCCGTCCGGGTCGTGGTGGACGAGCTCCGGCGTCGAGCGCAGCCGCAGCACGGCGGAGCGCCCCTGCACCCGCAGCGACCAGGGCTGCGTGTTGTGCACGGAGGGCGCGCGGCGCACCGCCTCGGCCAGCACCGCCACCTCTTCCGGGGTCCACGGCCGCTCGTCGGCGGATTCGGGCGACTGGCGGCGGAGCATCGGGAGCCAGCTCATGACTGGTCCGCCTCTCCGCGATTCGCAGTTTCTCGTGGCTGGTTCGCGTCACGTTCCCCTGAGGTGCGGTTGAGGAGGACTCGGGTTGGCACAGGGCTGCTCATGCGTTGATCACCTCCACGGGTCGGCAAACACCACGACAGTGCCGTCGGCGGCGGGCCGCGAGCAGAGGAGAAGGTCCCAGCTGTGACCGACCCCGCAGTCACAGCGCGTGATCACCGGTGGCGATCTGGCCAACTCGATCGGCGAATTTCGGCGTTTTGGCACTGGCGTACCGGCGGGTGCTGCGACCAAGCTGGGGGCGCGATACCGAAGGAGGACTGCATGTCGACAGCACCGCGCGACACCGCGTTGTGGCACCCGTTCGCGGACATGTTCCAGGTCAAGAAGAGCCAGTTCTGCGTGAGCAAGGCAGACGGGGTCTGGATCTACGACCAGGAGGGCCGCCGCTACCTCGACGGCACCGCGAGCCTGTGGTACGCCAACGTCGGCCACGGCCGCACCGAAATCGTCGAGGCCGCCGCCGCGCAGATGCGCGAGCTCGAGTCCTACTTCGTGTTCAACGACTTCACCAACCCGCCGGCCGAGGCGCTCGCCGACCGGCTCTCGCAGCTCGCCCCGATGGACGGCGCGAAGATCTTCCTGACCACCGGCGGCGGCGAGTCGATCGACACCGCCGCGAAGCTGGCCCGGCAGTACTGGGCGCAGCGCGGGCAGCCGCAGCGCACCCACATCCTCAGTCGCGGCAACGCCTACCACGGCACCAACGGCATGGGCACCAGCATCGGCGGGATCGAGGTCAACCAGGCCGGGTTCGGCCAGCTCGTGCCGGAGGTCGGCCGGGTCGCCCACGACGACGCCGAGAGCCTCCGGGAGGCCATCGACCGGCTCGGCGCCGACCGGGTGGCGGCGTTCTTCGCGGAGCCGGTGATGGGCGCCGGCGGGCTGTACCCGCCGGAGCCGGGCTACCTGGAGGCGGTCGCCAAGATCTGCGCCGAGCACGACATCCTGTTCGTCGCCGACGCGGTGATCTGCGGGTTCGGCCGGGTCGGCACCTGGTTCGGCGTCGAGCGGTGGGGCCTGCAGCCCGACATGATCACCTTCGCCAAGGGCGTGACCAGCGGATACCTGCCGCTGGGCGGCGTGGTGGTCGCCGAGCGGGTGGCCGAGCCGTTCTGGAACCACCCGGGCCGCCCGTTCCGGCACGGCGCGACCTACTCCGGGCACCCCACGGTGGCCGCCGCAGCGCTGGCCAACCTGGACATCCTGGAGCGCGAGAAGCTGCTGACCCAGGCCGACGAGCTGGAGCGCCCGCTGCACGACGCGCTGCAGCAGCTGGCCGACCACCCCGCCGTGGCCGAGGTGCGCGGCGGCACCGGCCTGCTCGGCGCGGTCGAGCTGGCGCCGGAGGTGCTGGCCGCCGACCCCGGCGCCGTGGGCCGCGCGCAGACCGCGATCCGCGACCTCGGGGTGATCGTGCGCCCGCTGGGCAAGGCGCTGGCGGTGTCTCCGCCACTGATCATCAGCGAGTCGGAGATCGACCTGATCGGCAAGGCGATGCGGGAGGGCCTGGACTCCCTCGTGTGACCCGATCGGGGTGCCCGCCGGCCGCGGGCACCCCGCCGGGGCGCCGGGCCACGGCACTGCCGTTGCGGAACCGATACGTACCGGTCTGTACCAACCGCGATTCGTCACGTACGTTTCTGGCCAGACCACTGTGCCCGGCCCGCCCGGCGCCGACGCGTTCCGCGCTCGGCATCGGAATTCGCTGCGCTGGAACGGGGTTCCCCGGAGATCGTCCACAACAGACAGTCAAGGGATGGCCAACAGATGCACCGAGCCACCTGAGGCACCGCACCGGGCGGGGCCGAGCGGTCGCCGCGTGGTGCGCACGCCGGAGAGATCGACAAGCCCGCCCGGAACCGAGCCGCGAGCGGTGACGCCACTAGTCCCGCCCCTGAAGACAAGCCACCCGCTCGAGTTGGCAAGATAAGGCTCACGGGTGAAGGCGCGCAGCGGACGCGGATGGAGGACGACAACCAGGTGAACACCCAGACCTCCCAAGTCGACGACCTACGGCTCATCGCACTGCCCAGCGCGGTGAACTGCGCCGAGATGTTCGTCCGGTTCACCCTCGCCGAGTGGTCCCTGCGGGAGCTGATCGACGAGACCTCGCAGCTCACGACCGCGCTGGTGACGGCGGCCGTCGACAGCGCGAACCCCGAGACCCCCGGGTTCATCACCGTCCGCCTGCGGCTCAGCGGCGAGAGCCTCGTCGCCGAGGTCGAGGACGAGCTGGCGAGCGTCCCACCGGCGCTGGCGCCCGGGTTCGCCGGCGGTCGCTGCGGCGCGACCGCCCTGCGCGGCGGCGGCACCCTCGTGTGGTGCGAGCTGCCGCTGCCGGGTGGTGTCTCGGCGAACGCCGTGCCGCTGCCGCGCCGCTCCCGCAGCAGGCGCGCCCAGGCCGAGCACCAGGTCGACGAAACGGCCGAGATCGATCCCGAGGTGATCAAGCGCCTCCTCACCGGCCTGAGCAACAGCGACCTGACCTGACCGACCAGGGCACGGGCACGGGCACGGGCACGGGCACGGATCCCAGTTTCAATTGAAACTGCTGCCCCACGGCACCCACACCGGCCGCAGTTCCAGTTGAGCGTTTTTCATCCTGGTTCTGCGGCGTCAGGCCAGGTCCCGAATGCGCAGGGGTCGTGAGTGCCTGTGGTCGCCCTAGCAGCCATGACCACTCACGACCCGACGCCCCTCAGTCGTGAGTGCCTATGGCCGCCACAACAGCCATAGGCACTCACGACCCGGAGACATGGGCCTTCCGCGTAGAGGACGGAAAAACCTCATCGAAACTGCGGATCCACGGCCCCCACACCCTTCCGCGGTTTCAATGAGCCTTTTTCATCCTGGTCGGCCCGCAACCGCGGGTCGCAAAGCCACACGTCGATGGGCTGCCGCATGCGCCGCAGGCGCATAGCCCACCTACGACACTGGCACCGCCGCGGGTTCTCAGAGGCTTCCTGGCGAGGACGGCCCCTCCGCCGTGTATTGGACATACATCAGGAGGGGCACCCACAGACCAGGGAGCCTCTGAGGTTCCGCCACCCGCACCGCCACGCAAAACGAGGTTGGAAAAACCTCAATTGAAACTGTGGTGGACCAGCCGGTGCTCGTTTGGTCGGCGGCGGTTGCGGGCATGTCCCCTGGCATGGACCATCTGACCTTCCGATTCGAGTTGGCGCAGCAGCTGCGGGTCGACTCCGTGCGGGCCAGCAGCGCCGCCGGGTCCGGGCACCCCACGTCGTCCATGTCGGCGGCCGACCTGATGGCCGCGCTGCTGGACGGGCACCTGCGGCTGGACTTCGACCACCCCGAGGACCCGCGCAACGACCACCTGATCTTCTCCAAGGGCCACGCGTCCCCGCTGTACTACTCGTGCCTGAAGGCGGTCGGCGCGATCGACGACGCCGAGCTGCTCACGTTCCGCGAGTTCGGCAGCCGCCTGGAGGGCCACCCGACGCCGGTGCTGCCCTGGGTCGACGTGGCGACCGGCTCGCTCGGCCAGGGCCTCCCGATCGGCGTCGGCCTGGCGCTGACGGCGCAGCGGCTCGACCGGCTGCCCTACCGGGTGTGGGTGCTCTGCGGCGACAGCGAGATGGCCGAGGGGTCGATCTGGGAAGCGCTGGAGCACGCCGGGCACGAGCAGCTCGACAACCTCATCGCGCTGATCGACGTCAACCGGCTCGGCCAGACCGGGCAGACGATGCACGGCTGGGATCTCGACGCCTACGCCGCCCGGGCGCACGCCGCCGGGTGGCGGGTGCTGCAGATCGACGGCCACGACCCGGAGCAGGTGGAGGCCGCGCTGAAGGACGCCGAGTCCGGCGACGGGCGACCGGTCGCCGTGCTGGCGGCCACCAAGAAGGGCAAGGGCGTCGCCGAGGTCGAGGACCGGCCGGGCTTCCACGGCAAGCCGCTGGTGCACCCGGAGGAGGCGATCCGCGAGCTCGGCGGCATCCGCGACCTGCGGGCGACCTGCGCGAAGCCGGCCGGCGACGAGGTGCCGCACGTCTTCGCGGCGCCCGGCGGCGGGCTGCCCGCGTTCGAGCCCGGCACCGAGGTCGCCACCCGCAAGGCCTACGGCGAGGCGCTGCGCGCGCTCGGCGACCGCCGCGGCGACGTCGTCGCGCTCGACGGCGAGGTGTCGAACTCGACCTTCACCGAGCTGTTCCGCGACGCCCACCCGGACCGCTACTTCGAGATGTACATCGCCGAGCAGCAGCTGGTCGCCGCGGCGATCGGCATGCAGGTGCGCGGGTGGGTGCCGTTCGCCTCGACGTTCGCCGCGTTCCTCAGCCGCGCCTACGACTTCATCCGGATGGCCGCGGTGAGCCGGGCGAACCTGCGCCTGATGGGCTCGCACGCCGGCGTGTCCATCGGCGAGGACGGGCCGTCGCAGATGGCGCTGGAGGACCTCGCCGAGTTCCGCGCGGTGCACGGCAGCACGGTGCTCTACCCGTGCGACGCGAACCAGACCGTGCAGCTCGTCGCGGAGATGGCCGACCGCGACGGCATCAACTACCTGCGGACGACCCGCGGCGCCACGCCGGTGATCTACGAGCCCGGCGAGGAGTTCCCGGTCGGCGGCTCGCGGGTGGTGCGCGACGGCGACGACGTCACGCTCGTCGGCGCGGGCATCACCCTGCACGAGGCGCTCGGGGCGGCGGAAACGCTTGCGCGGGAAGGCATCCAGGCCCGCGTCATCGACCTGTACTCGATCAAGCCGGTGGACGTCGACGCGCTGCGGCGGGCCGCCGCCGAGACCGGCGGGCTGGTCACCGCCGAGGACCACTGGCCGGAAGGCGGCCTCGGCGAGGCGGTGCTCAGCGCCCTCGCGGGCACCGGAGCGCCGGTGCGCGTGCTGGCGGTGCGCGGCATGCCGGGCTCGGGCACACCGGCCGAGCTGCTGGGGCAGGCGGGCATCGACGCTCCCGCCATCGCCCTCGCGGCCCGCGAGATGGTCGCCGTCTGACCCGCCAGCCCCATCCGCTCCGTCATCGCCGAGCCGCGTGTGCGCGCCGCGCCGGAGGGGTAGCCGGATGTCGACCCAACCGGCTCGACGGGCGGGGGGAACGATGCCCGTACCCGATCGCGGAGAACTCCTCAGGTTCCTCTGCCACGTGCGTTTCCCGGCCACCAAGCAGGAGATCTACCAGCAGTGCGTCGCGCTGGGCGCACCGGCGGCGCACCTGGAACGCCTCCGAAGCCTGCCCGACGGCGTCTTCGTCGAGCCCGACACCGTGCTGCAGGCGCTTCCCCATCCGACTCCGTGAATCGTCCATATAGGACAAATCGGCGGTCACTCCTCGTGCTTTCTCCTGGCGTGCCACCAAACGCCGAACGCGACGGCGGCGGTGCCGAGGACCAACGCGATCGCGGTCAGCACCAGCCCGCTCACCAGGCAGAGCACGGCCAGCAGCGCGACGAGGACGAGAACCAGGAACACCAGGATCCGGCGCATGCCACCCCAGCTCCGGCCGCTGTCGAACCGGGCGAACTTCTCCGCCAGCCGAGGATCGCCGGACACCAGCTCGGATTCGATCTCGGCGAGCCTGTCCCGCTCGTGCCTGCTCAACATGACGAGCTCCTAGCTACGTTCCCTTCGACCCCAACGAGGTACCCGCCCCCCACCTGCCTCAAGCCCTTCAAGCCTGGCACGCCGGAGTTCGCCGCCCTACGCGGCAGCCGGGTGATTTTCGGGCACGCACAGCGACGATGCCGATCACTGATCGTTGCCATTCGACGCGCGAAGGCGCGCGGTCGGCTCCACGCCGACCGCGCGCCCGCGGCTGGATCGCTATCGGTCAGGGCGTCGAGCAGGCGCCTGCGGCGCACTCGTTCAGCCAGTTCGACCAGTCCTGGTCGTAGCTCGTGCCGATGGTGCGGGTGAGGAAGTCGCGCGCGCCGTTCCAGTCACCCTGGCGGTAGTAGTTGAGCACGGTGCCGAGCTCGGCGCGGTGCCGGTCGAACATGTACCGGACCGCGAGATATCCCCACCGGTAGGTCCGGTTGGTGTCGCCGTTGTCGTAGGTGGTGTCCCACAACTCGCTCAGCCGGTAGGTCTGCTTGCCGGCCTCGTCGATCGCCTCCTGGTACGGCAGGTCGCGGTAGGAGTAGGAGATGTACTCGCCGACGCCCTCGATCCACCACACCGTGGGCGTGCTGGTCGACGCCGCGAAGTCACCGTGCATGTTGAAGCGCCCGTCGAGGTAGTGCGTGTACTCGTGGTTGAGGTTCCAGATCTCGAACGCGGGCCGCTGCCACTCGGCCTCGTAGGCGATGAACCGCGGCTGGTTGCCCGGCTGCGCGGGGTCGCCTTCGAGGTACATGCCGCCGTTGTTGGTGCTGATCCCGAAGATCGCGCCCGCGTAGGTCTGGTAGTCGGCGCTGGAGTCGAACACGACCACCTCGATGGTCGTGTTGTTGTCGTCCGCCACCGGCTGACCGCCGTCCTGGACCTTCTCGTGGAAGAACGCGTCCTGGCCGTTGAGGCTGGTGCAGCTGGCGTTCAGCTCCTCGGCCACCATCTGCTGGGCGCGGATGCGGATGCTGGGCGAGCAGGTGTGCTCGACGGTCAGCACCGCGTCGGTCAGCCGCTGCTGCAGGTCGCAGGTGCCGTATTCGCCGCAGTTCGGCTTGTCGTAGTAGTCGGTCATCTCGGCGATGCTCACCCACAGCGGCGCGGTCGGGCCGGTCATCTGGCTGCGGCCGAGCAGGTCCTTGAGCATCGGCCGGACCTTGTCGCGCAGCGCCTCGTGCTGCACGAAGCGCCCGAGCTCGCGGCCCGCGTTGGCGGTCAGGAAGCGGTTGTCGGTGCCGAGCAGGTCGAGGTGCTGCGTCGCGAAGGTGTGCACGGTGTCCAGCACGCTCGGGTCGGCGTGGACCGCGTCGACGAAGTCCGGGAACTGGTGCCCGCGGAACAGCACGGTGTAGACGTTGTTGACGGCGTTGACCATCCACCAGAACTGGTCGTAGGACGAGTCGTAGGCGGTGAGCAGCCGCTTGACGATCTCCAAGTAGCGGCCGTTCTCGGTGGAACTGTCGATCAGGATGACCGATTCGGCGAGTACCTGGCCGCTCTCGTCGCTGACCGTTCCGGACTTCGGGTTGCCGAAGAACGCGTCCAGCCCGCCCTGGATCGCCGCCTTGAGCGCCGGCCCGTACTCACCCACGCTTCCCGGGTCGCCCCACTGGACGTAGTACCCGGCGCGAAGGAAGAGCACCAGCTGCAGGGTGTTCGTGCTGTTGTCGCCGGGATAGGCGGCGGCGTTGTCCCGGAGCGCATTGGCGACTGTGACCATCTGCTCTTCCCGGAACGCCCCGTGGGCGTCACCGCCGGTAAGGCGGAACAGCGTGTTGATGCAGTCGGGGGTGGCGGACTGGATCTGACGGACGAGTTCACTTCCGGTATTGCCGGTGAACTGTGCCGGATCGCAGTCCGGCGCCTGCACCTCAGCCCGCATCGAGGGGCGCGGCCGGAACGGGAAGTCCTGCACTTCGAAGTACTTGCGCCGCTGGGCGGAGTCGTCCGCGGGCAGCGGCGGGCGGTCCTTGGCCTCCAGCGTGCGGACCGGGCTCTTTTCCGTTGGCGCGGTGGGCTTTTCGACCGGGCCCGGCGCCGACTGCGCGACGGCGGGCGAAATCAGGGCGAAGACCAGGCTGAGCAGCATGATCCGAAGCGCGGCAGGGCGCCGGCTCCGGGCGGCATGAGGCGGTCTTTTCGGCACGTTCGACCTCCTGGCGAGGAAGATTTCGATAAGGGGGCGGAGCGGGATACCGGTCTCCCGGCTCCTGGAACGTGCGCACGTTGCGGGAATTCTGTCATCAGAAGGACATCTGGCCCCATAAGCGGCGCTATACAGTTCGGCTATGACGATCGAGATCCGGCAGCTGCGGATGATCTGCGCGATCGCGGAGGCGGGCAGCATCACGCGCGCCGCCGCCAGGATGGAACTCACCCAACCGGCGCTGAGCAACCAGCTGCACGCGATCGAACGGATGCTGGGCCATGCGCTGTTCGTCCGGAGCAGGACCGGCGTCGTGCCGACGGAATTCGGGCGGCGGACCCTCGATCGCGCCCGGATCGTGCTGTCGGAGGTCGATTCCCTCTTCGGCGGCGCGGGCGGGCCGCAGGCGTCGACCGAGCCACTTCACCTGGGATGTGCCCACATAGCGTGCATTTCGAGCATCGTGGACCGCGTCCAGGCCGCCCCGCTGGGGCGTTCGGTGATGCTGCACGTCGAGTCTTCCGCCGCGGTGCTGGCGGATTCGCTCACCAGCGGCCGGCACGACGCGGCCCTGCTGGGCATCATGGCGGGTTTCGACGTTCCGCTGGAGCGGCCGGTCATCACCCGCGTGCTGATCCCGCGCTATCCGTGCTTCGTCGCGCTGGCCGCCGACCACCGGTTGGGCGGCCGCGAACAGGTGCGGCTGGGCGACCTGCGCGACGAGGCGTGGATCGGTCCGCCCGGCGCCGACGACGGCTCGCTGGCCGCGCTCCGCGCCGCGTGCCTGGAAGCCGGTTTCGAGCCCCGGATCCGCTTCGAGGCGCCCAGCGGCGGCGGCCGCGAGCTGGTCGCCAACGGCCACGGGATCCGCGTGGTGGAGCCCACGTTCGCCGCGCCGCCCGGCACCGTCGTCCTGCCCTTGGAAGGAGATCCGCTGGTCGCGCGGCTGGTGGTGGCCTGGCGACCGGACCGCATCACCCGGGAGCAGGCGGGCCTGCTCTACCGGGAGATCGCCCACGCCTACCTGCTGCACGTCGCGGACAATCCGCTGTTCCACCAGTGGTGGCAGGCCCATCCCGAGATGCACCCGGTGCTCTGAGCCGGAATTCCCGCTCACATGGCCGAAGGTTGCCCCGGCGCAACCGCGAGAGGTAGACAATGTGCATGATTGCGCCTCGCTCCTCATCTCCCTCGCGCGGAATTCCGCGGTGTCCGGCCACTTCCCGAACCGGCCGGTGAGCGGGGCGTGACCGTCGACGATGCGGTGAACTCCGATGCCACCCGGACCCGGCGGCTCGTGCAGCGCCGGACCATCCGCGCGCTGATCTGCTCGCAGGTCCTGGCCGGTGCCGGGCTGTCCTCCGGCGTGGTCGTCGGGGCGCTGCTGGCCGAGGACATGCTCGAATCCAAGCGCTGGGCCGGGATCACCAGCGCGCTGTTCACCCTCGGCGCAGCCGCCGCCGCACTGCTGATCGGCCGGTTGTCGCAGCGCGGCGGCCGCCGCCGCGGCCTTTCGGCCGGCTACGCCATCGGCGCGCTCGGGGCGCTCGGGATCGTGGCGGCGATCCTGCTGGACAACGCCGTCCTGCTGCTGATCGCGTTCCTGCCCTACGGCGCGGGCACGGCGACGAACCTGCAGGCCCGCTACGCGGGGGCGGATCTGGCAGATCCCGCGCACCGCGGGCGCGCCCTGAGCATCGTGCTGCTGGCGACCACCGGCGGCACGGTGCTCGGCCCGAACCTCACGGAAGTCACCGGCTCAGCGGCAGAATCCGTTGGCCTGCCTGCGTTGTCCGGGCCGTTCCTGCTCTCCGCCGTCGCCTACGGCGCGGCGGCCGTGCTGCTGACCGCGATGCTCCGGCCGGACCCGCTGCTGACCGCGCGAGAGCTCGCCGCCCAACAGGATTCCGGCCCGGCGCGGCCCGGCGGGAACGGGCCGCGCGGCGGCCTGGCGCTCGGCGCGGGGGCGATGGTGCTGACCCAGCTGGTCATGGTGGCGGTGATGACCATGACCCCGATCCACATGCGCGACCACGGTCACGGGCTCGCCGAGACCGGCTTGGTGATCGCCGTGCACATCGCGTGCATGTACCTGCCGTCGCCGCTGACCGGCGCGCTCGCCGACAAGTTCGGCCGGCGAGCGGTGATCGCCGCCGGCGGCGTCGTGCTGCTGGCCGCCGGGCTCGTCGCGGCATTCGCCCCGGAGCACTCCGTCGCCGGGCTCGCGATCGGCCTGGGCCTGCTCGGGCTCGGCTGGAACCTCGGCCTGCTGGGCGGGACCGCGATGGTCACCGACGCCGCCCCGCTCGCGAACCGGGCCCGCATCCAGGGTCGGGTCGACCTCGCGGTCTCGCTGGCCGGCGCGACGGCCGGGCTCTCCAGCGGGCTCGTGATGGCCTCGACGAGCTACAGCGCGCTGGCCATCGGCGGCGGCGTGCTCGCCGTGTGCGTGGTGCCGTTCCTGATCCGCATCGGTCAGGCCGCGGAGTAGTGCACGACCCCTTCGACCTCCTCCTTCACGAGCTTGCCCTGCAGGCTCAGCACGTCCAGGTGGGCGGCGGTTTCCAGCACCGCCATCATCTGGTTGAAGGGGTCGCCGAGCTCGTCGAAGCTGCGCTCGCGGCGGGTCCAGGTCAGCGCCCGCGCCGCCTCGTACGCGGTGCTCGCGCCGTTCACCACGACGGCCGCCATCGCGTCGAGGCGGGAGTCGTGGTGGTCGAGCAGTTCGTCGACGCGCTGGTGAACGCTGTCGGTGGCCGGGCCGTGCGCGGGCAGCAGCCGCATGTCGGGCAGCGCGCGGACGAGCCGCAGCGACGCCAGGTAGTCGCGCAGCGGGGTCTCGGTGGGGGCCTGCTCGAACCCGATCGACGGCGTGATGTGCGGCAGCACGTGGTCGCCGGCGAACATCAGCCCGGCGGCGTCGTCGATGAAGACCAGGTGGCCGCGGGTGTGGCCGGGCGTGGCCAGCGCGCGCAGCGGCCGGTCGGCGAGCGTGATGTCGGTGGACTCGCCGATCCACTCGTCGGGGTCTTCCCAGAAGTGCGGGCCACGCGGACCGTCGTCGCGGGCGGCGATGACCGCGTCGCGCACCGGCTTCGCGCCGCATTCGGCGAGCAGCTCGATCTGCTTGGCCAGCGGCCGGTGCCCGGGATCCTTCAGGACGTCGATGGTGTGGTGCTCGTCCTCGCCCAGCAGCACCTTGGAGCCGAACTCCCGCCGCAGCGCCACCGCCTGCGTGTAGTGGTCGCGGTGCGCGTGGGTGACCAGGAACCGGTTGATGTCGCCGAGCCCGGCGCCGATCTGGCGCAGCGCGGCGGCGAGCTGCTCGCGCGCCTCGTCCAGCGCCCAGCCGCCGTCGACGAGCGTCAGCGTGTCGCCGTCGGCGATCGCGTAGACGTTCACGGCGCGCAGGCCGTCGTTGGGAAGGGGCAGCGGGATCCGGTGCACGCCCGGCGCGACTTCGTACGCGCCCGGCTCGATCCACTCGTGCCGCGAGTCGCCCATGACCACACCTCCAAGCGCGCCCCCACCTGGGCGGTCCATCAGGAGTACCACACCCATACCAACCAGTCAGTACGCCTGTGACGACATCGCGGCGCCCGATTCCGGCCCCGCCCGGCCGCCGCGTCCGACCGCCGCCGGGTGCCGATGGGCGCGGGAATCGCGGCCGAGCTGGGAAATTTAGCCACGCGAACGGCCCGGCGGACCGCCGACCAGATCGTCCACACAGGACACCTGCCACGCGGGACGGCGCCGAATCGTGGCGTTCATCACGTTCGACCGATCACCGATCCGCGAACATCCGGCAGGACATGACGTTTCGGCTGGTCACGGGCCCGTGTGCACTTCGTGTCGCCATAGCAGCAGAAAGTACGCACGGGCATCTACCAGGGCAAACGCCTCGCCGGGCGGATCACCCGCCCCGGAGGCCGTCGGCGCCGGCGCCATCCGGCCGACGCAAAGCGTGGCATGTTCGTTCCAGAATGGGATGTTGACTGTCGATATGGAATGGATGTTTCATTCTGTGCCGATGGGTCGCCTGCCGGTGGCTCCGCCGTTCTCCGCCAGCTGGAGCAGCCGTTGCCTGATCGAACCCGCGCCCCGCGCAAGCTGCGCCTGTGGGAAGCCCTGGCCCTGTCCGTGGGCCTGATGGGCCCGACCCTCGCGATGGGCCTCAACGGCGCGGGCGTCGCGGCCACCGCCGGGAAGGCCGTGCCGCTCGTCTTCGTCCTCGGGCTGATCGGCGTCGCCCTGGTCGGCTACGGGTTCTGGCGGCTCACGCAGCACTTCAACCACGCCGGTTCGGTCTACGCCCTGGCCGGGGCGACGATCGGGCCGCGCGCCGGGTTCTTCGGCGGCTTCGCCCTGCTTGGCACCTACCTCTTCTTCCTGACCTGCACGCTCGCCGCGACCGGCGTCTTCGCGCACGCCTTCCTGCAGGCGCTGGGGATCCCGGCCGCGAAGCCGTGGCTGGTCGTGGCCCTGCTCGCCGCCGTCGCGGTCGGCCTGCTCAACTCGCGCGACACCCGCATCACCGCGCGCACCCTGCTGATCGTCGAAGGCGTCGGCATCGTCGCGATGGCGGTGCTGGCGTTCGTGGTCATCGGCCGGGTGGCGGGCGGCTCGGCCCCGCGCGGGCAGACCCTCGACCTGTCGGTCTTCACCGCGCAGGGAACGACGCTCGGCGCGGTCATGACCGCGACCGTGTTCGCGTTCGTGTCCTGGGCGGGCTTCGAGGCGTGCGCGTCGCTGGGCGAGGAAACCGACAACCCGCGCCGCAACATCCCGCGGGCGCTGGTCGGCAGCGTGCTGCTGACGGGCGTGCTGTACGTCTTCGTGATGTTCGCCCAGACCATCGGGTTCGGCACCGACGAGGCCGGCGTCGCGGAGTTCGCCGGCTCCGAGGCCGCCCTCGCGACGCTGTCCGAGCAGTACGTCGGGGCCTGGTTCGCGCTGGTCATCGCCTTCACCGCGGTGGCGTCGGCGTTCGCCTCCGCGCTGTCGTCGTCGGCCGCCGCCGCGCGGCTGGTCTACGCCCTGGCCCGTGACGGCTTCGGCCCCGCCCGGCTGGCCCGGACCAGCCCGCGCACCGGCGCGCCGACCGCCGCCTTGGCGTTCGTGTGCGCGGTGGCGGCGATCCTGGTGGCGATCGTCGCCGGGTTCGGGGTTTCCGCGTTCGACGCGTACTACTGGTTCGCGACCATCGGCGTGCTGTGCATCCTGGTCGCCTACGCCGTCGCCGGGGCCGGGGTCATCGCGTTCACGCTCTCCGGCCGCGCCTCGATCCCCAAGTACGAGATCGTGCTGCCGGTCGCGGGCATCGCCTACCTCGGCTTCGTGATCTTCACGCAGTCGGCCGGTCAACCCGCGCCGTTCTCCTACTTCCCGTGGATCGCCGGGGCCTGGTGCCTCGCCGGTGCCGTCGTGCTGCTGGCCGCCCCCGGGCTGGCCCAGCGCATCGGCGAGCGGCTGACCGCCGAACTCGCCGCCCAGGAACCGCAGGCCGAGAGGGGCACGCTGTGACCACCGTTTTCGTCGCCACCTGCGATCTCGCCGGGCTGACCCGCGGCCGGTCGGTGCCGGCCACCGAGCACGACGCGGTGCTGCGCAGCGGCGTCGGCTGGGTGCCCGCCGACCTGGCGGTGTCAGCGTTCGGCCCGATCGCCCCGGACAACGTCTTCGGCTCGCAGGGCGACCTGCGGCTGCGGCCCGACCCCGCCACCGGCATCGACATCCCGGCCGACGGCGAGCAGCCGGGCCTGCGGCTCTACCTGGCCGACCAGACGCTGCCCGACGGCAGTCCCTGGCCGTGCTGCCCGCGCACGTTCCTGCGCGACGCGGTGGACGAACTGCGCGCCCGCACCGGATTCGAGGTCGTCGCGTCGTTCGAGCACGAGTTCGTGCTCTCGGGGCTGCCCGCTTCGGCGCCGTTCTCGCTGCACCGGTTCCGGACCGCCGAGCCGTTCGGCTCGGACCTGGTGCGGCTGCTGGCGGACGCCGGGCTGCGCCCCGAGACGTGGCTGCCCGAGTACGGCGACGGGCAGTTCGAGATCACCCTGCACCCGGATTCCGCGCTGGTCGCGGCGGATCGCGCGGTGCTGCTCAAGGAGCTCGTCCGAGACCTGGCCCGGCGGCGCGGGCTCGGCGCGAGCTTCGCGCCACTGCTGGATCCGGCCGGGGTCGGCAACGGCGTGCACATCCACCTGAGCCTGCGCGACGCCGATGGCCGCCCGGTGTTCTTCGACGCCGGACGGCCCGGCCGGCTGTCCACAGTGGGCAGCCGGTTCGCGGCGGGTGTCCTGCGGCACGCGGCGGCGCTGACCGCCTGGACCGCGCCGAGCCCGGTGTCGTTCCTGCGGCTGACCCCGCACCGGTGGAGCGTCGGCGGCGCGTTCCTCGCCGAGCGCAACCGCGAGGCGATGCTGCGGATCTGCCCGACCTCCGGGCCCGACCCGGCGGCGCAGTTCAACCTGGAGTTCCGGGCCGCCGACGCCACCGCCAACCCGTGGCTCGCGCTCGGCGTGCTGATCCGGGCCGGGCTGGCGGGCCTGGCCTCGGACCACGACGAGCCGGTGGTGTGGCCGGAGGACGCCACCGAGGCCGATCTCGCCGGGGTGCCCGCGCTGCCCGACTCGCTCGAATCGGCGCTGAAAGCACTGGAATCCGATGATGTGGTGCGATCGTGGTTCGACCCGAAGCTGCTGGCCACGCAGCTCTCGGTGAAGCGCACCGAACTCGCGCACCTCGACGGACTCGACGACGCGGAACGCACCCGGAGGATCGCGGATGTCTACTGAGGACCTCGCGGCGGCCGTCGACGGCCTGCCGCTGGTGGACCACCACGTGCACGGCGCGCTGGCCGGTGAGGTGGACCGCCCGGCGCTGGAACTGATGCTCACCGAATCCGACCGGCCGGTGCCGGCGTGGATGACCCAGTTCGACTCGCAGCTGGGCTTCGCCATCCGCCGCTGGTGCGCCCCGGTCCTCGGCCTGCTCGCGCACGCCGACGCGGCCGACTACGTGGCGCGGCGGGAAGAGCTCGGTGCCGAGGAGGTCACCCGGCGGCTGCTGGCGGCCAGCGGCATCGGGCACTACCTGGTCGAAACCGGCTACAAGGGCGACGAGATCCTCTCCCCCGGCGGAATGGCGTCGGCCTCCGGCGTCCCGGCCGACGAGGTGGTGCGCCTGGAGGCGGTGCTGGAGGACCTCGCGCGCAGCGGAGTGGGCGCGGCCGAGCTGCCGTCGCGGTTCCCGGAGGTGCTCGCGGAGCGCACGGTCGATGCGGTCGGGCTCAAGAGCATCGTCGCCTACCGCTACGGCTTCGACTTCGATCCGCAGCGCCCGTCGGAGGCGGAAGTCGTTGCGGCCGCTGGCAATTGGCTGCGGTCCGGCTCCACGCGGGTCGACGATCCGGTGCTGCTGCGCTTCCTGCTGTGGTCAGGCGTCGACCGGGGCCTGCCGTTGCAGCTGCACGCCGGGTACGGCGACCCCGACGTCGAGTTGCACCGCTGCGACCCGCTGCTGCTGACGCGGTTCATCAAGCTGGTCGAGCCCTCCGGTGTCGACCTGATGCTGTTGCACTGCTACCCGTTCCACCGCAACGCCGGATACCTGGCCCAGGTGTTCCCGCACGTGTACTTCGACGTGGGGCTCGGGGTGAACTACAGCGGCGTCCGCTCCGCAGCGGTGGTCGCCGAGTCGCTGGAGCTCGCGCCGTTCGCGAAGATCCTGTTCTCCTCCGACGCCTGGGGCCCGCCGGAACTGCACCACCTCGGCGCGTTGCTGTGGCGGCGGGGAATGCTCAAGGCGCTGTCGGAGTGGGTCGAGGCCGGCGAGTGGTCCGAGCCGGACGCGATCCGGGTGTTCCGCATGATCGGCCAGGACAACGCGCGCCGCGTCTACCGGCTGGACCAGCGGTGAAGCGGCTGCTGGCGGAGCTGGAGCGACAGCTGGAGTCCGCAGTGGACATCCGCCACCAGATCCACGCCCGGCCGTGCGTGTCCGGCGCCGAGGGCCCCACCCTGGACCTGGCGCTGGCGAACCTGCCGGGAGCGGTGACCAGGATCGGCGACACCGCCGCGGTCGTGCGGATCGGCGGCGAGGGCCCGGCCGTCGCAGTGCGAGCGGAGCTCGACGCGCTCGCGATCACCGAGCGGACCGGCGTCGACTGGGCATCGCGGCATCCGGGTGCGATGCACGCGTGCGGCCACGACGTGCACCTCGCCGCGTTGATCGCGCTGGCGCGCGCCGTCGACGAGGTCGGTGGCCCGGCGCCGCTGCTCGCGGTGCTGCAACCGCGCGAGGAGACCTACCCTTCGGGGGCGGCGGAGATCGCGGAAAGCGGTGTCCTGCAAGCAGAGCAGTGCCGTTCGGTGATCGGTGCGCACGTGCAGCCGCTGCTGCCCGCAGGGACGGTGGCGTGCACGCCGGGCGTGGTCAACGGCTCATCGGATGAGTTCACGCTGACCGTGCGCGGCGAGGGCGGGCACGCCGCGTACCCGCACCGCACGCGCGACCCGGTGATGGCGCTCGCGCACGTGATCGTCGCGCTGCAGAGCATGATCAGCCGGACCATCGACCCGATGGCGTCGGTCGTGCTCAGCGTGACGACCCTGTCGGCGGGCACGGCCGCGAACGTCGTTCCGGGGCAAGCCGTTGCGCGCGGCACGGTGCGCGCGATGACGACCGCCGATCGCACGGACGTCCACAAGAGACTGGTCGAGGTCGCCGACCTGACCGCCCGCGCGCACGGCTGCTGCGCCGAGGTCGACTTCGTGCACGGCGAGCCGGTCCTGGACAACGACGCGGAGCTGGTGGAGGCGACCGCCCCGCTGCTCGGCGAGCTGGGCCTGCGGGTCTCCGACGACCTGCGCTCGGCCGGATCGGACGACTTCTCCTACTTCTCCGAGCTGCTCCCGTCCCTGATGATGTTCGTCGGCACCCACGGCGGCGCGGAACAGCTCCACTCCCCCACGTTCCTCCCGCCGGACGACCGGATCCGCGACGTCGCCCACGCCATGCTCGCGGGCTACCTCGCCGCCACCTGACGCCACCCCCCGGGTCAGGGCCGCTAACAGCGGAAACGCTACTCCGCGACGTCGTCGGCCAGGTCGTCGTAGCGGGCCAGACGCTTGCGCGGTTCGTCGCCGAGCTCGTCGACCAGCGCCGCCACCACCGCCTCGACCAGGGCGAGGGCTGGGACCAGGGAGTCGAACGGGGACGGCGCCTGCACGCTGGCGGGCAGCACGATGTCGGCCGAGCTCGCCAGCGGCGACAGCCACGGGTCGGTGAACAGGATCAGCGCCGCGCCCTGCTTCTTGGCGAGGTCGCCGAACCGGATGGTCGCCTTCTCGTACCGCCGGTAGTCGAACGCCACCACCACGTCGCGGCGACCCATGTCGAGCAGCGCGGCTGCGCGGTCGCCGCCGCCTTCGGGCACGTGCGAGGTGCGCGGCCGCAGCTCGCGGAGGTGCCCGGCGAGGTACTGCGCCAGGATCCCGCTGAAGCGGCCGCCGATGGTCGTCACCGGGCGGCGCGCGTCGGCGAGCAGGGCCACCGCCGCGTCCACCTCGGCGGCGGGCACCGCCTCCAGGCTCGACCGGATGCCCTGCGTGAAGGTCTCCACCGACCGGTCGAGGGCGTGATCGCCGCCCCGGCCCGCGGTCCTGGCGTACATGTCCAGCGGCGAGGACAGCCGCTCGCCCAGCTCGTCCTTGAGCGCCTGCTGGAACTCCGGGTACCCGACGAAACCCAGCTTGCCGACCAGCCGGAGCACGGTCGGGGCGCTGACCCCGGCCCGGGCCGCCAGCCGGGCCACCGGCTCCAGCCCGGCGAGCGGGTAGTCGGCCAGCAACAACCGGCAGACCTTCCGCTCCCCGGCGGTGGCGGTGTCCTGCTGCTGCCGGAGCAACTCCACCACGGGAGCTCGACCACTCATGAAGAACCCCACCAAGTCCGCGAAACCCCACCACATCGGACTATACCCATCCGGCGGTCGCGGGCGGTCCTCAGTGGACCGCGGACTTGACCGGGCGCGGACAGGACGTTTAAGGTCGCTGGGTTCTGGGCATCTGATGTCGCGCGAGGGGGTCCGGGTGTCGCTGCCGGAAGAGCTCGCCGAGCGGCTGCTCGGGGCGATCATCGACGGCACCCACCCGCCCGGGGTCGCGCTGCCGTCCGAGAGCGAGCTCGCCGAGCAGTTCTCGGTGAGCCGGCTGACCGTCCGCGAGGCCGTCAAGGCCCTCCGGGTGCAGAACGTCGTGCGCATCCAGCGGGGTCGCGGAACCTACGTGAACCCGCCCGCGCAGTGGACCGCGCTGGATCCGATGATCCGGGCCGCCACGGCGCCCCGGTCGAGCCGGGTGGTGTCGGAGAGCCTGATCGACGCGCGCCGGCTGCTGGAGGTCGGGGCCGCCGAGCTCGCCGCCGTCAAGCGGACCGCGGCCGACCTGGCGCAGCTGCGCGAACAGCTGCAGGACATGCAGTCCGCCGCCGACACCGACGACGTGGAGCTGTTCGTCGCGGCCGACATCGCCTTCCACAACACCGTGATGCAGGCGACGGGGAACGCGTTCATCCCGCTGATGTTCGAGCCGTTCGGGCGGCTGCTGGTGGAGGGCCGGCGGGAGACCTCGTCCGTCCGCGAGATCCGCGCCAACGCGATCGAGCACCACACCAAGATCCTGCACGCGCTGGAGGCGGGAGATCCGGCGACGGCCAGGCAGGCGATGATCGACCACCTCGCGCAGACCTCCGAAGACCTCCGCACCCACGTGATCGACAAGCGCCCCTGACGCTCCGCGGTTTCAGGCGAGGTGGAGGTCGGACCAGGGGTCGGTGGGGACCACCTCGGTGCTGCGGCCGAGGTCGTCCAGCAGCCGGGACTGGCGCTTCAGCTGGTGCAGGGTGATCGCGCGCTCCGCCAGGGACAGCGACGGCAGGCGGGCCGCCAGGCGTTCCTCCAGGTGCTGGCTATCCTCCGGTGACCGCAGCCAGACGATCATCACCAGGTTGTGCCGTCCCGTCACCGCCGCGCAGAACCGGATCTCCGGCAGCGTCGCCAACGTCCGGCCCACCGCGGCCAGCTCGTCAGGCGGCACGTTCGCCCAGAAGATCGCCGAGATCGGCCAGCCGGTGAGGCTCTGCGCGACCTCGCAGCGGATCGACACCAGGCCGTGGTCCACGAGCCGCACCAGCCGCCGCCGCGCGGTGGACACGCTGGTGCCGGTCAGCTCGGCGAGCTCCGCCACGGAACGACGGCCGTCGACGCTCAGCGCGACGATCAGGTCGCGGTCCTGCTCGGTCAGCACGCCCTGGCGGGCGCGCGGCGGCGCGTGCTCCGCCAGCTCGGCGCGCTGTGCGGGGGTGAGCGCGTTCAGCCGCCAATGCGCGCCCTCGCCGTAGACCGTGGTGGCCGTGTGCACGCTGGTGCGCCGGACGCCGGGATGGTGGCTGAGCTCGTCCAGCACGAACCGGGACAACGCGGGCAGGCTCCGCGCGTTGATGATCACGAACAGGTCCCGCCCGCTGCCGACGTGGTGCACCGAAACGACCTGCGGCAGCCGCGCGAGCAGCATCGCCAGCCCGTCCCGCTCGGCCGGCAGGCAGTCGATCTCCACGCAGCCGAGCACGTGCGCCGACGGCGCGGTCAGCCGCGCGTACGCGGTCATCCACACCAGGCCTTGCTCGGTGATCCGCTGCCACCGGCGCGCCACCGTGCTCGGGTCGACGCCGAGCACCGCGCCCAGCACCTGCCAGGAGCCGCGCGGGGCGATCTGCACGGCGTTGACCAGGGCCAGGTCCAGCTCGTCGAGGTTGGACGAATCTTGCATGCACGAACCTTCATGTGACCGTTTCCGGCAATCCAAGCAGCGCGGCTGACGGCTTGTCCACCCTTGCCCCACTGCGGGTTCGAGCCCGCGACGAGTTCGACTGCGCCCGGAGATCACATGGACACAGCGCGTACCCGGCCCACCCGACTGGATCGGGTCTTCGCCGGGATCGAACGGCTCGGCAGCCGGATTCCCGAGCCGTTCTTCCTGTTCGTCTACCTGCTGACCGCACTGGCGGTGATCTCCACCGCGGTGGCGGCGTTCGGCGTCACCGTCGAGGTGCCGGGCAAGCCCGAGCCGATCCCGGTGCGCGCGGTGCTCAGCACCGAGGGCCTGGTGTGGTTCCTGACGAACTTCGTGGACAACTTCATCGGCTTCCCGCCGCTGGGCACGGTGCTGGCGATGATGCTCGTCGTCGGATTCGCCGAGCGGACCGGGTTCCTGACCGCCGCGGTCACGCTCGTCTTCGGCCGCGCGCCGCGCTGGCTGCTGCCCTACGTGGTGGCGTTCGTGGCGTGCCAGGCGCACGTGATGTCCGATCCGTCGCTGATCGTCATCCCGCCGCTGGCGGCGCTGATGTTCAAGGCCGCCGGGCGGCACCCGGTGGCCGGCCTGATCGGCGCTTTCGCCTGCGGCGCAACGGGTTACGCGGGCGGCATCCTGGTCGGTTCGCTGGACGGGCTGCTGGAGGGCATCACCCGCAAGGCGCTGCAGATCGCGCCGCTGGCCACCGAGGTGCACACCCACATCGCGATGAACTACTTCTTCGCCGCGACCGCGGGCCTGCTGCTCCCGCTGGTCGGCGGGTTCCTGATCGACCGGGTGCTGGAGCCGCGGCTCGGGCCGTGGACCGATCCCGACGGCGAGCAGGTGGCGGAACTGACCGCGCGGCAGCGCAAGGGCGTGTGGCGGGCGTTCGCGGTGCTCGCCGGCTACGTCGTGCTGGCGTTCGGCACCTGGCTGCTGCCCGGCAGCTTCCTGCGCGGCGACGGCGGCGCGCTGGTGCCCTCGCCGTTCCTGGAGAGCATCGTCCCGCTGATCATCATCGCCTTCCTGCTGGCCGGGCTGGTCTACGGGCGCACCGCGGGCACCGTCGCCGAGCGCGCGGACGTGCCGCGGATGATGACCGAGACGGTCAAGGACATGGCCGGCTACATCGTGTTCATCTTCGTCGCGGCGCAGTTCATCGCCCTGTTCACCTGGTCGAACCTGGGCACGCTGATCGCCGTCGGCGCCGCCGACGGGCTGCGGGCCGCGAACCTGACGGGCTTCCCGGCGATCATCGTGATGGTGCTGCTGGCGACGGTGGCGAACCTGTTCGTCACCTCGGGCTCGGCGCTGTGGTCGCTGCTGGCGCCGGTGATGATCCCGGCGTTCACCATCCTCGGCTACGACCCGGCGTTCATCCAGGCCGCGTACCGGATCGGCGACTCGACCACGCAGGCGGTCAGCCCGCTCAACGCCTACGTCTACATCCTGCTGAGCGTGAACCGGAAGTACCAGCCGGAGACGCAGCTGGGCACCCTGCTGGCCCGGTTGAGCGTCTTCGTGCTGCCGTTCTTCGCGGTGTGGCTGCTGATCCTCGCGGTGTTCTACTTCTTCGACCTGCCGGTGGGGCCTGGCGCCGGCATCCGGCTGTGACCGTCTACAAAGGAGAGATGATGCAGTTCGACGAGCTCGTGGCGCTGCGGCGCGACTTCCACCGGTACGCCGAGCCCGCGTTCCTGGAGATCCGCACGTCCAGCATCGTCGCGTCGCGGCTGCGGGCGCTGGGCCTGGAGCCGCTGACCGGCCGGGCCGCGATGCGGGCGGACACCGTGGTCGACTACCCGACCGCCGAGCGGCGCGAGCTGTTCGCGGAGCGGGCCGTGAACACCGGTGCCGACGCCGCGGGCGTCGAGCACGCCGCCGAGTTCGGCACGGCGGTGATCGCCGAGGTCGAGGGCAACCGGCCGGGTCCGGTGTGGGGCCTGCGGTTCGACATGGACGCCCTGCCGCTGGCGGAGTCCGACAGCCCGGAACACGCCCCGGCGGCAGGGGGATTCCGCTGCGACTACGGCGCGATGCACGCCTGCGCGCACGACAGCCACACCGCCATCGGCCTCGGCCTGGCGAGCCGATTGGTCGCGGACAACGACTTCGCGGGCACGGTCCGGTTCCTGTTCCAGCCCGCCGAAGAGGGCGGCCGCGGGGCCGCGTCGATGATCGCCGCCGGGGCGACCGAAGGCATCGACAGGTTCGTCGCGGTGCACCTCGGGCTCGACGAGCCGGCGGGGAAGGTCAGCGGCGGGATCCAGGGCCTGCTCGCGACCACCAAGATGCGCGCCAGGTTCACCGGCACGGCCGCGCACGCCGCGGGAGCGCCGGAGCAGGGCGCGAACGCGCTGGTCACGGCGGCGAGCGCGCTGCTCAACGTGATGGCGCTGCCGCGGTACTCCACCGCGGACACCCGGATCAACGTGGGCACGCTGCACGGCGGCGACAACGTCAACATCGTGCCGTCCTGGGCGGAAATGACGCTGGAAGCCCGGTCCACGGACTCCGACGTCAGCTCCGACCTGACCGAGCGCATCAAGACCACCCTGCGCGGCTCGGGCGCGATGCACGGGGTCGGCGTGGACGTGGTCGAAACCGGCGGATCGGCCACTATGGACTGCGACGCGGAGCTGGTGGAAGCCATCGACCGGATCGCGGCGGAGCTCCCCGACGCCGGAACCACCGACGGGTTCAAGCAGATGGGCGGCAGCGACGACGCCAGCCTGTTCGCCCGCGAGGTCCAGCGCGCAGGCGGCATCGCGACCTACATGACGGTCGGCGGCGGGAACACGGCGCCGCACCACAACCCGCTGTTCGACATCGACGAGTCGGCGATGCCGGTCGCCCTCGACGTCCTGGAACGCCTCATCCGCCGCTGATCGGGTGAACGCCCGCAATTTCAATGGAAATCGAAGGTCCGATTTCCATTGAAATTGCGGCACCCGGCGAACATCAGCTCCCGCAGAGCTGCGCGCGCAGGAGCTCGAAAACCCACTGCTCCCACTGCTCCGGCTTCCAGCCGCGATCGCGCACCACGAGCAGGTAGAGCTCGGGGCTGAGCAGCCCGAACAACACGTCGGCGGCCTGTTCCGCAGTCACGTCGGCGCGCGCTCCCGGCTTGGCGACGAGGGCGGCGGCAGCGGCGGCCTGGACGGTGTAGCGCGGGTCGGGTCCCTGCGGCCACAGCTCGGTGACCTCGGGTTCGGTCGCGGCGGCGATGCGCAGCACCTCGGCGATGGCCGCGACCCGCTCCATGATCGGCCGCGTACCCGCGACGTGCGCCCGCAGCTGGGCCTCCGCGGTCTCGGCTTCGAGGGCCTCTCGGAACCACGGCCGGTCCATCGTCGCGATCGGCTCGTCGTCGCCCGCGATGGCCGTGTCCACGACCTCCTTCAGCAGGTTCCGCTTGTTGCGGAAGGTGAAGTAGATGGTCTGCACCGCGACGCCGGCCCGGTCGGCGATGTCCTGCAGCGGCGTCGCGCCGTAACCGCGCTCGACGAACAGCTCCCCGGCGGCCTGCAGCATCCGCAGCCGCGTCTGCCTGGCCTTCTCGGCCCGCTTGCCGCCCTTGTTGACCGAACTCATGACCGGAGTCTATAACTAGAGTCGTTCTCTAGAGTTGAACTCTAGCTAATTCGGAAGGAGCCATCGATGCGATCCGTGGCCAACACCCAGCAGGCCGAGGCATGGAACGGCTGGGAAGGCGAGCTCTGGGCGGAGAACTCCAGCCGCTACGACGGGATGCTCGACGACTTCAACGGCCCGCTGTTCGCCGCCGCCGAGATCGGCGAGGCCCACCAGGTCCTCGACGTCGGATGCGGAACCGGGCACACCACGCGACTGGCGGCCGGACTCGCGGCACGAGCCGTCGGCGTGGACATCTCGGCCCCCATGCTGGCCCGCGCCCGCGCCGACGCGACGGGCATCCGGAACATCGAGTTCGTGCAGGGCGACGCCCAGGTCCACCCGTTCCCGGCCGGCGAGTTCGACGTCGCCATCAGCCGGGGCGGCGTGATGTTCTTCGCCGACCCGGTCGCCGGATTCGCCAACATCCGCCGCAGCCTCCGACCGGGCGGGCGGCTGGCGTTCATCACCCCGACCGCCCCCGACCCGGAAGGCGACTACGCCCGCGCGACCGCGGCCCTGGCCCAGTTCCTCCGCGGTCCGTCCCCGGCGGCGCGCGGCATGATGTCCCTGGTCGCCCCGGACCGCATCCGCGAGGTGCTCACCGAAGCCGGGTTCGGCGACATCACCATCGACCGGACCGAAGCCACCGAGACGCTGGGCGCGAATGCGGCCGACGCCGCCGAGTTCGTGTGCTCGCTGGGCCCGGTCCAGTTCAACCTGCAGGACGTTGACAAATCCACTGTGGACAGGATTCGGGACGAGGTGCGCGCCGGATTCGAGCCGTACGAAACCCCGCGGGGAGTCCAGGTCCGCGGCACGGTCTGGCTCGTCCGGGCTACCAGCTGATCGAGGAGAAATCGTGAATTCCATCGTGAACACCGGCCAAGCCGAAGCGTGGAACGGCTACGAAGGCGAGCACTGGGCCGAACACCAAGACCGCTACGACGCGGTGAACAGCGGCTTCAACGAGCCCCTGCTGAACGCCGCGAACATGGGAGAGCAGGACCGAGTGCTCGACATCGGCTGCGGCAACGGCCAAACGACCCGCCTGGCGGCAGCACGAGCAGCACACGCGGTCGGGCTCGATCTCTCGGCACCGATGCTGCAACGAGCACGGAACACCGCGACCCGGGAGGGCATCGCCAATGTGTCGTTCGTACAGGGCGACGCCCAGGTCCACCCGTTCCAGGACGGCGAATTCGACGTGGCCATAAGCAGGTTCGGAGTGATGTTCTTCGCCGACCCGGTCGCAGCATTCGCCAACATCCGCCGCGCCCTACGACCGGGCGGACGCCTGGCCTTCGTATGCCTGCGGGATCGAAGCGGCAACGACCTCGGGGCGGTGCTGGACGCAGCGGCGGAGCACTTACCGGCACCGGAGCCTGCCGCCCCGCACACCCCCGGTCCGATGTCGCTGGCCGATCCGAAACGCATCCGCGAAGTGCTGACCGGTGCGGGCTTCTCCGACGTGACCGCGATCCCGGTCGACGCACCGCAAACGTGGGGCCGCGACGCGGCGGACGCGGCCGATTTCCTCTTCGAATGGGGCCCCATCCAGGCGATGGTCCGCAACGCCGATCCGGCCGCCACCGAACGAGCCCGCGCCGCCCTCACGGCGGCGATGCAACAGCACCAGCGGCCCAACGGAGTCCGACTGCGCGGCACGGCATGGGAAGTCACCGCCACCCGGTGAGATCCCGGCCCAACTCGACGAGCAGCCTTCCTGATCACAGTTCGCCGAAACCGGTTGATCACCGGCTGCGCGTGCCCTAGGACTGCGTGGGGTGCTGCAGTTCTAGGGGGAGCGGGATGGACCGGTTCGCTGTCCGCTACGCCGCGATCGGCGAGGCGTGGGAAAGCGTCCGCGATGCCACCGGGCAGGTTCGGACCAAGCTGGCCGATCTCGACGGATCGCTCGGGCCGCTGCGGGCGTCCTGGACCGGGCAGGCCGCGGACAGCTTCGAGGTCGCGCGGGCGACGTGGGTTCGCGAAGCCGAGGAGATGACCGAGTTCCTCGACGGCATGGCGGACCTGCTGTCGCTGATCGACGAGAACTACCGCAGCGCGCACCAGGCGAACCTGGCGATCTGGGACGCCCCCGCAGGTTCATCGGGCGGCTCCTCCACCGTGCCGATGTCGGCAGGCTCGGCCGGCGGCGAGGTCGACGTCTCCATCGAGGAACTGCGCCGCGCCGCGCGATCGTTCCACGGGCTCCAGCAGCAACTGGCCGACAACATGAGCTGGATCAGCCGGAACCTGCACGGCAGCGCCACCGGCATGGCCGGAGCCGACCCGGTGCTGGCCCCGTGGCGCACCCTCTACGACGAAACAGCGCGGGCGGTGTGGGCGGTGCTCGGCGCGGCCACTGATCTGCTGGGCGGCATCGCGCAGGGCATGACCGACACCGGCAACAACTACGTCGACTCCGAGGAAGCCTCCACCGCCGGACACGGCGCGGCGCTACCGGAACGACTACCGCAGCTCCCGGTCGACACCGTCAGCCCCGGCCCCGAACCACCCCCCAGCGGTTCGGGAGCCCCGGCGCAGAGCCTGGAGGACTGGGGCTACGAGTACTGGCCCGACGGCGACCCTGCGGGGCTCAAATACGCGTTCAACGAGTGGCAGCACCTCACCGAGAAACTCGCGGAAATCTCCCAGTCAGGCGACTCCCTGATCGACAGATTGGTGGAGGCCAACCGTGGCGAGGTCTTCGACCACGTCCGCCAGTACTGGGCCTCCAAGTCCCAGCTCTGCGGAAGCTCGGAGATCCTGCCGGTGCTGACCGCGACATGCAGCGCACTGAGCGAGTCGTGCAAAGTGCTGTCCGATGCGGTGAAGCTCGCGCAAGAGCAGATAACGGATCTCAACCGGTTTCTCGAGAGCACCGACCTCTTCTCCGTCCTCGGGATCCTCCGGAACACCCCACACGTACGCGCTGCAGAACTCGGTATCGAAATCGGCCAGTTCATGGCGATCAAGAAACGCATCCCAGAGATCAAGAGCGTGTACGAGTACCAGCGGGCCGAAGCGGTCCGCGTCCTCTCGACCGGGGGCAGGCTGGGCTTGCTCCAAGCCTGGGCCGCAAGGGCGCAGGCAGTGACCGTCGAGTCCGAGCGGCATGCCTACGACCAGGCCGATAACGGACTCGAACGGCACATCGGCGTAGCGCCCTACAGCGCTTGGGATGACGCGCCCGAACCGCACCCCTCCCCCGCCGCCACGCACATCACCGCCGAACGCGCAACGCACATCCTCGACGGCGACCCGCCGCCAGGCCGCGGCGGTGGCCACATGCACGGGGTCGGAAAACCGGGCAAGACCGAGTTTCCGCCTGACTGGGGCCGCCCACAGATCCTGGGGCACGTCCAAGACATTGCGCGCAATCCAGACCAACCACCGGAGGAAGACGACGGACGCTGGGAGGTCTACGGCTCACGTGATGGAGTCCGAATCAAGGTCGTACTCGAAGCCGACGGCGAAGTGGTGACCGCTTATCCTGTGAGTGGCCCCGGCGTGCATGAGAACCCTCGACGGAAATGACGGATGCCTGATGATGGACGACATCGAGTTCATGGATCGAGTCGAAGCCCTGATCGAGGCAATCGACAAGCGGTCGCCTGGAAAGCTGAAAGCGTCGATTCATGAGGACACCCGCGCCGGGGAGCACACGTTGGCGCTCGATAGGCTGGCTCGGTCGCTCACCCACAAAAAGATTCCGATCTCACGGGCGGAAAGCGCGGAGCTCCGGGAGCTTCTGTACGACCATGAACTTCCGGTTCCATACATGCATTCGATCAACGACCGTGACAACGTCATGACGTCGCTGAACGTTGTCGACGATGAGCCGGAGCGCGACAAGCCTGAATCGCCGGTTGCGTCCGGGCCGCCGGTCATCGTGCACGAGAACCCCGACTTCGGTCGCACGCTGCGGACCCAGGTCGGGCTGCACGTCGATCTGCCGCCCCGGCTGTACGAGCCGTTCGTGGACCACTTCACCGCCGCAGTCGGAGTCGGTGTCGAGATCAACCTCGCCCGCACCAACCCCGACGAGTACCTGCGGAGCGGGAAGGTCCACAAACCCACCGAGGTGGAAGCGAACTTCGTTCCCCTGATGATCCAGGCGATCAGCGACGGCTCCATCTGGGGCGGCGGCATCCTGCTGCGCGGCTTCGAGCAGTGGTGGACCAAGAAGCGCTCCGACGCCGAGAACCTGATCCGGCAGCTCCCCACGGTCCTTGCCGCGGAGCAGCTCGGCGACGACAACTTCCACATCGCCCTCGCGGACATGTCATCGTCCACTGTGGATCAGATCATCTCCGTGCTGACCGAATCGAAGATCGAGGAAATCCTCGGCGCCGTCCCACCCGTCCCGGTGTTCAAGTACCCGCCGATGTGACCCGTCAGCCCCGCGCGGCCAACCAACCGAAGCGGCGCAAGGCACTTGCGAAGCGCTCGGTGTCGGCGGCCAGTCGACTCAGACGCGCCGTATCCACCTCACCGGCTGGGATGCGCCGCGCTTCGTCCGCTAGATCCTGCTGCAGGACCAGCATCGCGGACGCCATCTCACGCGGTGTGTCGATCCGCGCCGGGATCATCCCCTCCCCCAGTGGTCGGTTGATGAGCACCGGAAACTCCGCGGCCAAAAAGCAGTCCGTACATTCGCGTAAATGAACGCTGAAACGACCTTGCGCAAATCCAGCTACAGCGCCGCCGCCGGTACCTGTGTCGAACTCGCAAGTTCCTTAGACCTCATCCGCGACTCCAAGGATCCGCAGGGCCCCACGCTGCGGGTCGACGTCGCCGGATTCGTGCAGGCCGTCAAGAGCGGCCGGTTCGACCGCTGACGACTCGGGTCGGACCTGGTCGTGGCTGACCGTGAGTGGTTTGGGGCGCCATAGCACCCCAAACCACTCACGGAACGTATTCAGTCCTTCAGCTCGCAGAGGGTGGTGCCCTGGGACACCAAGTCGCCAGGCTGCGCCGACAGGCCCGTCACCGGATTCTCCATCTTCATCGCTTCTAGCACCGCGATCAGGTCGTCCACCCTGTTGGCCGAGTCGAAGGTGGAAGTCTTCGACTCGGCCCCACCCACCCTCGTGTTCAAGTACCCGCCGATGTGACGGTCACGGCCGGGACGCCCTCCTGAGCCGCCACGGTGCCTAATCCGGGGCTGCGGTGTCGAGCGCGTTGAGGTGGTTGCGGACGGTGTCGGCGTCGGTGTGGCCGAGTCGCTCGAGTATGGCGAGTGCGGACTGCCAGGCTTCGCGGGCTTCTCCCGCATCGCCACCTGCGTGCAGGGCTTCGCCGAGCTTGGTGAGGTTGCCCGCCGCGCCCAGCTCGTTCCCTATGGTCTGGCAGCTTTCGACTGCCCGGGAGTAGGAACGCACCGCTTCGTCGGTGTTTCCCGCTAGGAGGTGGGCTGCTCCGAGTCGGCTCAGGGTGAAACCCCGCAAGAACGGGTCGGAACTTGAGTCGAGGGCTTGGTGCAGATGATCGAAAGCTGCGGTGAAGTCACCCAGATGCGCCAACGCAAGCCCGAGAACGGAGTCGGCTACTCCGTCGCCCGCGACCTGATCGTCGGAGTTGGCCTGCATCTGCAGTGCTCGTCGAGCGGATGCCGCCGCATCCTCGAAGCGACCCGACTCGAGGAACCCCTCTCCCAGCTGGATTTGCATGGCGGCTTCCCACTGGTGTTCGCCCAGTTCCGCGAACAGTTCGGCGGCTGATTGCGCGTAGCGGCTCGCTCCATCGAATTCGCCATGAAAGAAGTGCGCGGTGGCAAGGTCTGCGAGCAGCCGTGCTTGTGCGTTGTGGTCTTCCCCGGCGAGCGCGCCCTTGACGCCTTCGGTGCTGCTGATCTTCAGTTCGTCGATCAATCCGCGCAGCTTGAACGGGTAGGTGGCCACGTGTGCCAGCCAGGGGCCACGGGGCATCTTGAGGACCACGGCCTGCCGGATGGTGGCCAGCACACTGGCGTGCTCGACGTCCCACCAGGCCAAGGCCTCGTCGTACGTGGCGAAGTCGCGGCGCAGCAGTTCGTCTGCGCGCTCGATTTCTGGCAACGCTCGGGTAGGTGCCAGTCGTTGGTTGGCGGCGTACGTGGTGTCGAGGTAGTGGTTCAGCAAGCGCTGCAACGCCTCGATGCGTTCCTTCTCCGTGTCGTCGTCATGCGCGCGCTCGCGAGCATAGGCTCGCAGGAGGTCGTGGAAGACATAGCGGTCTCCCGCGCGTCGGGTCAGCAGATGCGCCCGGCAAAGCTCCGCCAGCACCCGACGAGTGCTGCGCTGGTCTGCCCCGGCAAGTGCCGCAGCCGCGCCGAGACTGATATCGGGCGAGTTCGGCAAGCCCAGCAGGCGGAACAACCGAGCGGCTTGCGGGGAAAGCGCGCGGTAGGACCACGAGAACACCGCCCGGATGCCTGTGCGGCCGCCCAGGTCCAGAGCATCGAGCCGATCGCGCTCGTCACGGAGGTCAGCGGCGAGATCCTCCAGCGCCACGTCTGGATCGACCATTGCCTGTGCCGCGACCAGGGTCAGCGCCAACGGCAGCCCCGCGCAGTGCTCCACCAACGCAGCAACCGCCTCCGGGGCGTCGACCAGCCTTTCGTCGCCGAGAAAACTTGCCAGCAACCGATGGCCTTCGTCGCGGGTGAGCGTCACGAGGGCGAGCCGCTGCGCGCCGTGGTGGGCGACCAGCTCGTCCAGCCGCTGACGACTCGTCACGACGACCAGAGATCCCGGCGAGCCGGGCAGCAGCGGCAGCACCTGCTCGGCGTCGCGGGCGTTGTCCAACACGAGCAGCATCCGCCGCCCATGCGACAGCGTCCGGAATTGCGCTGCCCGAGCTTCCTCCGTCGCCGCTACCGCCTCTGGCGCTACTCCCAACGCAGTCAAGAATCCGGCCAACGCCTCCGCCGACGCCATCGGGTCGGCCGCCGGATCGAAACCACGCAAGTTCACGTACAACTCGCCGTCGGGGAACTGCTCCCGGACCTGGTGAGCCCACTGCACCACCAGCGCCGACTTGCCCACCCCGGCAAGCCCGTCGACGGTCGACACCAGAACCGTGCGGTCCCGGCCGTTGAGCAGCGTGGTCAGCGCATCCTGTTCCACAGTCCGGTTGACGAAGTGCCGCACAGTCGCCGGGAGCTGGCGCGGCACCAGCGACGGGCCGACCGGCGTACCGGCCGAACCATGAATGTGCACATCTCCCAGCACGTTCTGCGCCTGAACGACGTTCGCGGCCGACGACGCGCTGTTGCGCGTCCCCCCGTCCGGCGATCCCACACATCCCCCTCGAACGCGATCCGGAAAACGACCACCACGAGACCGGCACAGGCACCACCGAACCTGCACCACCGACCGCGCAAGCCCGTAAACCGAAGCAGCTCGATGCCACCAGCCCGCGTAACCCGGTGCGGATCTGATCGTTGATCTCCCGGATTCCCCGGGAGGTCTTCATGCGCCGCTCCGCGCTGGCTCTGCTTCTTGCCCTGGCTACCGTCTTCGCCGGGTTGACCACCGCCGAAACCAGTTCCGCTCGACCCGCTTGGGCTCCTCGCGGCGAGGATTATCCCGCCACAGCAACCGAAACCGACGTCTCCATCCCCATGTCAGACGGCGTCGTCCTGCGCGGTGACGTCCAGCGTCCCGCCGACGCCGACGGCCGGCCCGTCGACGGCCGCTTCCCCGTGCTGCTGACCATCACCGCCTACAACAAGGCCGTGCTCAACGGTCCTGCCTCCGCCGCGCTCGGCGACCCGGGTTACTTCGTCAAACGGGGCTACGTGCAGGTCACCGTCGATGCGCGCGGCACCGGCGGTTCCGGTGGTTCTTGGGCCGCTTTCAGCGCTCGGGAGAACACCGATGCCGGTGAGATCGTCGACTGGGCCGCCTCCTCAGAGCGTCCTTGGAGCAGCGGTTCGGTGGGCATGCACGGTGCTTCCTACATGGGCATCAGCCAGCTCTTCGCCGCCGCCGAACGGCCCGCCGGGCTCAAGGCGATCTTCCCGCAGGTCCCCGCCGCCGACACCTACCGGGACGTCGTCGCCTCCGGCGGCGCTCTCGACGTCGGGTTCATCCCGCTGTGGTTGGGCCTGGTCACCGGCACCGGGCTGATCCCACCCGCCTACGGCGCCGGCGAGCCGGACAACGCGCTGCAGATGTACCTCTCGCGGGTGCAGGGCGCCACCGGGTTCACCACGCCGATGCTGCTGTCCGCGACGCTGGGGCTGGACTCCGCCTTCGACGGGCCGTTCTACGCCGAGCGCTCGCCGATCAACGTGCTCGACCGCATCGACGTGCCCACCTTCCTAGTCGGCGGTGAGTACGACTTGTTCCAGCGCGGCACGCCGATGGTGTTCGACCGGCTCCGGGAGCGCGGCGTCCCGGCGAAGATGATCTTCGGCCCGTGGGACCACCTGCAGGGCAGCACCGGCGATGGGATCGCCGAAGCCGGGCACGGCACGCTGCAGGAACTCCAGCTGCGCTGGTTCGACCACTACGTGCGAGGACTACCCGACCCGGCCCTGGACGCCGACATCCCGCCGCTGACCTGGCACGAGATCAACTCCGGCGAATGGCATCACGCGCAGGGCTGGATCGACGAGCAGCGCGCCACGACGTTCCAGCTCTCCGGCACCTCTTTCCCCGGCGCACCAGGAAAACTCGTCGCCGAGGGCGCCGAGCAAGGGCAGAGCGCCGTCGCACCGGTCCCGGTCTCCGGGCTGTGCACCCGCTCGGCCAACCAGTGGACCGCCGGGCTGCCGGGCGCCGTCGGGATCTCGCGGCTGTGCGAGGACAACCGGTGGAACGACTTGTCCGGTGCGGTCTTCGAAACCGAACCGATGGCGCAGCCGCTGCGGATGCGCGGTCCGATCAACGCGCGGCTGCACACCTCGACGCCGACCGGCAACGGCATGCTGTCGGTATCGGTGTCGTCGGTGTCGCCGACCGGCGAGGTCAACCGGCTCACCGGTGGCTGGCAGGTGCTGTCGCACCGGGCGCTGGACGAATCGCGCTCACGCTACCTCGACGGTCAGCTGATCCAGCCGTACCACCCGTTCACCAAGGACGCGGAGAACTTGTTGCAGCCAGGGGAGATCGCGCCGATCGACGTGGAGGTCTTCCCCACCGGCGGGGTGATCCCACCCGGCCACCGGCTGCGGATCGCCGTGCAGGCCTTCGACGTGCCGCACCTATTGCCGACGCTGCGCGACCTACCAACATCGGTGGCACCGCTGACCATCCACACCTCGCAAGAGCACCCATCACAGCTCATCCTGCCCACGATCCCGGCGAACCGGTGAACCACTGCGCAACGCCCACAAGGCCCCGAAACAAGAAGCAGTACCGGTGACCGGTCAGCGATTCCGCAGCGCTTTGTGTTCTTGGTCATGGCGGGGCTCGCATCACCCGGTGAGCGGTAGGTGGACTACTTCAGGTCGACTACAACGACCAGATGTTCGGTGTGTTCACGACTCTTCGATCGCCTCCTCCGTTGGAGCCCGAGGAAATGTGGAGGGATAGTGCAGGACCGCTTGTTCGGCATCATTCCAGGGTACGAGGCACTCGATGCGGCGCGGCGTGATCCGGGAGACCGGCTTTTCGTTTCCGACTACCACGGCGGCCATCCGTTCGTCGAGGAGTATCTGGGTGATCTCGCTTTGACGGCCTTGCCGGATCTGGGAGACATCACGCGGTACGCCGCGGTGGACGAGGACCTGGCGCTGCGCAGCCGGATCGCGGAGTTCCACGCCCGATACGACGGCGTGGAACGGGACGCCGACGAGATCCTCGTCGGGGGCGGATCCAGCATGCTGATCAGCTCGTTCTGCACGTGGCTGGCGTTGTCCGGGGTGAAGGCGGTGCACTACGTGCCGCCGGTCTACTACAAGTTCGCTTATCTGTTCCGGCAATTCGGCATCCGGGCGAAGCCCGTCGCGGACGTGCATGCGTTCCGGCCCGATTTCAGGCTGAACCTGCCCGATGAGAAGACTGTGCTACTGCTGACCGATCCGATCTGGTACACGGGCAGAACCGTGCCGCTCTCGGTGCTCGATGTGATCCACGACTGGCAAGCCGCCACCGATTCGCTGGTGTTCGTGGACAACACCTTCGCGTACATGCGATGGGACGGCACGCTCGCCGAAGCGGCCGCTCGGCTCGATCGCGACCGCACGATCCGGATGGTCTGCCCCACCAAGTTCCTATCCTTGCACGGATATCGGTGCGCCTGGTTGCTGACGCCGCGGGAGCTGCGCGCGCCGCTGTCACACCTGCACCTCAACCTGCACGGCGAGATCTCGCTCGCGGACCGGGTGTTCGCGCGCCGCGCGTGCGAAGTGATGATCGAGAGCGGTGGCAATGCCAAGCTGCTGCGCTACGTGCAGGACAACTACCGGTACCTGCTGGACAAGGGCGCGTTGTCGGACACCTTCGAGGTGCAGACGGGCTACTTCGTGTTCGGGCGGACCCGCGTACCGCGAGAGCGGCTGCTCACCATGGGCCAGGACTTCTTCGAACTGACTGGATATCCGGAGCACGTGCGCATCAACCTGCTCAACACCACCGCGCTTGAGGCACTATGAGCACGTTGTCCGTCCACCTGGCGCGATGGGACGACGCCGAGCCCGCCTTCTCGGCACACGCGCACGTTCCGCACGACGCCGCCAGTACCATCAAGATCGCCGTCCTCGCCGCCCTGCGCGGCTGCGATCCGAGCACACCGATTCCGGTGACAGACACCTTCCCGTCGCTGCTCCCCGGCCGCGTTTTCGCAGTCGACGCAGGCATGGACTCCGATCCGCTGCCCTGGCGGTACCTCGGCGACCGGGCATCGCTGGGCTGGCTCGCCGAGCGCATGATCACCCATTCGTCGAACCTCGCCACCAACCTGTGCGCGCACCACGTGGGCTTGTCCGCCGTGGGCGATGCCTGGCAGGCGGCCGCCCCGACCAGCCCAGGGATGCAACGACTCATCGAGGACTACGAAGCGAAACGGGCGGGCATCGACAACACCGTCACCGCCGCCGATCTCGCCGCCATGCTGCGCACGCTCCGGCCACCGGAACTCGCGCTCCTGGCCCGAAACGCCTACCGAGACGACCTCGCCTCCGGGGTCCCCGCAGAAACCTGCGTCGGGTTCAAGAACGGCTGGTTCCCGGGCCTGCGGCACAGCGTCGGCGTGATCCGGCCCGGCGACGCTCCGGCCTACGTGCTGTCCATCTGCTACACGGGCCCGCTGGCCAACGGGAACGACCACCACGACCCCGCGGCCGGACTCCTCGCCCGTCTGTCCACAACAGCCTGGAAGCATCGTCACCGAATCCCCGGCTTGGCCGGGACCTCTTGATCACATCGTCGAGTAACACTCGCGCCGCAAACGGCGGCACATCAAGCGGACTGGGGAAGTTCGGGAACAATCGTGCGGTGAAGCATGTCCGTCAGCGCTGCGCGGCCAGCCAACCGATACGGCGCAGGGCACTGGCGAAGCGCTCGGTCTCACGAGCCAATCTGCCGCGCACGATCCCTGACCAGGCAATCCTGTGCCCTCGTCCCAGGATTGCCGCTGAAATGCAGATCGGCCCCGCCCGAAGCCGGGCGGAGCCGATGTTCGCTCAGACTCTTCAGTCCTTCAGCTCGCAGAGCGTGGTGCCCTGGGACACCGAGTCGCCCGGCTGCGCCGACAGGCCCGTCACCGTGCCCGCCTTGTGGGCCGTCACCGGGTTCTCCATCTTCATCGCTTCCAGCACCGCGATCAGGTCGCCCGCCGCGACCTCCTGGCCGTCGGCCACCGCGACCTTCACGATCGTGCCCTGCATCGGCGCGGTCACCGCGTCGCCGGACACCGCCGCACCGGCCTTGCCCGCGGAACGCTTGCGCGGCTTCGCCTTCGCCGCCGGGGATGCCGACGAGACCGCCAGCTCCGCAGGCAGCGAGACCTCCAGGCGGCGGCCACCGACCTCGACGGTGATCGTCTGCCGCGCCTCCGGCTCCTCCGCCTCGACGCCGCCGGTGAACGGCTCGATGTTGTTGTCGAACTCCGTCTCGATCCACCGGGTGTGCACGGTGAAGCCGTCGGCTCCGACGAACGCCGGGTCGCGGACGATCTCGCGGTGGAACGGCAGCACCGTGGCCATGCCCTCCACGACCATCTCGTCCAGCACCCGCCGCGAGCGCTCCAGCGCCTGCTGCCGGTCCGCGCCGGTGACGATCACCTTCGCCAGCAGCGAGTCGAACTGGCCGCCGATCACGCTGCCCGACTCGACGCCGGCGTCCACCCGGACGCCCGGTCCGTGCGGCGCGACGAAGCGGGTCACGGTGCCCGGTGCGGGCAGGAAGTTGCGGCCCGCGTCCTCGCCGTTGATCCGGAACTCGATGGAGTGGCCGCGCGGCTCGGGGTCGGCCGTGATCCGCAGCTTCTCGCCGGCGGCGATGCGGAACTGCTCGCGCACCAGGTCCAGGCCCGTGGTCTCCTCCGACACCGGGTGCTCCACCTGCAGGCGGGTGTTGACCTCCAGGAACGAGATCGTCCCGTCCAGGCCCACCAGGAACTCCACGGTGCCCGCGCCGTAGTAGCCGGCCTCGGCGCAGATGGCGCGCGCCGCCTCGTGGATGGTGCGGTGCTGATCGTCGCTGAGGAACGGCGCCGGGGCCTCCTCGACGAGCTTCTGGTGTCGCCGCTGCAGCGAGCAGTCGCGGGTGCCCACGACCACCACGTTGCCGTGCTGGTCGGCGAGGACCTGCGCCTCGACGTGCCGCGGCCGGTCCAGGTAGCGCTCCACGAAGCACTCGCCGCGGCCGAACGCCGTCTCGGCCTCGCGCACCGCCGAGGCGTACAGCTCGGGGATCTCCTCCAGCGTCCGGGCGACCTTCAGGCCCCGGCCGCCGCCGCCGAACGCGGCCTTGATGGCCACCGGCAGCCCGTGCTCCTCGGCGAAGGCGACGACCTCGTCCGCGCCGTTGACCGGGTCCTTCGTCCCCGGCACCAGCGGCGCGCCCGCGCGGGTCGCGATGTGCCGGGCGGTGACCTTGTCGCCGAGGTCGCGGATCGACTGCGGCGACGGCCCGATCCAGATCAGGCCCGCGTCGAGCACCGCCTGGGCGAACTCGGCGTTCTCCGACAGGAAGCCGTAGCCGGGGTGCACGGCGTCGGCCTCGGCGCGCTTGGCGACGTCGATGATCTTGTCGATGTTCAGGTACGACTCGCCGGGCGTCGAACCGCCCAGCGCGAAGGCCTCGTCGGCCAGCCGCACGAACACCGCGTCGGCGTCCGGCTCGGCGTACACGGCGACGGAGGCGATGCCCTCGTCCTTGCAGGCGCGGATCACCCGCACCGCGATCTCACCGCGGTTGGCGATCAGGACCTTGCTGATCGGCGTCACGTCCACAGTGGTCAACTCCTCATTTCCCGGCGCGACGCCGGACGGCTGGCGAAAATCTTGTTGGCGGGCAACGACATCAGCCCGGGAGGGCCGACGCGCGCCAAGCGTGCGGGCCGGGGCGCAGCGGCCGGCGGCCCGCCGGGTGGCGCAGCGCGGCGGACCGGTCGCCCCACAGCGACATCGGCCGCTGCTGCGGCTCGGCCGCGGCGTTCGCGGCGGCCAGGCCGCTCAGCGCCGCGGTCAGCGCGGCGATCTCGGCGTCGTCGGGATTGCCGCGCACGATGCGCAGCACCGGACGCTCCTCCGGCGTCGCGTCCTGGCTCATCTGGCACCTCCTCGCGGGTGGGACGACGTCACAGCGGGATGTTGCCGTGCTTCTTCGCTGGCAGGCTGGCGCGCTTGTCGCGCAGCATCCGCAGCGACCGCGCCACGTACCCGCGGGTGTAGGACGGCGGGATCACCGAGTCGACGTAGCCGCGTTCGGCGGCCACGTACGGGTTGCAGAGGGTGTCCTCGTACTCCTGCTGCAGCTGCGCCCGCGTGGCCTCGACGTCCTCGCCGTTCTCGGCCGCTTCGGCGAGCTGCCGCCGGTAGAGGATGTTCACCGCGCCCTGCGCGCCCATGACCGCGATCTGCGCGGTCGGCCACGCCAGGTTGACGTCCGCGCCCAGGTGCTTGGAGCCCATCACGTCGTAGGCGCCGCCGTAGGCCTTGCGGGTGATCACGGTGACCAGCGGGACGGTGGCCTCGGCGTAGGCGTACAGCAGCTTCGCGCCGCGCCGGATGATGCCGTTCCACTCCTGGTCGGTGCCCGGCAGGAAGCCCGGCACGTCCACGAAGGTCAGCACCGGGATGTTGAAGGCGTCGCAGGTGCGGACGAACCGCGCGGCCTTCTCGCTGGCGTCGATGTCGAGGGTGCCGGCGAACTGGGTGGGCTGGTTGGCGACCACGCCCACCGGGTGGCCCTCGATGCGCCCGTAGCCGGTGATGATGTTCGGCGCGAACAGCGCCCCGACCTCCAGGAACTCCTCGTCGTCGACGACGCGGGAGATGACCTCGAGCATGTCGTAGGGCTGGTTCGGCGAGTCCGGGACCAGCGCGTCCAGCTCGCGGTCGGCGTCGGTGATCGATTCGGCGATCGAGCCGGCTCCGGTGTCGGGACCGTCGAACACCGGCGCCTCGGCCAGGTTGTTGCTGGGCAGGTACGACAGCAGCTCCTTGACGTAGGCGATGGCGTCCGCCTCGTCGGTGGCCAGGTAGTGCGCGTTGCCGGAGCGCGAGTTGTGGGTGCGCGCGCCACCGAGCTCCTCGAAGGTCACGTCCTCGCCGGTGACCGTCTTGATGACATCGGGGCCGGTGATGAACATGTGCGAGGTCTGGTCGACCATCACCGTGAAGTCGGTGATCGCCGGCGAGTACACCGCGCCGCCCGCGCACGGGCCCATGATCAGCGAGATCTGCGGGATCACGCCGGAGGCGTGGGTGTTGCGCTTGAAGATCTCGGCGTACAGGCCGAGCGCCGCCACACCCTCCTGGATGCGCGCGCCGCCGGAGTCGTTGATGCCGATCAGCGGGCAGCCGGTCTTCAGCGCCAGGTCCATGACCTTGACGATCTTCTCGCCGAACACCTCGCCCAGCGACCCGCCGAAGACGGTGAAGTCCTGGGAGAACACGCACACCTTGCGGCCGTCGACGGTGCCGTAACCGGTCACCACGCCGTCACCGTAGGGGCGGTTCGCGTCCATGCCGAAGTTCGTGGAGCGGTGCCGCGCGTGCTCGTCGAGCTCCACGAACGAACCCGGGTCCAGCAGCATGTCGATGCGCTCGCGGGCGGTGTTCTTGCCCTTCGCGTGCTGCTTGGCCACCGCGCGCGCCGAGCCGGCGTGCACCGCCTCGTCATTCCGCCGGTACAGATCCGCCAGCTTGCCGGCGGTCGTGTGGATGTCCGGCACGTCCACCGGCGGCTGACCGACCGGCTCCGTCGCGCTGCTCATGCAACCAACCTGTCCTCGTTACCTGCTCGGCTCCAGTGTCTGCCGCCCGCCCGCGACGTTCCAGGTCCGGAACCCGGCGACGCGCCTCGGCGCGTGGCAGCCGGTTCGTCACCCCAAGGCCGGGCGCGGCGTGCGTGCTGGCAGACCTGGTCAACGCGGAGCCTAATCCGGCGCGACGGCCGAAGTCAATTTCGAAGTGAGCTGCCCCTAGTTCACCCAGGCCAGGAAATCGAGCCTTCTCCTGCGGGGATGATGCTTAAGTGAATGTATAGTAGTAGTCATCCGTGACTGGTCACACGGTCTCGACGGGCGTGTCCAGCATCAGCGCCGAGCCGATCCGCGACAGCGCGTCGACGTCGCGCACCGAGCCGGTGCGCACCATGTCGTTGGCAACCGTCAACGCCGCCTGCACCAGGATCCGGGCGCGCACCGGGTCTACCCCCGGCCGCGCCTCGCACAGCAGCCCGACCCACTCGGCCACGTAGGCGTGCTGGGTCTGCCGCGCCCGGTGCCGTTCCGCGTCCGGCAGGTGGTTGACCTCGCTGACCAGGATGTCGATGAACCGTCCGTGGTCGAAGGCGAAGCCGATGTAGGAGCTCAGCAGCTCGCGCAGCGCGTCGTCGGCGGCCGGCGTGCTGGCCAGGGTCCGTTCGAGCTCGACCTCCAACCACGCGTTGCCGCGGGTGATCACGGCGCCGAGCAGCTCCTGCTTGCTGGCGAAGTAGTTGTACAGGCTGGGCCCGGCGATCCCGGCCGCCGCGCCGACGTCCTCGGTGGTCACCTCGGTGTAGCCGGCGTCGGAGAACAGCCGCATCGCCGCGGCCAGCAGCAGCCGCCGCCGGGAGGCGCGCCCGGCGAACAGCGCGGCCCGCTGGTCGGCGTCGGGCTCGTGGTGGTCGGCGAACCGCTGCGGCGGCTGCGTCCCGATGACGACCACCATGGCCCGCAGCAGCTGCTCGAACTGGCGCCGCGGCAGGTCCACCTGGTGGTAGGACGGGCTGGTCAGGACGCTGAACATGCACCAGGCGCGGAACCGGGCGTCCTCGCCGGTCAGCTCGGGCCGGAAGGCGCGCGCCACCTCGGCGAGCCCGGTGGCGACACCGCGCAGCTCCTCGCGCAGCACATCGCGCTGCCCGGCGGGCAGGTGCCGGGCTTCGCGCTGCCAGAGCACGCCGAGCTGGCGGTGGTCCAGCGCGGCGGCGGCGAGCTGCGCGACCACGTCGTCCAGGTCCCGGTCGGCCACCTGCGCGGCGATCGCGTTGAACGGCTGGAGCTCGTCGAGGACGACCCGGGTCAGCAGCTGCTGCTTGCCCGCGAAGTGCCGGTACAGCGCCGACGAGCCGACCCCGACCGCCTCGGCGATGTCGCTCATCCCGACCCGCGCGTAGCCGAGCCGGTAGAACAGGTCCGCGGCGGCGGCGGTGATCAACGCCCGGCGGTTGCGCGGCCGCGTGTTGCGGGCAGGTGGATTGGTCACCTCAGCCATCGCCGCCTCCCCTGCTCGCCCGGCACAGCGAGCATACTTGCGCGCCGTGCCGGACGACGCTGCCGAGGACTCTCCACATGAGATCGTCGGCAGCGCTGGGGTTCTACGCGCTCACCCCGCGCCAGGTGGCGGTGACCAACCAACCGGAGGTCTTCGCCACGACGGAGCCACCTCGCTCCAGGGTCCGCAGCGCGGCGGTGGCCTCCTCACGCGCCCGGCCGACGGACGCGTCGTCGGCACCGGACAGCCAGAACCGCGTCGGGCCCCAGCCGAAGATGAACTCGGCGGCATCGGCCGCGTTCTCGCCCAGCACCATCTCGGACTCGGCTTCCCGGAGGAGGACGTCCGCGAAGCCGGCGCCGGTCAGGATCTCGCGGATGCGCCCGGGATCGGTGAACGTGGCCGGGCCGGGCGCGGTGTCCTCGGCCGGATCGGGCAGGGCGACGTGCGCGCCGATCGCCGCCCACACGGCGCCGAAGTCGGCGTCGGAGGCGTCCCGGCCGCACCCGAAGACCAGCCGCCCGGACGGCTTCAGCGCCGCGCCGATGTTGGCGAACGCGGCCACCGGATCGGCGAAGTACATGATCCCGCCGCGGCTGATGGCCACGTCGAACCGGGCGGCCGGGAAGTCGTGGACCTGCGCGTCGCCCTGCTCGAACGCCACGTTGCCGATGCCTTCGG
Source organism: Saccharopolyspora sp. NPDC003752 (assembly GCF_053605825.1). Classification (NCBI taxonomy): domain Bacteria; kingdom Bacillati; phylum Actinomycetota; class Actinomycetes; order Pseudonocardiales; family Pseudonocardiaceae; genus Saccharopolyspora; species Saccharopolyspora sp. NPDC003752. Next base: position 50,659 of record NZ_JBSGJZ010000004.1, on the reverse strand, counting down.
CCGCGGCCATGCGCCGGGCTCGTTCGAGCATCGGCCCGGACAGGTCGACGCCGAGGGCGTGCCCGTCGGCCGCCTTGCGCGCGGCGATCCGGGTCGTCTGCCCGTTGCCGCACCCGATGTCGAGCACGTGGTGGTCGCTCTCGATGCTCGCGGCCTCGAACAGCTGGACATCGTTGCGGCCGCCGCGCCCGCCGACCATCGCTTCGTACCGCTCCTGGTTCTCCGCCCAGTGCGTGCCTTCGTAGCCGTTCCAGGCTTCCGCCTGATGAGTGTTGACGATCTTCATGCGGCCAACCCTGGCCCGACGCGCTCACAACTCCCTCGCAGAACGCACACACCACCCGTGGTCCGCAATTTCCATTGAAATCGAACCTTCGATTTCAATGGAAATTGCGGGCCAGATCACCAGCACCAGCGGGTTCGGGCGGCGAGCTGCTCGGGCGTGGCGTCCGCGCATCGCTTCGCTTCCGCTCGGCGAACCGTGAGCATCGCGTCGTGCAGTTCCTTGCCCAGGGCTTCGCCCAGCACGTCGGAGGACTCCAATGCATCAGCCGCCTCGGCCGCGTTCGTCGGCAGGCGGTGGATTCCCGCCGCCGCGCGCTCGTCGACGGTCAGCGCCGCCGGGTCGCCGGTGATCTCCGCGGGCAGCCGCAGCTCCTCGCGCACGCCCGCGAGGCCCGCCGCCAGCACCGCGCCCACCGCCAGGTACGGGTTCGCGGTGGCGTCGAAGCACTTCACCTCCGCGTTGGCGGCCCACCGCTCGGTGCCGATCGTGCCGGTGATCAGCCGCATCGCGGCCTCCCGCGCCTCCCGGCCCCACACCTGCCACACCCCGGCCCACCGGGACGGCTCCAGCCGCAGGAAGCTCGCCGGGTTGCCGCCACCGATCGCTTGCAGCGCGGGAAGTTCTCGCAACACACCGGCCAGGAACGCCTCGCCGACGGGCTGCAAGCCGTAGCGTCCCGAGCCGCCCGCGAAGAGGTTGCCGTCCGAGTCGTGCACGGACAGGTGCAGGTGCCCACCTGAGCCCGCGCCGCCGGGCGCGAGGCAGGGCGCGAAGCTGGCCCGCCAGCCGTGGCGGCGCGAGACCGCGCGCACGGTGTGCCGCACCAGCAGGGCATCGTCGGCCGCGCCGAGCGGATCCTTCGCGGCCACCGACAGTTCGACCTGCCCGAGCGCGTACTCGGGGTGGAACTGCTGCACTTCGAGCCCCTGCTCGCGCAGCGCGGAGACGAGTCCGAGCGCGTAGTCCGCCGTCGCCTCCAGCCGCACCTGGCCGTAGGCGGGGCCGGTGAACGCCGGGACGAACTCGTCTGTGCCGGGCTCCCCCAACGCCCATTCGTGTTCGAAGGCGGCGAGGACGGTCAGCCCGGCGTCGGCGGCGGCCTGCGCCTGGCGCGCGGCGAACGCGCGCTGGCAGGCGGCGAACCGCTGCCCGTCCTGGCCGAACTTGTCGGCGGGCGCCCACGCCCAGCCCGGCAACGCCGCCAGGCGCACCAACCGCCCGAGGTCGGGCACCAGCCGCAGATCGCCGTCCGGCCCGCCGAGGTAGCGGCCCGGCACCATCACATCGTCGAAGGTGAACGTCTCGAAGCACGGCGAGGCCCCGACGCCGAACCGGGCCGCGGCCGACAACCGTTCCAGCGGAACCGATTTCACCCGCACGATCCCAGCGTTGTCCACAAAGGACATCTCAACCAGCTCGACGCCCTCGTCGCGCAGCCGCGCGATGACATCCGCCGAACCGGCCGGCTCGTCCCGGGGAATCCGCTCGCTCATACCTGCCACGTTATCCAGCGGCGCAAGCGGAAGCGCACCACCGGCAGCACGCCCCGGCGCCGGATCTTGTGCAAAGTTGCCGCTTGATCATCTAGCGTGACGGCGGGGTGCTGGGGGCACCCGGAAGGCGCGATGAGTTTCGGCCGTCCGGCGAGTCATCACTTTCGAGGCCACCGATGCACGACCGGAGAGGGAAACCGATGGAAGCGAACAGCACGCACCCGTTGCCCCACATCGTCGACCGGGCTTCCTGGCAGGCGGAGCTCGACGGGTTGCGGGCCCGGGAGAAGGCGCACACCCGAGAGGGCGATGCGATCGCGGCCGCCCGGCGGCGGCTGCCGATGACCGAGGTGGACGCGCAGGTCCCGCTGGTCGGAGCGCAGGGCGAGGTGCCCCTGGTCGACGTGTTCGAGGGACGCCGGCAACTGATCGCCTACCTGCACATGTGGCACGACGGCAAGCCCGCCGCCGAGCAGTGCGAGGGCTGCACGTTCTTCACCGGGCACGCGCGCGAGCTGTCCTACCTGCACAGCCGCGACGTCACCTACGCGACGTTCTGCCAGGGCCCGTACGACGAGAGCGCCCGGTACCGGGACTTCATGGGCTGGGAGATGCCCTGGTACTCGGCCCGCGACTCGGGAGACGCGCTGCTCGCCAGGCGCGGCTTCGGCGGCTACCTCTGCTACCTGCGCGACGGCGACCGGGTGTTCGAGACTTACTGGACGACCAACCGCGGCGCCGAGGCCGGCGCCACCAGCTACCACCTGCTCGATCTCACGACCTACGGCAGGCAGGAGACCTGGGAGGACTCGCCGGAGGGCTGGCCGCAGCCCTACGCGACCGCCGGCGAGCAGTTCCGGACCGACGGTCGGCCCACGGCGCAGTGGTCCCGGCTCGCCGCGGGCCGGTCCGACGACATCTCCGGCTAGTTCCGGTTCTGGGACAGGAGTTGTTCGAAGGGGACCGGTTCTTCGAACGCGTCGGCGCGGGCGGGCGCCGGCCGGTGGTCGACGAGGGCCGCGAACTCGCCCGCCGCGCGGTCGACGCGGTCGGCCAGCGCCGCTCCGTCGCCCGCCGAACCCCAGTCCTCCGACGCCGCGTACACCGCGGTCGGCACCACCACCGCCCGCAGGTAGCTGAACATCGGGCGCATCGCGTGTTCCAGCGCCAGCGAGTGGCGCGGCGATCCGCCGGTGGCACCGATCAGCACCGGCTTGCCGACCAGCGAATCGGTCTCCACCACGTCGAAGAACGACTTGAACAGCCCGCTGTAGGACGCCTGGAAGATCGGCGTCACCGCGATCAGGCCATCGGCGGCGGCCACCTGGTCGAGCACCTTCCGCAGCTCCGCGCCGGGAAAGCCGGTGACCAGGTTGTTCGCCACCTCCTTGGCGTGGTCGCGCAGCTCGACGACCTCGATGTCCGGCGGCTGCGCCAACGCGCGGCCGGTCGCCGCGGCGAGCTGGTCGGCCAGCAGCCGGGTCGACGACGGCTGGCTCAGGCCCGCCGAGATCACGACCAGGTTCCGCTCGCTCACTTCGCCACCTCCGCCTTCTTCGCTTCCTTCGCGGCCAGCAGCGACGCGTGCGTCGGGGAGTCCGGCACGTGCGCGGGCCGCTTCGACTCGAATTCCTTGCGCAGCACCGGGACGACCTCCTCGCCGAGCAGGTCGAGCTGCTCCAGGACGGTCTTCAGCGGCAGCCCGGCGTGGTCCATCAGGAACAGCTGGCGCTGGTAGTCGCCGACGTACTCGCGGAAGCCCAGCGTCCGGTCGATGACCTCCTGCGGGCTGCCGACCGTCAGCGGCGTCTGCTCGGTGAACTCCTCCAGCGACGGCCCGCCGCCGTACACCGGCGCGTGGTCGAAGTACGGCCGGAACTCGCGGACCGCGTCCTGGGAGTTCTTGCGCATGAACACCTGGCCGCCGAGGCCGACGATCGCCTGGTCCGCCGCGCCGTGCCCGTAGTGCTCGAACCGGCGGCGGTACAGGTCGACCATCCGCCGGGTGTGCTCCTTGGGCCAGAAGATGTGGTTGTGGAAGAAGCCGTCACCGTAGTAGGCGGCCTGCTCGGCGATCTCCGGGCTGCGGATGGAGCCGTGCCAGACGAACGGCGGGACGCCGTCCAGCGGCCGCGGGGTCGAGGTGAACGACTGCAGCGGCGTGCGGAACTTGCCCTCCCAGTCGACCACGTCCTCCCGCCACAACCGGCGCAGCAGGTCGTAGTTCTCGATGGCCAGCGGGATGCCCTGGCGGATGTCCTGGCCGAACCACGGGTACACCGGGCCGGTGTTGCCGCGGCCCATCATCAGGTCGACTCGACCGTCGGCGAGGTGCTGCAGCATCGCGAAGTCCTCGGCGATCTTCACCGGGTCGTTCGTAGTGATCAGCGTGGTCGAGGTGGACAGGACCAGCCGCTCGGTCCGGGCCGCGACGTAGCCGAGCATGGTCGTCGGCGAGGACGGCACGAAGGGCGGGTTGTGGTGCTCGCCGGTGGCGAAGACGTCGAGTCCGACCTCCTCCGCCTTGAGCGCGATCCGCACCATGGCCTTGATCCGCTCGGCCTCGGAGGGCGTGCGGCCGTTGGTCGGGTCGGTGGTGACGTCACCGACCGTGAAGATCCCGAACTGCATGTGAACTCCCTCGCTGGCCAGATCCCGATCATTTAGTACGAGATTCAACTATTTCCACGAACGATTCTGCCCTGCGAGTTGTTCCCGCCGAAGACCCGGCCGCCCCGACGGGACGCACATCACAGGCGGCCCGACACACCCCCGCATGTCGGAACGCAGGGGCCCGGGCCCAGTCGTGGGTGCTGCTAGAACTGACTTGTCTTTGTCTTTGAAGCGGCGCAGCCGCTTAGCCCACCTACGCAACTCGCACCGCCGCGGGTTCTCAGGCGTCTTCTCGCGAGGACAGCCCCGACGTGGTGAATTGGCATTCATGAGGTCGGGGATCCCACAGCGAGAAGGCGCCTGAGGTTCCGCCACCCGCACCGCTACGCAAAACGAGTCGGAGACAGGATCTAAGATGCGCGCCGTGGCTTCCCCCGGTCTTGAGGTGTCCGACGCCCGGCAGGTCCTGCAGCGCGTGTTCGGTTACGACTCCTTCCGCGGTTCCCAGCAGGAGATCGTCGACCACGTGATCGGCGGCGGCGATGCGCTGGTGCTGATGCCCACCGGCGGCGGCAAGTCGCTCTGCTACCAGATCCCGTCGCTGGTGCGGCCCGGCGTGGGCGTCGTCATCTCGCCGCTGATCGCCCTGATGCAGGACCAGGTGGACGCGCTCAACGAGCTCGGCGTGCGGGCGGGCTTCCTCAACTCGACGCAGAACTACGAGCAGCGCCGCCAGACCGAGGCCGCGTTCGCCTCCGGCGAGCTCGACCTGCTCTACCTGGCGCCGGAGCGGCTGCGGCTGGATTCGACGCTGGACCTGCTCGGCCGCGGCGAGGTCTCGGTGTTCGCCATCGACGAGGCGCACTGCGTGGCGCAGTGGGGCCACGACTTCCGCCCCGACTACCTGGCGCTTTCGGTGCTGCACGAGCGCTGGCCCGCGGTGCCGCGCATCGCGCTGACCGCCACCGCCACCCAGGCGACCCGCCGCGAGATCGCGACCCGGCTGGAGCTGACCGAGGCCCGGCACTTCGTCGCCGACTTCGATCGCCCGAACATCCAGTACCGGATCGCGCCGAAGAACGATCCGCGGAAGCAGCTGCTGCAGCTGCTGCGCACCGAGCACGCCGGGGACGCGGGCATCGTGTACCGGCTCTCCCGCGCCGAGGTGGAGCGGACCGCGGAGTTCCTGGTGGCCAACGGGATCGACGCGCTGCCCTACCACGCCGGCCTGGACAAGGAGGTCCGCGCCGCGCACCAGTCCCGGTTCCTGCGCGAGGACGGCCTGGTCATGGTCGCCACCATCGCCTTCGGCATGGGCATCGACAAGCCCGACGTGCGCTTCGTCGCGCACCTCGACCTGCCGAAGTCGGTAGAGGGCTACTACCAGGAGACCGGCCGCGCGGGCCGCGACGGGCAGCCGTCGACGGCCTGGATGGCCTACGGCCTGCAGGACGTGGTGCAGCAGCGCAAGCTGATCGAGCTCTCCGAGGGCGACGACGCGCACCGCCGGACGCTGTCCCGGCACCTGGACGCGATGCTGGCGCTGTGCGAGACCGTCGAGTGCCGCCGCACGCAGCTGCTCGCCTACTTCGGCCAGGACGCCGCGATGGCCTGCCAGAACTGCGACACGTGCCTGGCGCCGCCGGAATCGTGGGACGGCACGGTCGCCGCGCAGAAACTGCTGTCGACCGTGGTGCGGCTGGACCGCGAGCGCAACCAGAAGTTCGGCGCGGGCCAGGTCATCGACATCCTGCGCGGCAAGAAGACCGCGAAGGTCGAGCAGTTCCGGCACGACTCGCTGAGCGTGTTCGGCGTCGGCGCCGACCTGAGCGACAACGAGTGGCGCGGCGTGATCCGCCAGCTGCTGGCCCAGCGCCTGCTCTCCGTGGAGGGCGACTACGGCACGCTGGTGCTCACCGAGTCCAGCGGCGAGGTCCTGCGCCGCGAGGACCCGCGGCAGGTGCTGCTGCGCACCGAGCCCAAGCGCGCCGCCGCGTCGACCGCCAAGTCCAAGACGGCCAAGCAGGCCGCGCAGGACATGCCGCCGGAGGCGGAGCCGGTCTTCCAGCGACTGCGGGCCTGGCGCGCGGCCACCGCCCGCGAGGAGAACAAGGCGCCGTTCATCATCTTCCACGACTCGACGCTCCGCCAGATCGCGGCGGCCCAACCGTCCACTCTGGACGAGCTGGCGGGGATCAGCGGGGTCGGCGAGCAGAAGCTCGCCAAGTACGGCCAGGCCGTCCTCGACGCCCTGGCCGACGAGTGACCTCAGGATGTTCTTTCAGAATGCGGCGTCAGCCGCGTGCGGTGAAGGACTCAGCCCGCACCGCTACGCAAAACCCATCCTGAAGTCACTTCCCAGGAGGCGAGCTGTTCCAGGACTAGGACCTGGGCTTCGCCCACAACGAAGCCCAGGGCCGCTCCGGTGGCGATGAGGATCCACTCCTCCTCGCGGAAGGCGGGGCGCAGGAGTTCTTCGAACTCCTCGGCGTCGAGCTCCTTCATCTTGGCGACCAGGGTGTTGCGGATGTCCATCGCGTCGGCCGCGTAGTCCTCCACGTAGCCCATCGTCTCCGGGAGCTTGGTCATCAGCAGTTCGGAGATCCGCTGCTTCAGTTCCTGGTAGCGCCGGCCGCCGAAGGCGAGCACGACCAGCGGTTTGGCGATGCTCGTGCGGCGGCTCAGCTCCTCGTCCACCTTGCGCTGCACCAGGGCCAGCACCTTGTCGGCCATCGGGCCGCGCAGCACCGCCTCGATGACGTTGCGCGGCGTGATGATCTCGGCGGCGATGAGCTCGCAGTAGGCCTCGGCCACCTCGCCCCGGCGCTTGAGGAACAGCCCCTGCCACTCGAACAGCCCGAAGTACCGCTTCGGCAGCCGCGGGTGGAAGATCATCTTCAGCGCGAGCCAGTCCGTGAACCAGCCGGTGAACAGGCCGAACAGCGGCATCATGATCGGCGCCTTGAACAGCACCCAGGCCGACATCTGCACCACGCCGATCAGCGCCCCGAACACCGCGCCGGAGCGGCGGATGAACCGGAACTCCTTGTGCCCCGCCTCCAGGAAGATCCGGTTGAGCAGCTCCTTGTCCCGGACCAGGCTGGTGACGACCATGTCCTTGAGGTCGAAGACGTTGTCCACATCGGACTTGATCTCGGCCAGCACGTCGGCCGGAACCCGCGCTCGAAGTCCTCGCCGCCCGGCAGCTCGCGGACCAGGCCCAGCCCGGTGCGCGCGACGTCGCGGCCGGCCCGCGCCGCCCAGCCGGCGAGGACACCGAGCACGTCCGGCTTCGGCTCCTCCGTCACTGCCGTCCCGTCCTGGCCCGCTCGCGGAGGACGTTCTTCTGCAGCTTGCCGGTGGACGTCTTGGGGAGGTCGCCGAAGATGATCCGCTTCGGCGCCTTGAAGCGCGCGATGCGGGCGCGGACGAAGTCGATCAGGTCGGCCTCGGCGGCGGTCGCCCCGTCGCGCAGGGTCACGTAGGCGATCGGGACCTCGCCCCACTTCGGGTCCGGGGCGCCGACCACGGCCGCTTCGAGGACGTCCGGGTGCGCGGTGAGCGCGTTCTCCACCTCGATCGACGTGATGTTCTCGCCGCCGGAGATGATCACGTCCTTGATCCGGTCGCGCAGCTCGACGTAGCCGTCCGGATGCCGGACACCGAGGTCACCGCTGCGGAACCAGCCGTCCAGCGTGGCCGCGGCGGTCGCCGCCTCGTCCCGGTAGTAGCCGAGCATGACATCGTTGCCGCGCAGCAGGATCTCGCCGGTCGTCAGCCCGTCGGCGGGCACGTCGCGCCCCTCGGCGTCGACCACCCGCAGCGGCTCGGCGATCACGTTCGCGATGCCCTGCCGCGCGACCAGCCGGGCCCGTTCGTCGCCGGCCGCCTCGTCCCACTCCGGCTGCCACTCGCACACCACCGCCGGGCCGAAGGTCTCGGTCAGGCCGTAGAGGTGCCGGATGTCGATGCCGAGCTCGGTCATCCGCTCCAGCAGCGCGGGCCACGGCGGGGCGCCGCCGGCGAACACCCGCACCGGCCGGGGTGCCGGGCGCGCGGCCTCGGGATGGTCGGCCAGCATCGCCAGCACGGTCGGCGCGGCGCAGAAGTGCGTGACGCCGTCGGCCCGGATCGCGCGCCAGATCCCGGCGGGGTCGGCCTTGCGCAGGCAGTGGTGCACGCCCCCGGCCGCCGTCACCGCCCACGGGAAGCACCAGCCGTTGGTGTGGAACATCGGCAGCGTCCACAGGTAGCGCGAGGAAGTGTCGAGCCGCGCGTGGTAGGCCATCGCCAGCGCCTGCAGGTAGGCGCCGCGGTGGTGGTACATCACGCCCTTCGGGCGCCCGGTCGTCCCGCTGGTGTAGTTGATCGACAGCAGCGACCGCTCGTCGGCGACCTCGACCCGGTGCGGCTCGGCGGCGTCGCGGAGCTCGTCGTACCGGCCGGAGTCGATCACCGGGAGGCCCGCGCCGGACTCGTCGAGCACCCGCCGGTACTCGGAGTCCACAATGGCCAGCCTCGCGCCGCTGTGCTCCAGGATGTAGCCGATCTCGGACGCGGCCAGGCGGGTGTTCAGCGCGACCAGCACCGCACCGGCCAGCGGCACCCCGTAATGCGCCTCCAGCAGCACGTGCGTGTTGGGTGACAGGACCGCGACGCGGTCGCCCGGCCGAACTCCTTGCGCGGCAAGCATTCCCGCGAGCCGCTGGGCCCGGTCCCAGAACTGCGCGTAGGTGTAGCGCTGCGTTCCGTCGACGACCGCCGGGCGATCGGCGAACACCGCCGCCGCGCGCTCCAAAAAGGACACCGGCGACAGTTCCCGAAACGCGATACCGCTCACCACGCGCCCCTCCCGCCCGGCTCCCGGAACACTTGGCACCGGGCCATGATCCCGGCGCTGGGTGACCGGAGCATAACCACATCGCCCCGGCAAAAGCGAGAGTCCGCGCACCTCACCCGGCCGGGCGGGCACCCGGCGGGCTCAGAAGGCGAAGCCGCCGGGCTTGCCGTTGCGGTCGGCCAGCAGGCCCGCGAGGGTCGCGATGGCGATCTCCGGCGGCGTGCGGGAGCCGATGTTCAGCCCGATCGGCCGGTGCACCCGCTCGATCTCGGCATCCGGGACGCCGAGCTCCCGGAGCGCGGCCACGTGCGGCCCGGGGTGGCGCGGGTTGCCCATGACGCCCACCCAGCGGACGTCGTGCTTGAGCACGTCGCGCAGCAGCGGGCCGAGTTCCGGGCGGTGGTGGTCGGTCACCACGACGTCCGCCTCCGGGCCCAGCACCGGCACCGCCGGGACCGCATCGGCCCCGGCCCGCTCGGCGTCCGGTTCGACCAGGATCGTCCGGAAACCGAGGTCCCGGCCGTAGCGCAGCAGCAATTCCGCCACCGGCGAGGCGAACACCGCCACCAGCACGCGGCCACCGGACGACGCCGACGGGACTTCACCGTGCGCCACCGCGCACGCAGCATCCTCGGTCATCAGCCCAGTGTGCCAGCCGCGCCCGGCCGGGACCACACCCCCAGTCAGTCCAATGTGGACTTCAGAGGCGGGTGGCGGTGGCCAGCCAGGCGGCCAGGTCGACGAGCGCGCCGTCCTCGACGCCGAGCGCCTCGGCCTGCTCGCCCCGCGCGACGCCCCGGTAGCGGCTCAGCCGGACCTCCTCCAGCCGCCAGCCCTCGCCCGCGAATGCCTCGCGGATCGCCGACTCGGGAATGCGCGGGCCGAAGCCGGGCTCGATGTCGGCCAGCGCCAAGACGTGCACGGTAGCGCCAGGCCGGCACACGCCGTGCAAGCTGTGCACGTACTTCGCCCGGTCCTCCGGACCGAACACGTGGAACAGCGCGCTGTCCACGACGGTGTCGTACGGCCCGCCGGTCAGCTGCAGCGCATCGGCGACGTCGAAGCGGGCGGCGACGTGCTGCGCGGCGGCGTTGGCCCGGGCGTGCTCGATCGCCGGGCGCGAGAAGTCCACGCCGCGGACGTCGTAACCCAGCTTGGTGAGCAGGATCGTGTGCTCCCCAGCGCCGCAGCCGGGATCGAGCACCGCGCCCCGGATGCCACCGGCCTGCTCCAGCCCGACGATGGCCGGCTGCGGCTCACCGATCACCCACGGAGCGCTGTTCTCCTCGTAGGCGGAGTCGAACACCGTGCGTTCCACCGAAGTCCCCATTCCACACCCCTTCGAAGCCGTCGATCTGCTGGAGACAGCTTCGAACTTCGACCTAGCTAGAAGTCAATCCCCCATCGCAGGAGTCTTCGCCGCCGGCGCCTCCTCGCCCGGCGCGGGCTCCGGCGACTTCGCGCGCGGCAGGGCGACGATGAGCGCCGCGACCAGCAGCGTCGCCACGCCCGCGACCACCAGGCTCAGGTGCAGGCCGGCGGTGAAACCGGCGCCGAACAGGCCGTCCGCGCCGCCGCTGGACATGGCCCGCTGCGCGGCCGGTCCGCCGTTGCCATCGGCCAGCACCGCGACGCCCCGGGCGGTGACGAGCATGCCCAGGACCGCGATGCCCAGGGCGGCGCCGGCCTGGCGCAGCGCGTTGACCGTCGCTGCCGCGATGCCCGAGCGATGCGGGGCCACTGCCGACATCGCGGCCGCGTTGGTAGCGGCGATCGCCAGCCCCATCCCGCTGCCCAGCACCGCGAACAGCACGCCGATGACCAGGTACGACGTGTCCGGGCGGAAGACCAGCATCGCCAGCAGCGCGGCACCGGTGATGGCGTAGCCGACGAACATCGGAACCCGGTGCCCGCGGCGGCCCACCCACCTGCCGGACACGACCGTGCCCAGCGCGATCGCCAGCGAGTACGGCACAAACTGCAACCCGGCCGCGGTGGCGCCCGCACCCCGCACCTGCTGCAGGAACAGGGAGAACAGGTAGAAGCAGCCGTAGGACCCGAAGCCCATGACGAACGAGGCCGCTGTGGTGACGGCGAACTGCCGCTGCCGGAACAGCCCGACCGGCAACATCGGATTCGGGCTGCGAGCCTCCACGACGATGAACGCCACGAGGCTGCCGAGCCCCACCAGCAGCGGCAGCAGCACTCCGACCGAACCCCAGGAAGCCTGCGCGCTCTCGATCACCGCGTAGGCCACGCCCGCGAGGCCGAACACGGCCAGCACCTGGCCGAGCGGGTCGGTGGCCGCGTGCCCGGGGCTGGCCGATTCCCGGATGCCGCGCAACCCCAGCACCAGCGCGACCACGGCCAGCGGCAGGTTGATCAGGAACAGCGCGGGCCAGCCGAAGCGGTCGGTGAGCAGCCCGCCCACCAGCGGACCCAGCACCGTCGCCAAGCCGCTGAAGCCGCCCCAGATCCCGATCATGCGGGCCCGCGCGGCCGGGTCCGGGTAGGCGTGGGTCAGCAGGGACAGCGCGCCCGGCGTCAGCACGGAAGCGCCCGCGCCCTGCACCAGCCGGCCCGCGATCAGCAGTTCGATCGTCGGGGCGAACGCGCACCAGGCCGAACCGGCGGTGAAGATGCCCAGGCCGACGAGGAAGACCTTCTTGCGCCCGAACCTGTCCCCCAGCGCGCCGCCGGTGAGCATGAACGCCGACAGGCACAACGTGTAGCCGTCGACGACCCACTGGGCGCCGGTCGCCGTCGCACCCAGTCCCGCCTGGATCGCGGGCAGTGCGACGTTGACGATGCTCATGTCGAGCAGGGCCATGAACGTTGCGAGGAAAACCGACGCGAGCAACCTGGAACCTCCCGTTGATCGGCGGGCGTGCGCCCGCAGGGAAGATCACGATGCGTGCTCAAGTCGGCTTGAGGTCAAATGATCGGGTGAGCGAGGACCTGACTCCCATCGGGGTGGCTGCCGAGCGATGCGGGCTGGCGGTGTCGGCACTGCGCTACTGGGAGGAACGCGGCCTGATCCGTTCGGCGCGCAACAGTTCCGGGCACCGCTGCTACGACGCGGGCCAGCTGCGCCGCATCGCGCTGGTCCGGATCCTGCGGGACACCTGCCTGCTCCGTCTCGACGAGATCGCGGCGATCCTGCACGGCAATGCGCCCGAACGGCGCTGGCAGGAGGTCGTGGAGCAGCGGATGGCCGCGATCCGCGCCGAGCAGGAGCGGCTGGCCAGGGCCGAGCGGTGCTTGGGGCCGTTCCTGACCTGCACCCGGGACCACCCGGCCGAGGAATGCCCGTGCCTGCGCGACGAGATCGACCGGCAGCTCGACGAGGGCGCCTGGACTTCCGATCCGCTGTGGACCGCCTAGGGACCCGCGAGATGTGACGACAGGTGACGCGCGCCACTTGTGGGACTGGTTGGAATTACCCGGACCCGACTGACGTTGGTTGATAGCAACGGACTCAAGTAGATGGCGGCGGAAGCCAGCAACACCCTCGCGAGGAGGTCAGGAATGGCGACGTTCTTCGGACCGGCAGGCGGCCCGTTCGACGAGTACTTCGCGCGCTTCTTCGGTGCCGACGACGCTGCGCCCGGCTCGCGCCGGATCGACATCACCGAGCTGATGACCGAGCAGGCGCAACAGCTGCTGAGCGGGGCCGCGCGCTTCGCCCGCGACCGCGGGCAGACCGACCTGGACGCGCTGCACCTGCTGTGGTCGGCCGCGCACGAGACCCCGACCCGCGAGCAGCTGGCGCAGCTCGGCGTGGACACCGACACCTTCGCCGCGCAGATCGAGGAGCACCTCCCGGCTGCCGGTGAAGCCGCCGGCGACCGGCCGGTGACGCTGACGCTGGCGGCCCGGACGGTGCTCGCCGACGCGCACCGGGTGGCCCGCGCGCTCGGCTCCACCTACATCGGCCCGCACCACGTCCTGCTCGCCATGTCGGCGAGCCCGGACTCCGAGACCGGGCGGCTGCTCGGCTCCGCAGGCGCCGGGCCCGAGCAGTTGCGCGCCGCGAGCCAGCGGCCCCGCGCCGAGCAGGAGGCGCCGCCCAAGGACAGCGACACGCCCACGCTCGACCAGTACGGCCGGGACCTCACCGCCCGTGCCCGCGACGGCGAGCTGGACCCGGTGATCGGCCGCGCCGACGAGATCGAGCAGACCGTCGAGATCCTGTCCCGCCGCACCAAGAACAACCCGGTGCTCATCGGCGAGGCCGGCGTCGGCAAGACCGCGATCGTGGAGGGCCTGGCCCAGCGCATCGCGGCCGGGAACGTGCCGCGGGTGCTGACCGGCAAGCGCGTGATCCAGCTGGACCTGTCCGGGATGCTGGCCGGCACCCGGTACCGCGGCGACTTCGAGGAGCGGATGACCAAGGTCATCGACGAGATCTCGCAGCACCGCGGCGAGCTGATCGTGTTCATCGACGAGCTGCACACCGTCGTCGGCGCCGGCGGCGCCGAGGGCGCGATGGACGCGGGCAACATGCTCAAGCCCCGGCTGGCCCGCGGCGAACTGCACGTGGTCGGCGCGACGACGCTGGACGAGTACCGCAAGCACATCGAGAAGGACCCTGCCCTGGAACGCCGCTTCCAGCCGGTCCAGGTGCCGGAGCCGAGCGTGGCGGACACCGTCTCGATCCTGCAGGGCCTGCGCGAGCACTACGAGGCGCACCACCAGGTCCGCTACACCGAGGACGCGGTGGAGGCCGCGGCCAGGCTGTCCGACCAGTACATCAACGACCGGTTCCTGCCGGACAAGGCGATCGACCTGATCGACCAGGCCGGCGCGCGCAAGCGGCTGTCGGCGGCGCCGGACGGCGCCGAGCTGCGCAGCCGCATCGAGCGGCTGGAGCAGGAGAAGGACGCGGCGGTCGCCGCGGAGGACTACGAGCGGGCCTCGGCGTTGCGCGACGAGATCGGCAAGGCGCAGGGCGAGCTCGGCGACGCCGGCGAGGCCGTTGTCCTGGAGGTCACGGCCGAGGACATCGCCGAGGTGGTCGCGCGGGCGACCGGGGTGCCGGTCAGCCGCCTGACCGCCGCCGAGAAGGTCCGGCTGCAGGGGCTGGAGCAGGAGCTGCACGAGCGCGTGGTCGGCCAGGACGACGCGGTGCGGGCGCTGGCCCGCGCGGTGCGGCGGTCGCGCAGCGGACTGGGCGACCCCGATCGGCCGGTCGGCAGCTTCCTGTTCCTCGGTCCGACCGGCGTCGGCAAGACCGAGCTGGCCAAGGCGCTGGCCGAGTCGCTGTTCGGCGACGAGCAGCGGATGGTGCGGCTGGACATGAGCGAGTTCCAGGAGCGGCACACGGCCAGCCGTCTCGTCGGCGCGCCCCCCGGCTACGTCGGGCACGGCGAGGCCGGTGAGCTGACCGAGGCGGTGCGGCGGCACCCGTACTCGGTGATCCTGCTGGACGAGGTCGAGAAGGCGCACCCGGACGTGTTCAACACGCTGCTGCAGGTGCTCGACGACGGCCGCCTGACCGATGGCCAGGGCCGCACCGTCGACTTCACCAACACGGTGCTGATCATGACGAGCAACCTCGGCTCGGAGGTCATCTCCAGCGCCGGTGGCAAGATCGGCTTCACCGCCGGGGACGCCGACCCGGCGCTGGACGAGCGGATCATGCCGCGGCTGCGCGAGGCGTTCCGGCCGGAATTCCTCAACCGCATCAACGAGATCGTGGTCTTCAAGCGGCTCGACGGCGAGCAGCTGCACACGATCACCCGGATGCTGCTGGAGCAGACCGTGCGCCGGCTGCAGGCGATGGGCATCGGCGTCGAGTTCGACGCGGCGGCGGTGGCCTGGATCGCCGAGCGCGGCTACCGGCCCGAGTTCGGGGCCCGGCCGTTGCGGCGGGCGATCGAGCGGGAGGTCGACGACCGGATCAGCGACCTGATCCTGGACGGCGAACTGGCCGAGGGAGCCCGGCTGCGGGTGTCCGCGGCCGACGGCGAGCTGACCCTCCAGATCGGCGAGCCGGCCGCGACAGCTGCCTGATCAGGCAAAACGGGGGCGGGCGCGACGAGCGCCCGCCCCCGTCCTCGTATCCGCTGGAGGCGTCCGGCGGGAAGGACCGACCTCCTCCGCCGGTCAGTCGGTCCCCGGCAGCACCGATCGCACGGCTTCCGGGGTCCGGGCGACGACCGTGGTGCCGTCGTCGGCCGTGATGATCGGGCGCTGGATGAGCTTCGGGTTCGCCACCAGCGCTTCGATCCACCGGTCCCGGTCCGACGGCTCCCGGCCCCAGGTCTTCAGGTCGAGTTCCTTCGCCACCGGCTCGGCCGTCCGGGCGATGTCCCACGGCTCCAGCCCGAGCCGGTCCAGCACCTCGGCCAGCTCCGCGGCCGTCGGCGGCTCGTCGAGGTACCGGCGCACGGTGTACTCCGCGCCCGCCTCGTCCAGCAGCGACACCGCCGAACGGCATTTCGAACATGCCGGATTGACCCAGATCTCCATCGGAAGCTCCCTGCCGCGACGACTGCGGACACAGGCTATCCGCAGGGACCGGCAACCGTGCCAATGGACCCTTCACAGCGGAGGGCATCGTTGCAATACTTGTTCAACGAGGCGGATGAACCGTTGGAGGTGGCCATGCTACCGAGGGACGAGCGGCGCCGCCTGAGGGAGATCGAGCAGCAGCTCATCGGTGACGACCCCAAGTTGGCCCGCCGCTTGACGGAGACCAGCGCGTGGCGGCGGATCTGGGCCCTGATGTCGCCGCGGATGACGCTGGTGGTGTTCGCGGCGCTCGTCGCCGTGGTGTGCCTCTTCCTCGGCGAGGGCGGCGGCGTGCTGTCCGCCGGGGCGCTGGCCGCGATCGTGTTCTTCTCCCGCAACTGGCACGTCCGGCTCGAATGAGCAGCCGGCTCCGATCACCATCCACAGTGGCCGGACGAAGGCCACCGCGCTCCCGGACGCCCGGCGTTCTCGATCCGTGGGAGCCTTCCGCTCGTCGTTGACTCCTCCGCCGGCCGGCTGACAGCATCGTGATCGTGTCCGGATGCTTCGCGTTGACCTGGCGCCTGCACGTCGATCTGCGACGGCAGGCCAGTTCCGCATGTCGTCCCTGCTGACCTCTTCGCGCTGATCCCCGCCCTCGCCGGGCCGCTTCGCGCTGCCCGCCGGCGTGCCACTCCCCCCTGCAACGATGGAGCAATCGACCGTGCGTCGTCGTGAATTCCTTGCTGCCCTTGCCCTTTCCGCCACCTCCGCCGGGCTGCTCAGCGCCTGCGCGGGCGGCCGCGGCGACCCGGCCCAGGCGCCGGTGCCCGCGCCGGTCGACGCCGGGCAGCTGGCGCGGGTGACCCTGCGCGTCGGCGACCAGAAGGGCAATTCCCGTTCCCTGCTGCGGTCGGCCGGCCTGGACGACTTCCCGTACACCGTGCAGTGGGCGACCTTCCCGTCCGGCCCGCCGCTGCTGGAAGCCGTGTCGGCGGACGCCATCGACCTCGGTGGCGTCGGCAACACTCCGCCGCTGTTCGCCGCCGCGGCCGGGGCGAAGATCAAGATCATCGCCGCGTCGAAGGGCAACGTCGCGAGCGATGCCCTGGTGGTGCTGCCGGACTCCCCGCTGCGGGGCCGCGATCAGCTCCGGGGCCGCAAGATCGCGGTCGCCAAGGGCAGTTCGGCGCACGGCCAGATCCTCCTGACGCTGCGCGCGGCCGGCCTCACGCCCGACGACGTCGAGCTGGTGTTCCTGCAGCCCTCCGACGCGCTCGGCGCGTTCAAGCAGGGCGCCGTGGACGCGTGGGCGATCTGGGACCCGTACTACTCGCAGATCCAGCTGGAATCGGGCGCCAGGACCATCGCCGACGGGCAGGGCACCGCCAACGGCCTGAGCTTCCAGGTAGCCGGCACGGCCGCGCTGGCCGATGCGGGCCGCAACACCGCCATCGCCGACTACCTGGTGCGGCTGGCGAAGGCGCAGCGCTTCGCCGACGGCAACCGCGAGCAGCGCGCGCAGGCCTGGTCCGCGGACACCGGGCTGCCGATCGAGGTGACGCGGCGCGCCACCGGACTGGGGCCGGACGTGCCGATCGCGCTGGACGACGCGGTGATCCGTTCGGAGCAGGAACTCGCGGACGCGTTCGTGACGGCCAAGGAGATCCCGCGCCGCTTCGAGTTCGCCGAATTCGTCGACACCCGTTTCGCCGCCGCCTGACCCACCGGGAGAACAACGCATGAGTAGCCCTGTGTCAACCCGAGTCCTCCTCAACCGCGCCTCAGGGGAACGTGACGCGAACCAGCCACGAGAAACCGCGGAACGCGAGACTGAGCCGGACGCAGCCACGACTGTGAATCGCGGAGAGGCGGAACTGGCATGAGCGTCACCACGCACTGGTTCCTGCCCACCCACGGCGACGGACGGTCCATCGTGGACAGACCGCACGTCACCCCGACCGGCGCCGACACGCCGCGCCAGCCGGACATCGACTACCTGGCGCAGGTCGCGCAGGCCGCCGAGCACCTCGGGTTCACCGGGATGCTCACCCCCACCGGCAGCTGGTGCCAGGACGCCTGGGTCACCACCGCGGCGCTGCTCGCCCGCACCCGGCGCATCAAGTTCCTGGTCGCGTTCCGGCCCGGCGCGCTGACCCCGACCCTGGCCGCCCAGCTCGCCGCCACCTACCAGCGGGTCTCCGGTGGGCGACTGCTGCTGAACATCGTCACCGGCGGCGAATCCGTCGAGCAGCAGCGCTTCGGCGACTGGCTGGACCACGACCAGCGGTACGCGCGCACCGACGAGTTCCTCGCCGTGCTGCGCGGCATCTTCGCCGGTGAGCCGTTCGACTTCGACGGCGAGCACTACCAGATCCGCGGCGCCGTCGCGTTCGAGAAGCCGGACCCGCAGCCGCCGCTGTACTTCGGCGGCTCCTCCGACGCCGCCCTGCCGGTGGCCGCGCGCCGCGCGGACGTGCACCTGACCTGGGGCGAGCCGCCGGGCGCGGTGGCCCAGAAGGTGCAGCGGCTGCGCGAGCTCGCCGCCGAAGAGGGCCGCACCCTGCGCTTCGGCATCCGCGCGCACATCATCACCCGGGACACCAGCGCCGAGGCCTGGGCCACCGCGCAGAAGTTCGTCGACCAGATGGACCCCGCCGACGTGGCCGCCTCCCAGGCGAAGTTCGCGGCCACCGAATCCACCGGCCAGCGCAGCATGGCCGCCCTGCACGGCGGCGTGCTGCGCAGCGACGCGCGCGAGCTGGAGATCCACCCGGGGCTCTGGGCGGGCGTGGGGCTGCTGCGCGGTGGCGCGGGCACCGCGTTCGTCGGCAGCCACGCGGAGGTCGCGGACCTGATCGAGGAGTACCACGCGGTGGGCATCGAGGAGTTCGTGCTCTCCGGCTACCCGCACCTGGAAGAGGCCTACTGGTTCGGCGAAGGGGTGCACCCGGAACTAGCCCGCCGCGGCCTGCTGACCCCGGCCGGAACCCCCGCGCCGGAACTGGTGACCACCCGGTGACCAAGCCGCAATTTCCATTGAGGTTTTTCCAGCCTCGTTCTGCGTGGCGGTGCGGGTAGCGGAACCTCAGAGGCTCCCTGGACTGTGGGTGCCCCTCCTGATGTATGCCCAAATACACGGCGGAGGGGCCGTCCTCGCCGAGGGAACCCCGGAGGGGTGGGCACCGTGAACCCGCGGCGGTGCGAGCTGCGTAGGTGGGCTATGCGCCTGCGGCGCATGCGACACCTCATCGACGTGCAGCTTTGCGACCCGCGGTTGCGGGCCAACCAGGATGAAAAAGGCTCATTGAAATCGCGGGAGTAGTCCACAACCTCCGGCGTGTCGTGCTGCCGACACGCCGGAGGTCCGCAATTTCAATGGAAATCGAAGGTCTGATTTCCATTGAAATTGCGGCCGGGTCGGTGTCTTGCGCGGCGGGGGCGGGCGAGTCATCATGGCGGGGGGAATTTTGGACCGAAGCAGTCCGAAATGATCCGGGCGCCGCGCAGAGGAGGCAGCGTTGACGGGCTCCGCAGGACGCCGGCCGGTGATCGCCGGCCTGGGCATGACCGACCTGGGCAAGGTCTACGGCCGCACCGCGGGGCAGTTCGCCGCCGACGCCGTCCGCCTCGCGGTCGCCGACGCCGGCCTCCAACTGTCCGATGTGGACGGAATCCTGGCCAACTCCGGGGTCTCCGGCGGCGTCGACATCTGGACGTTGCAGCAGGAACTCCAGGTCCGCGACCTCCGGCTGCTGACCGAGATGCAGGCGTTCGGCTCGTCGGCCGGCTCGATGCTCGCCTACGCCTCGATGGCCGTGCAGGCCGGCATGGCCGACAACGTGGTGTGCGTGTTCGCCGACGCGCCCCGCCTGCCCGACAAGGGCAGCGCCGCGGCCTACACCGGGCGGCGCAAGGCCACCGGCTTCGAAGGTCTGCTCGGCGCGAGCGGGCTGACCAGCGTGAACGCCATGTACGCGCAGGCCGCCCGGCGGCACATGAACGCCTACGGCACCACCTCCGAGCAGCTCGGCGCGATCGCCGTGGCGCAGCGGGCGTGGGCCGCGCGGAACCCGCTGGCGCAGATGCGGGAGCCGATCACGCTCGCCGACCACCAGGAATCGCGGATGATCGCCGATCCGCTGCGGCTGCTGGACTGCTGCCTGGTCAGCAACGGCGGCATCGCGATCCTCGTGACCTCCGCCGACCGCGCCGCCGACCTGCGGCAACCGCCCGTGCACGTACTCGGCTTCGCGCAGTCGCACCCCAACTACCCGGCCGCGCGCGGCAGCGAGTTCGGCCTGCGCAGCGGCGCGGCGCAGGCCGGCCCGGCGGCGCTGAAGATGGCCGGTGCGTCCATCGCCGACGTCGACGTCCTCGAACTGTACGACTGCTACACCTTCACCGTGCTGATCACCTTGGAGGACTACGGCTTCTGCGCCAAGGGCGAGGGCGGCGAGTTCGTCGCCTCCGGCGCGCTGGCGCCCGGCGGGACGCTGCCGGTCAACACCGGCGGCGGCCAGCTGTCCGCCTACTACATGTGGGGCATGACGCCGCTGTCCGAGGCGGTGATCCAGGCCCGCGGCCACGGCGGCGAGCGGCAGGCGCCGCGCAACGACGTGGTCATGGTCAGCGGCAACGGCGGCATCCTGGCGCACCACTCCACGACCGTGCTCGGCCCGAACGCCCCCAGCTGACCCGGGAGGACCCGTGATCTCCGTTGCCCGCAACGAGGCGTCCGCCGAGTTCTTCGACGGCACCGCCCGCGGCGAACTGCTCATCCGGCGCTGCCCGCGGTGCTCGCCGCTCATCGCGCCGAACGTGCCGCAGTGCCCGGCCTGCGGCTCCACCGAACTCGCGTGGGTGCCGGCGAGCGGCCGGGCCGCCCTGGTGACCTGGACCGTGGTCCCCGTCCCGGACGGCGGGCACGTCGTCGCCGGTATCGTCGAACTCGCCGAGGGCCCCTGGCTGCACGCGCGGATCCTCGGCGTCGCGCCCGAGGACCTCGCCGAAGGCATCGCCCTCGAAGTCGGCTTCGAGCGGCACGCCGACGGCGAGACCGTGCCGGTGTTCCACGCCTGAAGGACGAGCATGCTCACCGAACTGCTGGCCGATCTGCGCGCCGAGAGCGCCGACCTGGATTCGCTCGTCGCGGACCTGGACGCGGCGGGTTGGGCGACGCCCACCCCCGCGCCGGGCTGGACCATCGCCCACCAGATCGCGCACCTGGCCTGGACCGACGACCGGTCCAACCTGGCCATCGACGATCCCGACGAGTTCGTCCGGCAGCGCCGGGAATCCGAGGACATCGGGGTCGACGCCGGAGCCGCCGAAGGCGCCCGCGCCGAGCCCGGCGAGCTGCTCGCGCGCTGGCGCGCTGGCCGCGAGCGGCTGCAGGCCGCGCTGGCCGCGGCGCCGGCCGACGGCCGCCTGGTCTGGTACGGGCCGCCGATGAAGCCCGCGTCGATGGCGACCGCGCGGATCATGGAGACCTGGGCGCACGGCCAGGACGTGGCCGACGCACTCGGCGTCCAGCGCGAACCCACCGCCCGGCTGCGCCACATCGCGCACCTGGGCGTGCGCACCTTCGGTTTTTCCTTCGCCGCCAACGAATTGCCCGTCCCGGACGTCCCGCTGCGCGTGGAACTCCGCGCCCCGGACGGTGGGGAATGGGCCTGGGGACCGGAGAACGCCGCCAACCGGGTCAGCGGCTCGGCGCTGGACTTCTGCCTGCTGGTCACGCAGCGCCGGCACCGCGACGACCTGGCGATCACCGCTGTCGGCGACGACGCGCGCCGGTGGCTGACGATCGCGCAGGCCTTCGCCGGCGCTCCCGGCCCCGGGCGGGCCCCGCGGTAAGAACCGGAACCATCGCTCAGGAGGGTTGGGCCGCCAGCGCGATGTCGTCCGGGCGCACCGGGACCCGGCCGAGCGCCAGGCCGGTCGCGTCGCGCAGGGCGTTGACGATCGCCGGGGTCGACGACAGGGTGGGCGGCTCGCCGACGCCGTTGAGGCCGTAGGGCGAATCCGGGTGCGGGAACTCGAACACCGAGATCGGCATCGGCGGCACGTCGAGGATGGTCGGGATCAGGTAGTCGGTGAACGACGGGTTGCGCACCCTGCCCTGCTCGTCGAGCAGGATCTCCTCCATCAGCGCCAGGCCGAGGCCCTGCGCGCTGCCGCCCTCGATCTGCCCCTCGACGGACAGCGGGTTCATCGCCTTGCCGACGTCCTGCGCGGTGGCCAGCTCCACCACCTTGACCAGGCCGAGCTCGACGTCGACGTCCACCACGGCGCGGTGCGCGGCGAACGCGAAGGCGATGTGGGCGTCGCCCTGGCCGGTCTCGGGATCGATGGTCTCGGTCTTGCGGTGGTGGTACTCGAAGACCCGCTCCAGCACGTCGTCCCCGACGATGTCCGAAATGGACACCAGCGGCGAGCCGCCGGGATCGACCACGTGGTCGTCCAGCAGCGCCAGGGATTCCGCCGGCCTGCCGGTGCGTTCGGCCGCACGGCGCAACAACTCTCGTGAGAGCTCGCGGCAGGCGCCCTGCACCGCGCCGCTGGACATCCACGTCAACCGGGACGCCGAGGCCGAGCCCGCGTCGCCGATCCTGGTGTCCGCGGGCAGCACCACCACCCGCGAGACGCCCAGTTCGGTGGCGGCGATCTGGGACTGCACCGTGGTGATGCCCTGCCCGCACTCAGCCGCCGCGGTGTGCACCGACACCGAGGGCCGGCCCCCGGTGACCGACACCGCCACCCGCGCCGTCGAGATGTCGTCCACGCCGCCGGAGTAGCCGATCGCCTTGACGCCGATCGCGTAGCCGACTCCCCGGCGGACGCCCTCGCCGCGGGTGGTGTTGGACAGCCCGCCCGGCAGCAGGTCCGCCCCCGCCGGCGGTAACGGCCGGTTCCGCAGGTCGGCGAGCAGTTCGGCGACCGGCGCCGGGCCGTCCACGGCCTGCCCGGTCGGCAGCACGGTGCCGGTGGTCATCGCGTTGCGCAGCCGGAGTTCCAGCGGATCGATGCCCAGCTCGCGGGCGAGCTTGTCCATGTTGGACTCGCAGCCGTAGGCGGACTGGACCGCGCCGAAGCCGCGCATCGCGCCGCAGGGCGGATTGTTGCTGAACACCGCGAAGCCGTCGATCTCGGCGTGCGGGACCTCGTAGGCGCCGGTGACGAAGTAGCACGCGTTGGCGATCACGACCGGCGAGGTGGAGGTGTACGCGCCACCGTCCATGACGAGCTTCGCCTTGACGTAGAGCAGCTTCCCGTCCCGCGTGGCGCCGTGCTCGTAGTGCATCTTCGCCGGATGGCGGTGCACGTGACCGAAGAACGACTCCTCGCGGTTGTAGACCATCTTCACCGGCCTGCCCAGCCGCAGCGCGAGCATGCAGGCGTGCACGTGCACGGACAGGTCCTCGCGGCCGCCGAACGCGCCACCGACCCCGGCCAGCGTGAGGCGGACCTTGTCGGCGGGCAGCCCCAGGCACGGCGCGATCTGCTCCAGGTCCTTGTGCAGCCACTGCGACGACACGTACAGCTCGACGCCGCCGTCCTCGGCGGGCAGCGCCAGGCCCGACTCCGGGCCGAGGAACGCCTGGTCCTGCATGCCGACCTCGTACTCGCCGGTCACCACCACGTCGGCCCGCTCGCGCGCGGCAGCGAGATCGCCGTGGCGGATCTTGACGTGCCGGACCAGGTTGCCGCCCGGGTGCACGTCGCGCGCGGTGCCGTCCAGCGCGCGCTCCGGGTCGGTCACCGGCTCCAGGAGCTCGTAGTCGACCTGCACCAGCTTCGCCGCCCGCCGCGCCGTCTCCGGATCGTCGGCGGCGATCAACGCGACCGGCTCGCCCTGGTAGCGGACCTCGTCGATGGCCAGCACCGGCTGGTCGGCCACCTTCATCCCGTAGGTCTTGGCGCCCGGCACGTCCTCGTGGGTGAGCACCGCGTGCACCCCGTCCAGCGCCAGGGCTTTCCGCGCGTCGATGGACCGGATGCGGGCCGAGGCGTGCGGGCTGCGCAGCGTCGTCGCCCACACCATGCCCGAAACCCACAGGTCCGAGGAGTAGGCGAACTGGCCGGTCACCTTCAGCGCGCCGTCCGGCCGCGGCGTGCTCCGGCCGATCCCGGCGGCGCGTTCCGTCTCGGCGCTGGGGTGCGGGGTTCGCACGTCGCCGGCCGCGGCCCGGGTGTCCGGTCGGTGCAGTGACTTGTCGCGCATGCCGCCTCCAGGGGCTCAGGTGACACCGGCATCGCACAGCTCGTGTGCCGCCACGGCATGTCGGGACTCGTACCCGGCCTTGTTCCGCAAGGGTTTTCGGGCTCGCGCGGCCGAAAACCCTTGGCCGCACAGAGTGAACCCAGCCGATCGCACGCTGTCAAGAGCGGCCGTCCGGCCCGCCGCGCCGCGCCGGACGGGTGTGCGGGGCGAGCGAGCCGGGTGATTGCATGTAATATCGAGCCGTCCCGCTTATCGAGTGAGGTTCCCGCGATGCCCCCGGCACCCCGTCTCGCACCGCTGACCGGCGAAGGCCTGCTGGCCGACCGCACGTACGCCGCGCTGAAGAAAGCCATCCTGGACAACACGCTGCCGCCCGGCACCTCGCTGAGCGTGCCGGAGCTGGCCCGCCAGCTCGACGTCAGCCGCAGCCCGGTCCGCGAGGCCGTGCAGCGGCTGATCCACGACGGCCTGGCCACCCACGCCCCGCACCGGGGCGCCGAGGTCAGCCGGGTCGACATCGACGACCTGCGCCAGCTCTACGTGGTGCGCGAGCAGCTGGAGGGCCTCGCGGCGCGGCTGGCCACCGAGCACCTCGACGGCGACGGGCTGGCGCAGCTGCGCGGGATCCTCGCCGAGCACGAGGCGGCGCTGGCCGCCGACGCCGACAACGCCGCGCAGATCGAGCTGGACATGCGCTTCCACCGGGCGGTCCGGGAACTCGCCGAGAACCCGCACCTGCTGGCGGCGCTGGAACCGATCGCCGGCCGCTCGCACTTCGCGCTGCACTCGCTGTGGCGCGGCGCGGAGGCGCCCCGGCTCGCGCTGGACGAGCACCGGGCGGTGGTGGACGCGATGGCCAGCGGCGACCCGGAGATGGCCGAGGCGGCGGCGCGCCGCCACATCTCCCGGCTGCGGGTCCGCCTCGGCCAGGCCACGGCCCGCGAAGCCACCCCCCGCCGCCTCCGCCCCAGCTCCTAGCGGCACCGCAGTTTCAATTGAAACTGCACCCCGGGAACCCCGGTGCCCGCAGTTTCAATTGAAACTGCGGGCATCTCGGGGTCGGTGCGCCCAAGTCAGCCGGCCAGTTCGCCCTCTTCGAGCCAGGAGTCCGGGGTGTAGCCCGCGTAGGTCTCCGCGTGGGAGTTCGTCGCCGACGCCTGCGTCACCTCTCCCCGCAGGTAGGCCTCGGCTTGCGCCTTGTCCTTCGGCGGCGGGGTCGGCTGCAGGCCGAGCAGCTTGGCCATGTTGTTGCCGAGATAGCCCTCCAGGTCGTCCTCGGAGAGGTTCAGGCCCTGCGGCGGCTCGTGGCACAGCACTTCCAGCTCGCGCGCCCACATGCCGGGCTCGTTCGGCGGCGAGTCGGTGCCGTAGACCATCTTGGTCTTCTTCATCTCCTTGGCGAACTCCACGATCCGCGACTGCAGCAGCCAGCCGGACTCGCCGATGACGTTGTGCGAGTCCTGGATCATCCAGAACGCCTCGAAGCAGTACACGCCGCCGGTCTGGATGCCGAAGTGGCCGAGGATGAACGTGACGCCCGGGAACTCCCGGATGATCGGGTAGAACTGCGTCGGGATGGAGTACGGGCCGTCGCCGGTGTGGATCAGCACGATCACGCCGAGCCGGTCGCAGACCCGCATCACCGGCCGCAGCCAGTCCAGCGCCCGGTCCGGCCGGTAGGCGTGCATGTTGGCGTGCAGCTTGAGCATCCGGTAGCCGTGCTCCTTGATGTGGAACTCCAGCTCCTTGGCGCCGTTCTCCGGCCCGAACCGCGGGTTGTAGATGAAGTTGCCGATGAAGCGGTCCGGATAGCGCTGCACCAGCTCGGTCACGTACGCCTGGTAGTCGCGGATGCCCTCGCGGCCACCCCGGTTGCCCTCCCGCCAGGCGGTGTTACCCGGTGGCGGCATGATGCAGCTGATGTCGACCCGGCGCGGCTTGCCGTTGATCCACATCGGACCGTCCATCATCTTCAGGGTCCGCTCGCCGGTGAACGGCTCACCGGTGTGCCGCCAGGCCTCGTCTACCAGGTTCGTCGGGTGCACGTGCGTGTCGATGATCAACGGATCTCTCCTGCAATGATCGGTCGCACCCCGGCCGCGATTCACCGCACCTACGGGTCGCCGCACTTCGACAGCGGCACGTTCGAGTGCAACACCGGTCTCGGCACCGTGTCAACAAGTTGCATGTAATTTTCCCGAAACCCGAGTTTCGAGCACGTAAAGGTGCACTCGGCCAACCAACGAGGTCGCCCGGAAGGGTTGACACGACACATGCACCTTGATTTACATGTTATCCGCGAACGGGCCTCAGCCTGACGGCATCGCGTTCGCTCCAGCGCCGGTGACCTCCCTGACCTCCTCGTCGTGGGCCAACCGCTCGGCGAATCCCTCCTCAGGATGGGGGCGGTCGCGCACCGCCCAGGAAGTGAGGCGGCATGCCTCCGACCGACCAGAAGCACTGCGACCTGCTGCTCACCGGGGCGACGGTGCTCACCGTCGACGACCACCGCACCATCCACCGCCCCGGCGCCGTCGCCGTGACCGGCAACCGGATCGCGGCGGTCGGTCCGCAGTCCGAAATGGCGTCCTGGCACGCCGAAACGGTGCTCGACTGCACCGGTCAGGCCGTGCTGCCCGGCCTCGTCGACGGGCACAACCACCTTTATCAAGCGCTGGCAAGGGGTTTGGGCGAGGGCATGTCGATCGTACCGTGGCTGTGCGACTTCATGTGGCCGTACTCCATCGCGGTCGACGGCGACGACGCGGTGGCCGCGGCCCGTCTCGCGGCGGCCGAAGCGCTGCGGCACGGCACGACGACGGTGGTGGACAACCACTACGCGCCCACCGACCTGGAGACCACCCTCGCCATCGCCGACGTCATCGAGCAGGCCGGGCTGCGCGGCGCGGTGGCGCGCGGAATCGTCGGCTCCCGCACCGAGATCGCCGCGCGGCGCGGCCAGCCCGAGGCCCTGTTCCGGTACTCCGCGGCCGACGAGATCGCCATCACCCGCGAGGCGATGCGGCACCGGCCGGCGGGATCGCGGGTCGAGATCTGGCCCGCGCCGCTCAACCTCACCTACGTCGACCAGGACCTCCTCCGGCGCAGCGTCGAGCTCGCCGGCGAGCTCGGCACCAGCTGGCACGCGCACTGCTGCGAAGGCAGATCCGATCCGCAGAGCTACCTGGACGCCTACCAGGCGCGTCCGGTGCAGTGGCTGGCGAAGGCCGGGTTGCTCGATGAGCGCGCCACGCTGGCGCACGCGATCTGGCTCGACGAAGCCGAATTCGACGTGGTCGCCGCCGCAGGCGCGCGCATCGCGCACAACCCCACGTCCAACGCCTACCTGGCGTCGGGCACCCTGCCGCTGGCCGAGCTGCGGGCCCGCGGGGTCGCCGTCGCGCTGGGCACCGACGGGCCGAGCTGCGGGCACCGGCAAGACCTGTTCGAGGTGATGAAGCAGTCCGTCTTCGCCCAGCGGCTGGCCACCCTCGACCCGGCCGCGATGCGCGCGCAGGACGCGCTGGACCTGGCGACCCGCGACGGCGCCCGCTACGCCGGGATCGACGCCGGGGCGCTCGAACCCGGCCGCCTGGCCGATCTGATCGTGGTCGATCTCGACCGGCCGCACCTGCAACCGCTGCACGACGTGGTGAGCTCGCTGGTCTACGCGGCCCGCGGCACCGACGTCGTGGCCACCGTCGTCGACGGCGAAATCGTCCAGCGGCACGGGCGTTGCCTGCGCGTCGACGAGCAGTCCGCCGTCCGGCAGGCCCGGGAACGGGCCGAACGCCTGCTGCACCGCGCCGGGATGACCGGCCTGCTGCGCTGAGCCCCCACGAATCGCGCTGACGGAACACGGAGGAACCATGCGCTTCCGCCCCAGACCTCGCGCCACCGCCCCGCCCGATGCCGTCGACACCGTTCCCCCGCTGCGCCAGCTGCTGCCGCTGGGCCTGCAGCACGTGCTGGTCGCCTACTCCGGGATGGCCACCGTCCCGCTGCTGATCGGGCTCGGCATCGGCATGTCCACCGAGCAGATCGCCGTGCTGGTGTCGGCCAACGTGCTGGTCAGCGGCCTCGCCACGCTGCTGCAGGCGCTCGGCGTGTTCAACATCGGCGTGCGGCTGCCGATCGTGATGGGCTCGACGTTCACCGGGATCACCCCGGCCATCCTGGTCGGCAAGGACGGCGGCCTGCCCGCGGTGTTCGGCGCGACCATCGTCGCCGGGCTGCTGACCTGGGTGGTCGCGCCGTGGTTCAGCCGCCTGATGCGGTTCTTCCCGCCGATCGTGACCGGCACGATCATCGCGATCATCGGCTTCTCGCTGCTGCCCTCCACGTCGAAGCTGATCGCGGGCACCGACCCGGCCGCCGCCGACTTCGCCTCGGCGACGCGGCTGCTGATGGCCCTGGGCACGATCGCGCTGGTGGTGCTGGTGGAGGCGTTCGCGCCGGCGGCGGTGGCCCGGTTCGCGATCCTGATCGCCCTGGTCGCCGGCACGCTGGTGGCGCTGCCGCTGGGCCTGGCCGACTTCTCCGCCGTCGGCGAGGCGTCGTGGTTCGGCGCGGTGCAGCCCTTCGCGTTCGGGCTGCCCGAGTTCACCATCGCGGCGATCCTGCCGATGATCATCATCCAGCTGGTCAACATGGTGGAGTCCACCGGGGACACCATCGCCATCGGGCAGATCGCGGGCCGCGACATCGGCCGCGACGAGCTGGCCCGCGCGCTGCGCGCCGACGGCGTGGGCACCGCGTTCGCCGGGGTCTTCAACTCCTTCACCATCGTCACCTTCGGCGAGAACGTCGGACTGGTCAGCATGACCCGCGTGCTCAGCCGGTTCGTAGTCGCCACCGCGGGCGCGCTGCTGGTGCTGATCGGACTGCTGCCGAAGCTCGGCGCCGCCGTCGCGTCGCTGCCCGGGCCGGTGCTCGGCGGCGTTGGGGTCGTCATGTTCGGCACCGTCGGCGCGATCGGGGTGAAGATCATGGCGCAGGCCGATCTCGGCCAGGCGCGCAACATCCTGATCGTCGCCATCTCCTTCGGCTTCGGGCTGCTGCCGGTGGGCGCGCCCGAGTTCTACGCGAACCTGCCCGGCGTGCTGCAGCCGGTGCTCTCCAGCGGCATCGCGGCCGGTGGCATCGCCGCGTTCCTGCTCAACCTGGTGCTGAATCGGAACGCGCCGGCGGCCGCCACCGCCGGGCCGCGGTGAGGACGGTCGGACATGGTGCGCAACGAACCGGAGCAGTCCACATCGGACATGGGTGTCGACGACCGGCCGCCGTGGGGGCACACGATCCTGCTGGGCCTGCAGCACGTGCTGGTGATGTACGCCGGGGTGGTCGTGGTGCCGATGGTCATCGGCGCGGCGCTCGGCCTGAGCCAGGACGAGATCGCCACGCTCGTGTGCATCGACCTGGTGCTGGCCGGGATCGGCACCGTCCTGCAGTCGCTGGGCCTGTGGAAGTTCGGCATCCGGATGCCGCTGGTCGTCGGCGCCGCCTCCAACGGCATCGTGCCGATGATCCTGATCGGCCAGGCCAAGGGCCTGCCGACGGTGTACGGGTCGCTGCTGGTGGCCGGGATCCTGTGGGTGCTGCTGGCGCCGTTCTTCGGCAGCCTGCTGCGGCTGTTCCCCGCCGTGGTCACCGGAACCGTCGTCACGCTGATCGGCCTGACGCTGATCCCCGTCGGACTGCGGCTGATCGCGGGCAAGGATCCCGACGCACCCGGCTACGGCGCACCGGGCAACCTCCTGCTCGCCGGGTTCACGGTGCTGCTGGTGGTGCTGTTCTCGCGGTTCCTGAAGGGCTTGCTGGGTCAGATCTCGCTGCTGCTGGCGCTGGTCGTCGCGGCGGCCGTCGGCTGGCTGTTCGGGGCCGGGAACCTGGCCGAGGTCGGCGCCGGGCCGGTGATCGGCGTGCCGCTGCCGTTCCACTACGGCCCGCTGCAGTTCGACATCCCGTCGATCCTGCTGTTCCTGATCGTCGTGCTGGTGCTGACCGTGGAGGCGTCCGGGCAGGGCCTGGCCGTCGGCCAGGTGATCGGCCGCGAGGTCGGGCCCGCCGAGATCAGCCGGCTGCTGCGGGTGGACGGGCTGCTGACCGCGCTCAGCGGCATCTTCAGCGGCTTCGCCTACACCACCTTCGGCCAGAACATCGGCCTGATCGCCCTGACGAAGGTGCGCAGCCGGTACCCGGTCGCCGTGGGCGGCGTGATCCTGGTGCTGCTGGGCGTGATCCAGCCGATCGGCCGGCTGGTCGCGGCGATCCCGCAACCCGTGATCGGCGCCGTCGCCGTGGTCACCTTCGCCGCGCTGACCGCATCCGGCATCGAACTTCTATCCAAAGTGGACTTCAAACGGTCGGGGAACCTGATCATCGTGATGGTGTCGCTGGGCATCGGCCTGGTGCCCACCGGCGCGCCGGAGTTCTACCACCAGCTGCCGTTCGTCGCGCAGGTCTTCCTGCACAGCGGAGTGGCCACCGGAACGGTGCTCGCGGTGGTGCTCAACGCCCTGTTCCACCTCCGGGAAGGCAAGCATGCGTGACCGACTCGTCGTGGGCGTGACCGGCGCCAGCGCGCCGCAGCTGGCGATCCACCTGCTCACCAGCCTGCGGCAGCTCGGCGCGGTCGAGACGCACCTGGTCGTCTCGCGCGCCGCGCACCGCACCATCGAGCTGGAGACCGGGCTGCGGCCCGCCGATGTCGCCGCGCTGGCCGACGTGTGCCACCAGCGCGGCGACATCGCCGACAGCATCGCCTCCGGCTCCTTCCCCACCATGGGCATGGTCGTGGTGCCGTGCTCGATGAAGACGCTGGCCGGCATCGCGCACGGCTACAGCGACGACCTGCTGACCCGCGCCGCCGACGTGTGCCTGAAGGAGCGCCGCCGACTGGTGCTGGTCACCCGCGAGACGCCGCTGAGCCTGGTGCACCTGCGCAACATGGTCGCGGCGACCGAGGCGGGCGCGGTGGTGCTGCCGCCGATGCCGGCGTTCTACCACCGGCCCGGCTCCGTCGACGACCTGCTGGCCCACATCACCGGCAAGATCCTCGACCAGTTCGGCATCAACCACGAGTTAATCCCCCGCTGGCACGGACCCGACAACAAGCTAGGAGCCCTCCGGTGAACCTCTCCCCGCGCCAGGACGCGCACGCCTTCCTCGCGGACTACCGCCGCGAGCATCCCGACGACGTCCTCGTCATCGACGAGCCGGTTTCCGCCGAGGAGGGCGTCACCGGGCTGATCTACGAGCTCATCGCGCGCGGCCGCGACGAGATGCTGGTGTGCAACAAGGTCGACGGCGTGGAGACGCCGGTGGTGAGCAACGTCTTCGCCTCCCGGCGGCGGATCTCCCGCTTCCTCGGCGTCGAACCCGCCGGGCTGCACGAGGCGTACCAGTCGCGCGCTTCCCGGCCGCTGGCGCCGCGCGTCGTGGACTCCGGTCCGGTCACCGAGCTCGCATCGTCCGATGTGGACCTCTCTGCGGTGCCGATGCTGCGGCACTTCGCCTCCGACCGCGCGCCCTACATCACCAGCGGCGTCGTGATCGCCGAGGACCCGGACACCGGGGTGGGCAACATGAGCTACCACCGGTCGATGGTGCACTCCCCCACCGAGCTCGCCACCAGCCTGCACTCGCGCGGCGACCTGTGGCGGCTGCTGTCCGAGTACGCCGCGCTCGGCAGGCCGATGCCGGTCGCGATGGTCATCGGCGGGCACCCGCTGTTCATGCTCGCCGCCTCGGCCCGCGTTCCGTCCGATGTGGACGAGCGCGCGGTGGCGGGCGGGCTGTTCGGCGAGCCGCTGGAGGTGGTGCGCACGCCTCGGCACGGCATCGGCGTCCCGGCGTGGGCGGACTTCGTGCTGGAAGGCACCATCGACCCGCAGCTGCACGCCGAAGAAGGCCCGTTCGGCGAGTTCTCCGGCTATTCCTCGCACCGCTCCACCAACAACGTGCTGCGCGTGGAGACCGTGCTGCGCCGCCGGGACGCGATGCTCATCGACGTCGAGGGCGGCAACACCGCCGATCACCTGAACCTGGCGCGCATCCCGCGCGAATCCGAACTCGCCGAGAAGCTCAAGGACCGCTTCCCCGACGTCACCGCAGTGCACTACCCGACCTCGGGCACGCACTTCCACTGCTACGTCGCCCTGCGCCCGTCGCGCCCCGGCCAGGCCCGGCAGGTGCTGCTCGGGCTGCTCGGCTGGGACCCGTACGTGAAGACGGCCGTCGCCGTGGACGCCGACGTGGACGTCACCTCCGACGCCGAGGTGCTCTGGGCGCTGGCCACGCACTTCCAACCGCACCGCGACGTGTTCGTGGTGGACGGACTTCCGGGATCGCCGCTGGATCCCTCGTCGGACCCCAGCGGCACCACCTCCCGGATGGGGCTGGACGCCACCCGCGGCCCCGACTTCGCCGGCGACCGCATCGTGGTCTCCGAATCCGCCCGCACCAACGCCCGGCGACTGCTGGGCACCACCGGAGGAGCGCAATGAGCAAGATTCCCGTGACCGTGCTGACCGGCTTCCTCGGCGCCGGGAAGACGACGCTGGTCAACCACATCCTCACCGCCGACCACGGGCACCGCATCGCGGTCATCGAGAACGAGTTCGGCGAGATCCCGATCGACGATGCGCTGGTGCTGCGCTCCGACGAGCAGTTCTTCGAACTCAGCAACGGGTGCTGCATCTGCTGCACGGCCCGCACCGACCTCGTCGAGACGCTGCGGAAGCTGGTGGAGCGCAAGGAGAAGATCGACCGGGTGCTGATCGAGACGACCGGCCTGGCCGATCCGAACCCGGTGGCGCAGACCTTCTACGTCGACGACGAGATCAGCGAGCACTTCGCGCTGGACGCGATCGTGACGCTGGTCGACGCCAAGCACATCGACCGGCACCTCGACGAGGCCGGGCCCGACGGCGTCGGCCACCAGGCGGTCGACCAGATCGCGTTCGCCGACCGGCTGGTGCTCAACAAGGTCGACCTGGTCGACGAGGCCGGCGTGGCGGCGCTGCGGGAGCGGCTGCGCGGCATCAACGCCACCGCCGAGATCATCACGTCCAGCTACTCGCGGGTCGACCTCGACGACATCCTCGGCGTCGGCGCGTTCAACCGCATCGTGCACCCGGCCTGGCTGGACGAGCAGGAGCACTTCCACGACCCGGCCGTGACCTCGGTCGGCGTGGAGCTGGCGGAGGACTTCGACGAGACCGCGCTGCGCGCCTGGCTGGCCGAACTGACAGCCGAGCACGGCGACGACCTGTACCGGCTCAAGGGCGTCGTCGCGGTCCGCGGCGACGCGCGGCGCCACGTCCTGCAGGGCATCCACCGGATCTTCGAGCTCCGCCCGGCCGACCCCTGGGGCCGGGACGCGCGGGGCAGCAAGCTCGTGTTCATCGGCCGCAACCTGGACCGCGAGCTGCTCACCGAGGGGCTTCGGGCCTGCACGGGCGTTCCGGCTGCCCAGGTCCCGTGAGTACTTTCTGCTGCTATAGCGACAAAAAGTACGCACGGGATCTCTAGCGGCGGATCATCCGGGGCGCAGGCGGCCGGAGATCCAGGGCAGGGCGTCGGCGAAGGCCGTGCGCCAGACGTCGAAGGTGTGCTCGCCGCCGGGAATCACCACCAGTTCGGTGTCGATCCCGGCCAGGCGGGACAGCTCGGCGAGCCGGAGCGCGGCCGCTCGCGGCTCCGGGTCGTCGTCGCCGACCGCGAAGAAGCCGTGCAGCCCGGGGAACCGGCCGTGGGTCAGCAGCCAGGACGGCTCGTGGGCGTCGAACTCCCGCTGCGAGCCGCCGAACAGCGCGGCCGCGGTGCCTGCGGGATCGTTGGTGTCGCCGTCGCGCGGGCCGAGCAGCCCGCCGAAGTCCGCGAACGTCCCGAACAGCCCGGGATGGCGCAACGCGAGCATGATCGCGCAGCTGCCGCCTTCGCTGAGCCCCGCCACCGCCCAGTCCGGCCCGGGATCCCGGGCGAGGAACCGGTTGCCCACGAAGCGGGGCACATCGGTGGTCAGGTAGGTCTCGGCGTTGCCGCGGACGCCGTCGACGCATTCGGTGTCGTCGAACGCGCCGCCGTTGACGTCCGGGATCACCACGATCGGCGCCGCGCCGCCGTGCTGGGCCGCCCAGCGGTCGGCGGTCTGCTGCGCCTCGCCGCCGTCCAGCCAGTCCGCCGGGCCGCCGGGAGTGCCGTGCAGCAGGACGATCACCGGCAGCCTCGGCCGGGGCCGGGCGAACCACGCGGGCGGCAGGTACACGTTCGCCGGGCGCGCCTGGAATCCCGAGTCGCGCCCGGGGATGTCGATGGTGACCACCATGCCGGACTCCGGCGGCGTCGCCTGGGCGTTGAGCATCGCCAGCGAACCCGTGCTCTCACCGGCCACTCCGAGCGCCTGGGAGAGCGTCAGGTAGTACCCGAAGTACGCGTTCACCCCGACCAGGGCGTTCACCGCGAACAACACCACCACGAGCGGGATGAGCACGGCGCGCATCGCCCGTTCGCGGAACCGCCACACCAGCAGCACGAGCAACAGCAGCGCCGCGGCGAGCAGCAGCGCGCGCAGGGGCCACCAGTCGACGAGTGAGAGATCCGCGCAGAAATCGGCGATCCACCGCATTCCCGGCAACCTCCCAGAAAACCGACACCGACCGAAGTGGACGTTCGTCAGCGTACCGGGGTTTTCCCGGCACGAAACGCAAAAACCGGACCATAGTGCCGAAAACACCGATCAGCACTGCGATTTCGCCCGGTGGGCAATAATCGAACTCGTGCGAGTGGCATTGACGAGTGGCATAGGCCCGGGACCGCAGCTGCCCGCTTCGGTCACCGAACAGGCGGGCGGGCGCAGCCCGCTGGAATCCGTGGTGCTGGTGGCGGCGCTCGCGCTGCTGACCGTCGGCGCGATCGTGGTCGTCAAGCGGCGGAGAATGCGCCGGATCGCCCTGATCGTCCCGGTTCTGCTCGCGGTGCTGACGTGCGCGGCGGGCGTCAACAGCTACGTCGGCTACGTGCGGTCGTTCGACGACTTCGGGCGGTTGCTGATGCTCGCCAGCGGCGGCAACGGCGACGCCGAACCGGCCGCGCCGGCGGAGCCGGACCCGGTGCCGGGCGGCGTGCGGATCGCCGACGTCTCGCTGCCCGATCCCGGGCTCGGCGTGCCGACCGGCAGGACCAGGGTGCTGCTCCCGCCGGGCTACGACGATCCGGCGCACTCCGGCGAGCGGTATCCGGCGGTGTACCTGGTCCACGGCTATCCCAGCGGCGGCCCGGACGACTGGCTCGGCCCGGGTGGCGCGGTGCAGACCCTGCAGGCGCTGGCGGACGCGCACGCCGCGCGGCCGATGATCGTCGTGGCGGTGGACGCCACCGCGGGCACCGGCACCGACTGGGAATGCCTGAACGTGCCGGGCGGCCCGCAGCTGGAGTCCTACCTCACGACGACCGTGCCGCGGGAGATCGATGCCCGGTTCCGCACCCTGCCCGACCGGGGTGACCGGGCGATCGGCGGCATGAGCGGCGGCGCGTTCTGCGCGCTGAACCTGGGGCTGCGCAACCAGAACACCTACTCGGTGGTCCTCGCGAGCGAACCCTACGACGATCCCGGCACGACGCTGCTCGACGGCCATCCCGACCTGCTGCGGGCGAACACGCCGCGCGACTACCTGCCGACGCTGCAGGTGACGCAGCCGCTCGCGGTGATGCTGCACGCCGGCGTCGTCGCGCACTCCGATGTCGACCTCGCCAACCGGCTCGGCGAGCAGCTCGCCGCGCGCGGCGCGACGGTCGCGGTGCGCGCCGAACCGGGCGAATGGCACACCTGGCGCACGGCCCGCATCGGCCTGCCGTACCTGCTGGCCTTCGCCGCCGAGAACTTCACCGCCGGCCCGCGAAGTCCGTCCTGACCAGCGGGAAGGCCAGGGTTTCCCGGATCGAGCCGCCGGTGAGCAGCATGATCAGCCGGTCCACGCCCAGCCCCAGGCCACCGGTGGGCGGCATCGCGTACTCAAGCGCCGCGAGGAAGTCCTCGTCCAGTTCCATCGCCTCCGGGTCGCCGCCCGCGGCGTGCAGCGACTGCTCGGTGAGCCGGCGGCGCTGCTCGATCGGGTCGACCAGCTCGGAGTAGCCGGTGCCGAGTTCGGTGCCGAACGCGACCAGGTCCCAGCGCTCCGCCAGCCGCGGATCGTCCCGGTGCGGCCGGGTCAGCGGCGACACGTCGGCCGGGAAGTCGGTGTAGAAGGTGGGTTCGGCGGTGCGCGACTCCACCAGCCGCTCGTACATCTCCAGCAGCACCGCGCCGCGCTCCCAGTGCGCCTCGTACGGCACCGACGCCGCATCGCAGAGCTCCTGCAGGCGCGGCAGCCCGGTGTCGGCGGTGATCTCCTCGCCGAGCGCCGCCGAGACCGCGTCGTTGACCGGCACGACCGGCCAGTCGCCGTCGAGGCCGAACTCGCCGTCCGGGCCGATCGCCGTGGGCGCCCCGCGCGCGGCGGTGGCGGCGGCGAGCACCAGGTCGCGGCACAGCTCGCGCATCGTCGTGTAGTCGCCGAAGGCCTGGTACGCCTCCAGCATCGTGAACTCGGGGTTGTGCTTGTGCGACACGCCTTCATTGCGGAAGTTGCGGCCGATCTCGAACAGCCGCTCCACGCCGCCCACGCACAGCCGCTTCAGGTACAGCTCGGGCGCGATCCGCAGGTACAGGCGCATGTCGTAGGCGTTGCTGTGGGTGGTGAACGGCCGCGCGTTGGCGCCGCCGTGCACCGGCTGCAGCATCGGGGTCTCGACTTCGAGGAAATCCGATCGCACCAGCGTTTCCCGCAGCGCGTGCACCGCGGCGCCACGGGCGCGCAGGGCGTCGCGGGCGCCCGGTCGCATGATCAGGTCCACGTGGCGCTGCCGGACCCGGGCCTCGGGGTCGACCAGGCCGCGGTGCTTGTCCGGCAGCGGGTGCAGGCACTTCGCCGCCAGCCGCCAGTCGGCCGCCAGCACCGACACCTCGCCGCGCCGCGACGCGACCACCTCGCCGGTCACCGACACCTGGTCGCCGATGTCCACCTGCTGCCGCCACGCCTCCTGCAGCTCGGCCCCGGAGTCCTTGGTGGTGAGCATGACCTGCAGGTCGCCGGAGAAGTCCCGCAGCGTCGCGAAGCACACGCCGCCGTGGTCGCGCAGCAGCACCACCCGCCCGGCCACCGAGACCTGCTCGCCGGTCCTGGCGTCCGGCAGGAGGTCCCGGTGGCGGGTGGCGACGGCCCGGCAGCGCTCGGTGCGCGGCACCGCCACCGGATACGGCTCGATGCCGGCGGCGCGCAGCGCGTCCAGCTTGCCCCGCCGCACCTGCTGCTGTTGCGATCCGATGCGCTGCGGCTCTTCGCTTTCCGCTTGCAGCACCGGAACTTCCACCAGATCGTCCGATGTGGACCTCCGTCGCGGCGCGGGCAGGAAGCCTTCCGCGATCGCCGAGGCGATGCCGACCCGCGCCAGATCGCGCCGTTCGGCGAACGCCACGTAGCGCGGGAACCAGTGCGGCCGGTACTTGACGTTCGACCGGTACAGCGACTCCAGCTGCCACCACCGGGAGAAGAACAGCAGCAGGCCCCGCCAGGCCCGCAGCACCGGCCCGGCCCCGATGCGCGCGCCCTCCTCGAACGCGGCGCGGAACATCGCGAAGTTCAGCGAGATCCGCTCGACCCCGAGCCGCGGCGCGGCCTGCGCCAGCGAGCTGACCATGAACTCGACGACGCCGTTGTCCGCGTCGCGGTCGCGGCGCATGAGGTCCAGCGACAGCCCGTTGCGGCCCCACGGCACCAGCGACAGCAGCGCCACGGGTTCGCCGCGGTCGCTCACCGCCTCGACCAGCACGCAGTCGCCGTCCTGCGGGTCGCCGACCCGCCCCAGCGCCATCGAGAAGCCGCGTTCGCTCTCGGTGTCGCGCCAGGCCTCGGCCAGCCGCGCGATCTCGGTCATCTCCGCCGCGGGCACCTCCCGGTGCCGCCGGATGCGCGCGGTGTGCCCGGCCCGCTGGACCCGGCTCACCGCCTGCCGCACCGGGCGCATGTCCCGGCCGTCCAGCCCGAACTCCGCGACGTGCACCACCGCCTCGTCGCCGAGCTGCAGCACCTTCATCCCGGCGCGGGCGTACGCCGTGGCGCCGGGTTCGCTGACGCCCATCACCGCCGGCGTCCAGGTGTACTCCCGGCACATCGCCAGCCACTTCTCGATCGCCGGCCGCCAGGCCTCCGCGTCGCCCAGCGGGTCGCCGCTGGCCAGGCAGACCCCCGCGACGACCCGGTAGGTGACCGCGGCCTTGCCGCTGTCTGAGAACAGCACCGCCTTGTCCCTGCGGGTGGCGAAGTAGCCCAGCGAATCGCGTTCGCCGTGCTCGGCGAGCAGCTGCCGGACCTGCCGCTCCTCCTCGGGGCGCAGGGCGGCGGCCAGCCGCTGCGCGCGCAGCAGCAGGAACAGCGCGGTGAACAGGGCTGCCGTGCCGAAGAGGCCGAGGACGAAGTTGACCCAGCCGGGCGCGTGCCCGAAGCCGGTGACGTCGAAGTCGATCGCGCCGCCCAGCACCCGCTCGACGGTCCACGTCAGCCGCGCCTGCGCGCCCCGCAGCGAACCCGGGAACAGCGACACCAGGACGTATCCGAGGCCCACGAACGCGGCGATGAGCAGCACGAACACCAGCGCCGCCTGGTAGCCGCTGCCGCGTTTGGCGCGGCCGTAGAACTCGCCGCGCGACAGCCACAGCGGCACGAACGCCAGCGCCGAGACGGCGATGTTGGTGCTGAAGATCCACACGTGGTCGATCGGCACGTGGTAGCGGGCGCCCAGCTCGTCCATCCACAGCGCCTCGATGTGGTCGCCCAGCACCACGA
The DNA here is from genome assembly GCF_053605825.1 of Saccharopolyspora sp. NPDC003752. Taxonomy (NCBI): domain Bacteria; kingdom Bacillati; phylum Actinomycetota; class Actinomycetes; order Pseudonocardiales; family Pseudonocardiaceae; genus Saccharopolyspora; species Saccharopolyspora sp. NPDC003752. The sequence continues at coordinate 11,859 of NZ_JBSGJZ010000004.1, read as the reverse complement.
GCACCACGATGTCGCCGATCACCTGCATGACCAGGATGCCGATCAGGATCCACAGCGCGAGCCGCTTGCGGCGCTTCAGCGCGGCCGCAAGCACCGCCAGGAACGCTCCGTACGCGATGTTCGGCGGCGCCGGGAACAGCACGTTGTCGACGAACCTGCGCACCGGTTGCACGTTCCCGAAAAGCGCCAGCCCGACCGCCGAGCTCACGCACAGCACCGCCACCACGAGCACCGCGCCGGCGGTGATACTCGGCATCTTGCTGCGCCACCGGCGCTGCGCGGTCTCCTCCTGCTGGACCACCGTGTTCCTCCCCGGCCGTGGATCGGCATCGCGGCCCGTCGGGGGCCGCTCGCCGACACCCAATCTACGACCGGCGGGGCACCGCGCGCCGCCGCCCCGACCGCACGTCGGGGGAATTTCGGTGATCTTGCTACCCATTTCGGCGATGTCCGCCCACAGAGGACCAAACGGCCGATTCGGATCCGCCGGTCAATTCCCGGCTTCGGCGAGCAGGCTCGCCAGCTGCTCCGGCCGGTTCGCGCCGCCCTGCGAGAGCACCACGCCCGATCCGGTGGTGACGACGGCGTACGGCGGGCCCGGAACGTTGTTGGCGTCGAACACGTCCGGCCCGGTCACCAGCGGCAGCGAGACGTCCTGCCGGTCCAGGTAGTCACGGACCTCGTCCGGCGCACCGTTGCTCAGCAGCACCACGGGCAACTTCCGCGCCGCGGCGCCGAACTCCGGCAGCATCAGCCGGCAATGCCCGCAGAGCGGGGAGATGTAGGCGAAGAGGACGCGGTCGCCGCCATCGGCGAACGCGGCGACGTCGGCGCCGATCTCCAGCACGGCACCCCGCGCCGGACCGTGCGGCGGGGCCTTCAGCAGTCCGGACAACCCGAACACCGCGGCCACCAGTACCGCACCCACCAGCACGTGCGCCGGCCCGACCGGGGCGTCACCCGCGAGGCAGGCGAGCACGGCGAGCACGAACAGCAGCGCGGTCCGGGTGACCGAGCCCGCGCCGATCGCTTCCGCCGCCTGGAAGCAGCCGCAGTCCACCCGCATCCCGCGCCGCAGCACGCTGATCATGCCGATCAGGAAAGCCGCGAACAGCCCGGCGGCCAGCACCGCGCCCCACACCCGCAGCGGCGGGATGACCAGCAGAACCGCGCTCAGCAGCTCGGCCGCGATCACGACGGGCGCCAGCGCCGGGGCCAGCCGGTCCGGGAAGATCCGGTACCCGGCGATGGACCGGGCGAACCCGCCGACGCTGCGCAACTTGCTGATCGCGGCGAACGCCAGCACGCCGCACACCGCGAGCGCCGCCGACCCGAACCAGTGCATCCAGCCACCTCTTTTCCTCGAAGCGGCAAGGGGGCCGCCACACGAAACGAGCCTGCCTCACGCCGAGCTGGGTTGTTCCGCGCGGTAGGCGGCGGCTTGGAGTTCGTAGAGCTGCGCGTAACGGCCGTTCACCGACATCAGCTCCGGGTGCGTGCCCTGCTCGACGACCTCCCCCCGGTCCAGCACGTAGATCCGGTCCGCGTAGCGCACGCTGGAGAGCCGGTGCGAGATCAGCACGACCGTGCGGCCCTCGGCGTGCTGGCGGATGCGTTCGAACAGCGCGTGCTCGGCGCGCGGGTCCAGCGCCGAGGTCGGCTCGTCGAAGATCATCAGGTCCGCGTCGCGGTAGAAGGCGCGGGCGATCGCGATCCGCTGCCACTGCCCGCCGGAGAGGTCGTGCCCGCCGTGGAACCGGCGGTCCAGCAGCGTGTCGTAGCCGTCGGCGAGCCGGGCGACGACCTCGTCCGCCCCGGCGGCGCGGGCGGCCTCGGCCAGCTTCTCGCCGTCGCGTTCCCGGCCCATCACGATGTTCTGCTCGGCGGTCAGCGGCCAACGGGTGTGGTCCTGCGCGATGACCGAGATCCGCTCCCGCAGCACATCGCCTGCGATCCCGGTGATGTCCGCATCGTTCCAGCGGATCGCGCCGGAGTCCGGTGTGTACAGTCCGGCCAGCAGCTTGGCCAGCGTGGTCTTGCCGGAACCGTTCTCCCCCACCAGCGCGACGACCTCGCCGCGCTCGACCGCGACGCTCACCCCGGACAGCGCGGGCGAATCCGCGCCCGGGTACCCGAAATGCACGGAATCCGCCGCTATGCGCCGGAATTCGCCCGGTTCCGCCGAGGTGCGCTCCGGCGGCACCCGCCGCTCCGCCAGCTCGCAGAACTCCAGGTAGTCGCCGAAGTAGAGCCCGGCCTCGTAGAGCTTGTTCACCGACTGCACCAGGCTCGTCAGCGACGACTGGCTGGCCCGGATCGCCAGCACCGCGGTGCCGACCACCGCCAGCGGGATGAGTCCGAACGCGAGCATCGCACCCAGCACCGCGTACACCGCGCCGAGGGCGATGCCGCCCATCAGGTCGCCGGACACCCTGGTGGTGGCCCGCTGCCAGGCGACGTCGAGCTCGATCCGCTGCTCGTAGTCGGCGATCCGGTCGTACTCGGCGAGCAGGAAGCGGCGCAGCGTGAAGGCCCGCACCTCGGCCGCGGGCGGCCGCTCGGCCATCAGGTCGGAGAGCATGAACTTGCGCCGCCGCGCGGTGGAGATCCGGCGGAACGCGGCGTAGCGCATCCGCGCCGAACGCAGCGCCGCCCACCCGTCGGGCACCGCCGTGACCAGCAGCAGCGGCATCAGCGCGGGGTGCAGGAGGCCGAGCGTGATCGCGCCCGAGAGCACGCCGATCGCGCCGGTGAGGACGTTGACCGTCATCTCCACGACCGTCGCCGAGTCGGGCACGCCGTTGTCCCGCGCCCGCTGCATGGAGTTGTGGAACTCCTCGTCGTCGAACGCGGTCAGCTCCACCCGCGTGGTCAGCCGGAACAGCCGCGTCTCGGCCAGCCGCTCGACCTGCGGTTTCAACCGCTCCTGCGCCCAGCTCGCCACGGCCATCAGCCCGGCGCGCAGCCCGGCGGCCCCGGCCACCAGCAGCAGCGCCGGGATCGCCGCGGTGACCCGCTGCGCGGTCGGGCCCGCGGCGAACAACGACTCCAGCACGTCGTTGGTGGCCAGCAGGCCGAACGCCGTGAAGAACCCGGCGAGCACGTTCAGCCCGAGCGTCGCCGCCGTGTCGAGCCGGCTGGCCCGCCAGGCGACCGCGACCGCATTGCCCACCAAGCCGGGCAACCGCCGCGCGATCGCGCCCAGCCCGGCGGACAGCATCTCCGAATCGTGCGCCTGCCAGTACGGCGCGACGAGATCAACCGGTTCGGGTGTTTCCCGCCGCCACCACTTCATCGGCGCCGGCCGACGCTCGAACAGCGTGCCGCACAACGACTTCGCCCCATCACGTTCGAGAAGTTAGACGAGCGGACACCGATCCGCAATCTCGTCGTTGTTACCCCGTTTGGCCCTAGGTATGCGAAGTGTCCTGTGCCAACAATTCTGGGGATTGCGCCGCGGGCGTCAGCACCGGCGGATCTCGACCTTTCATCCATGCCTGAAGCGAACCCGTTGGCGTGCAACGACAATCCACCGTCGCACCGGGAATCCTCAGAACGTCCCGCCAGATCGGCGGACGAGTTAGGAGCGAACATGTCCACCTTGCTGCTGGAGCCCCGCGACGCGGGAACCGTTGAAATCGAAGACATTTCGGTGGACTTCGAGATCGACCTCAAGGAGGTCCTGCACGGAGCGCAGGCGTGCGTGAACACCTGCAAGCGCACCGTGTGCAGCAGCTTCCCCTGCTGTCCGTCGATCATCTGACGACTACCGGAGAGCAATTCCGGGGGGCGGTTTCCCGCCAACTGCGGGAAAAACGGTAATTCGGCGAATCGCCGAAATCCGACAGCCGCGAAAGGAGTCAGGCAGATGCCCGTACTCGGACTGGAACCCCGGGATGCCGGAATCATCGAAATCGAGGGAATCTCGGTCGCCTTCGAAGGCGACATGAAGGTTCTGCACGGCGCACAGGGATGCGCGGACACCTGCAAGCGCACGGTGTGCACCTTATGGCCCTGCTGTCAGACACTCGTCTGAGCCTCGGTGACCAGGCGGCGGGAGGACCTCCGGGTCCTCCCGCCGCCGCGCAAATCGGATTCGACCAGGGAGCGGCACAGCATGGAGACGACGGCGACCGATTCGGACACCACCGTGCGGGATCGGCTGGCGGAGGCGGCGGAGCGCGACGGCCGGGAGGTGGCCGTCGACGAAACCTGGGTGAGCGTGCGGAAACCCGGTATCGCGGTGCCGGACCAGGGCTGGAAGCTGCACATCTCCGCGCGCCCGGGCACGCTCGCCGAGACGCTCGACCGCGCGCTGCCGCTGCTGCTGGCCTGGGACTGCGACTTCAAGGTCGCGCGCTCCCGACGGGTGCTGCACGAGCTCAACTCCGGCGACGCCGACCCGGCGACGGTCGGCAAGGCGATGACCGTCTACCCGCCGCAGGACACCGTGGTGCGGCTGGGAAACCTGCTGGCCGAAACGCTCGCCGGGATGACCGGCCCGCGGATCACCAGCGACCGGCGCATCCGGCCGGACGCGCCGGTGTACTACCGCTTCGCGCCGTTCCGGCCGCAGTACCGCGTCGACGAGAACGGCGACTTCGAACTCGTGGTGATCGGCCCGGACGGCGAGGTGGAGCCGGGCGCCGCGGGCGCCGAGTTCACCTGCCCGCCGTGGGCGAGCGACCCGTTCCGCCCGGAACCGGACCCCGAGCCGGAACCGGCCGCGCAGCCGACGACCGCGCGGCCCAGCGTGCTCGGCGGGCGGTACCGGCTCACCTCGGGAGTCCTGCGCGGACCGCGCGGAAACGTCTACCGCGCCGTGGATCCCGACGGCCGCGCGGTGGTGGTCAAGGAGGCCCGCGCCTACGTCGGGGAGAACATCAACGGCATCGACCTGCGCATGCAGCTGCGCAACGAGCGGCGCATCCTGCAGGCCCTGGACGGGGTGGACGGCGTGCCCGGGCTGCTCGACCACTTCCGGCACGGCGAGGACGAGTACCTGGTCATCACCGACGCCGGCACCCTCGACCTGAACCGGTACGTCGGCGAGCGGACCCGGTTCTTCGACGACGCCACCAGCGCGGACCGCGACCTGGGCGGGCTCGCCGCGCGGCTGGCCGAGATCCTCGCCGCCGTGCACGAGCGGGGCGTGGTGATCCGGGACCTGTCGCCGAAGAACGTGGTGCTCGACGACGACGGCCGCTGCACGCTCATCGACTTCGGCAACAGCTACTACGACGGTTTCCAGCTGCACGGCTGGACCCGCGGCTACAGCGTGCCGGACCAGCACACCGACCGGCAGGCGGAACCGGCGGACGACTACTTCTCCCTGGGCGCCACCCTGTTCTTCGCCGCCACCGGCATCAACCCGATCGGCGTCGACCAGGACCCGGCCCGGAACCTCGAACGCTCGCTGCTGTGCCTGGAACGCCTGTACCCGAACGCGACCGGGGTGCGCGCCCTGCTGCCCGGGCTGATCAGCCTCGATCCGGCCGAGCGCACGGCGGCCTTCGCCGACCTCCGCGCCGGTCGCCGCACCCGGCGCGGCTCCCGCCCCGTGGCGCCGGAACTCACCGCGGACCTGCTCGAATCGGTGCTGGAGCACACGATCCAGGAGTGCATCGGCGCGGCGGAGCGGATGGCGGCGTCGCCGACCGACGTCGGCCGCTCGGAGCCGCCGAAGACGAACGTCTACAGCGGATCCGCAGGCCTCGGCCTGGAGCTGCTGCACCACCCGCGTGGTGTGGCCGCCGGGCTGGAGCTGGCACGCTGGACGATCGCCGCGACGCCACCGGCGAAGCTGCCGGCCGCGATGTACTTCGGCCGCACGGGAACGGAGATCTTCCTCTCGACCGCCCGCCGGGCGGCACCGGACCTGCCGGTGTCCAAACCGATCGAACTCGCCGCCGACGAGCGCGGCGACTACATCCACGGCGTCGCCGGGATCGGCGCGGGCCACCTGGTCCTGCACGCCCTGGAACCGGACGCCGGACATCTCGCACAAGTTGACGAATGCGCGCGGCGGCTGCTCAGCGGCGAGACGCGCGCCACAGAGGACGCGGTCCCGGCCGCGGCGGACACCGGTGTCGCGCTGGAAGCCGGATTCGCCCACGGCAGTGCGGGAATCGCGCAGTTCCTCCTCGCCTACCACCAGCACACCGGCCACCCGGAGGCGGAAGCAGAGGCGGCGCGGCGGTTCTCCTCGCTCGCGGACGAGGTGACGGGGCTGATCGAGGTCCTGCGACGCCCGCCGGCGCGGCCGATGGCTGCGTCGTGGTGCCAGGGCATGTCGGGCGTCGTCTCGGCGCTCGTGTCGGCGGCGCAGCACTGGGACGACGACCGGTACTGGGCGCTGGCGAAGGACGGCGCCCGAGCCTGCCTCGGCCTGGCGCCGCAAGCGTGGGTGGTGTCGCAGTGCTGCGGCCTGGCCGGGATCGGCGAGGCGCTGATCGACCTGGCGATCGCCACCGAGGACGATGAATTCTGGTTGGGAGCAAGAGAAATCGCGGTGCACATGCTGGCCCGCAGCGGCGGTGACTTCACCAAGCCCGACTTCCCGGACAACTCCCTGGAGGCGGCCAGCGCCCCGTGGTCGACCGGCACGTCGGGAGTCCTGTCGTTCCTGCGCCGCCTGCACCACCGCGAAGGCGCCCGCCTGTGGACCACGACCTGGACCCCACCGATGTGACCGGGCCCCGGCGCTACCGCTGGTCGGCCCTGCCGGTGTCAGCCGTCGATCGCGGCCATGCGCTGCCTGCGGTGCGCGGCCATCCGGACCGGCGCGTTCGCCACGCCGTATCCGGCGTAGCCTCCGATCCGCTGGACGAGCTCGAAGAAGATCCGCGAGCCGAACAGTTCCGTGAACAGGTGCAGGTACTCACCGTGCTCGTCCCGGTCGTAGAGCACCGAGTTCGCCCGCAGCTCGGCCAGCAGGCACGGGTCCAGCTCCAGGCGCGCGTCGAGGTCGTCGTAGTAGTTGTCCGGCATCCGCAGCACCGGTGCTCCCCGCTCGCGCAGGGTGCGCGCCGCTGCCAGCACGTCTTCGCAGGTGAAGGCGATGTGCTGCGGGTCCCGGACCGCCGGCGCCCACTCCCCGCGGCGCACCAGGGTGCCGTTCAACGCGATTCGCACCGTGCCGGACGGGTCGAGCACAGCCCGGCTGCGCACCATCCCGAACGGCGCCGCGTACTCCACGACCGGCTCCGGCTCCAGCCCGAGGACCGAGCGGTAGAACAGCGTCGCCTCGTCGAAGTGGTCGAACGGCTGGGTCAGCGCGACGTGGTCGATGCCGGTGATGCCCAGCCCCCGCTCCGCCGCGGCCTCCGTGCCGGGGAAGTCCGACAGCCAGCTCTCGGTGTCGCAGAAGAACACCTCAGTGCCGTCCGGCGCCGCCACCGACGCCAAGTTGGCTTCCTCCGGGCCTCGGGACCGCGGCAGGATCGGCGCCCCCATCGCGTCCGCCCGCTCCGCGGACCGGCCGGGATCCGCGCTTTCCACCGCCAGTGCACCGATCGCCGCCGAGTCCGATGTGGACGACGAAGCGTTCAGCAGCACCCGGGCGCCGCCCTGCTCCCACAGCTGCACCGGCTTGCTGCGGTGCTTCCCGGTGAGCGAGAAGCCGAGCGACGTGAGCGCGTCGGCGAGCCGCGCCGAGGCGATCTCGTCGACGGCGAGTTCCGCGAAGGCGCAGCCGCCGAGCTCCGGTGCCGGCGCGGCGACCGGCATCCCGAGCTGCTCCTCCAGCAGCCGCAGCGACCGCATCGCGTCCACCGCCGCCGGTCCCGGGTCGGCCTGCCGGAAGACGTCGTTGAACACCTCCAGCGACAGCGGCCCCGCGTAACCGGTGGACAGCACGTTGCCGACGAAGGTCGGCAGGTCGAACGAACCCTGCCCCGGGAACAGCCGGTGGTGCCGGCTCCACTGCAGCACATCCATGTCCAGCCGCGGCGCGTCGGCCAGTTGCAGGAAGAACAGCTTCTCGCCGGGGATGGTGCGGATCAGCGCCGGATCGCTGCCCCGCGACAGCACGTGGAAGCTGTCCAGGCACAACCCGAGCGCCGGGTGGTCGGCGCGGCGCACGATCCGCCAGGAGTGGTCGTAGGTGTTGACGAACCGGCCCCACGCCAACGCCTCGTAGGCGACGCGCATGCCCCGCGCGGCGGCGCGTTCGGCGAGCAGGCGCAGTTGTTCGGCAGCCAGCTCGTCGTCGTCGACCGCGTCCGGCGAGACCGTCGAGCACACCAGCACCAGGTCGGCGCCGAGCTGCTCCATCACGTCGAACTTGCGCTCGGCACGCCGCAGGTTGGCCCGCAGCACGTCCGGCGGGACCGCCTCGAAATCCCGGAACGGCTGGTAGAGATCGATGGTCAGCCCGAGGTCGGCGCAGCGCCGCCGGATCTCGGCGGGCGAGGCGGCGGAGGCGATCAGGTCGTTCTCGAAGATCTCGACGCCGTCGAACCCGGCCGCCGCGGCGGCGATCAGCTTGTCCTCCAGTGTGCCGGACAGGCAGACGGTGGCGATCACCCTGCGGGCATCAGCGGTGGACATGCACACCTCCGGCGAGTTCGGCGAAGTGGCGGAGCATCCGCGCGGCATCCGGCTCGACGCCGGTGAACAGGCGGAACGAGTCGGCGGCCTGGAACACGGCCATGCCCCCGCCGTCGAGGACCCGGCAGCCGTTCGCCCGCGCGGCGAGCACGAGTTCGGTCTCCAGCGGCCGGTAGACGACGTCGGCCACCCACAGCCCGGGGCGCAGCAGCTCGGCGGGCACCGGCAGGCCGGGGTGCGCGGCCATCCCGGTCGGCGTGGCGTGCACGAAGCCGTCCGCCCAGGCCAGCGCCTCGGCGGCGGACTCCAGCGGGGCGGCTTCCGCGCGGTCCGCGCCGAAGCGCGCACGCAGCGACTCGGCCAGCGACTCGCTGCGCCGCGGGTCGACGTCGAGCGCGCGGAGCACCCCGGCGCCCAAGGTCAGCATCGCGTGCGCCACTGCGGCGCCGGCGCCGCCGGCGCCGAGGAGCGCGACGCGCTCCACCGGGGCGTCCGGCAAGCCCCGGCTGAAGCTGCGGGCGAAGCCGGACCAGTCGGTGTTGTGGCCGATCGCGCGACCGCCGGTGAAGACGACCGTGTTGACGGCGCCCAGCTCTACGGCGTCCGGCGAGAGCTCGTCGAGGTGCTCGATCACCGCCTGCTTGCCCGGGTGCGTGATGTTGAGGCCGTCGTAGCCGGCGGTGCGGGCGGCCGCCACCAGCTCCCCGATCGCCGCCACCGGCTTGCCCAGCACGTCCAGGTCCCACCGGCGGTAGAGGTAGCGGAGCCCGAGCTCCTCGGCCTCGCGCTCGTGCAGCGGCGGGCTCAGCGACGGGCCGATGCCCGATCCGATGAGCCCGACGAGGTAGCCGTCCTGGTTGCGCACCTGAGCTCCTCCTAATTAACGAACCAGCTAGTTAATAGTAGGCCGGAAGGCCCGATCCGGGAAGGGCCGCTGCACTACAGTGGGCGTCCAGCCCAAACCGCGAGGGAGCGCCGTGGCAACACCGACGTCCGACACCAGGGAGATCCGGCACCGCGATGCCGAGCGGACGCGCGCGGAGATCCTCGAGGTGGCCACCGCGGAATTCGCCGACAAGGGCTACGCCGGCGCCCGCGTGGACGAGATCGCCGCCCGCACCAGCACCACCAAGCGGATGATCTACTACTACTTCGGCGGCAAGGAGCAGCTCTACCTCGCCGCGCTGGAGAACGCGTACTCCGTGATCCGCGGCATCGAGCGCGAGGTCGACGTCGACGACCTGGACCCGGTCGAGGCGATCCGGCGGCTCGCCGAGCTGACCTTCGACCACCACGAGTCGCACCCGGACTTCCTCCGCCTGGTCAGCATCGAGAACATCCACCGCGCCGAGCACCTGGCCAAGTCCGAGCTGCTGCCCGGCCTGGCCACCCCGGCGGTGGACGTGCTGGGCCGCATCCTGGAGCGCGGCCAGACGGCCGGGCAGTTCCGCGCGGACGCCGACGCCCTCGACGTGCACATGGTGATCAGCTCGTTCTGCGTCTTCCGCACCGCGAACCGCTACACGTTCCAGGCGATCTTCAAGCGCGACATGCTCGACCCGGCCCGCCGCGACCACTACCGCACGATGCTCGGCGACCTGGTGCTCGACTACCTCACCGCGCGCTGATCTCCAGCGCGGACACCCACTCGGAACGCACCCTTGACAGGTGATGCGCCACACCTCACCCTTTGGGACTAACTAGATGGTTCATAAGTCGCCGGTCTGAGCAACGGTGCACGGATCCTTGGAGTTACAAGTGACGGACCACTCCACCGCCACGCAGGGCAAACCGCGCAAGGCCGCCGTCGCCGCGTGGATCGGCAGCGCCCTGGAGTACTACGACTTCTTCATCTACGGCACCGCGGCCGCGCTGGTCTTCAACAAGATCTTCTTCCCGGCCTCCTCCCCCGCGACCGGCACGCTGCTCGCGCTCGCCACCTTCGGCGTCGGCTACCTCGCCAGGCCGGTCGGCGCCTTCGTGCTGGGCCACATCGGCGACGTCTTCGGCCGCAAGCGGGTGCTGGTCTCCACGGTGCTGCTGATGGGCGTGTCCACGGTGCTGGTCGGCTGCCTGCCGACGTACCACCAGATCGGTGTGGCCGCGCCGGCCCTGCTGGTGACACTGCGCCTGATGCAGGGCTTCTCGGCGGCCGGCGAACAGGCGGGCGCGAACTCGATGACGCTGGAGCACGCGCCGCCGGACCGGCGCGCGTACTACACCAGCTTCACCCTCAGCGGCACCCAAGCCGGGCAGATCCTCGCGACCGCGGTCTTCCTGCCGGTGGCCGCGCTGCCCGAACATCACCTGCTGACCTGGGGCTGGCGACTGCCGTTCTGGCTCAGCGCTGCGGTGGTCGTCGCCGGCCTGCTGATCCGCCGCAAGCTCGACGAAACCCCCGTCTTCCAACACGAAGTGGCCGCGGGCGAGACCAAGCGGGCCAAGACGCCGCTCGTCCCGCTGTTCCGCGACCACTGGGCCAGCGTGCTGCGCGTCGTGGTCGCCTCGATGATCGCCGCGGTGAGCACGATCTTCACCGTCTACGCGCTCAGCTACGCGGTGAACACCGTCGGCCTGGCGAAGGCGCCGATCCTGTGGGTCGGCGTGCTGGCCAACATCGCGGCGCTGTTCGCCATCCCGCTGTGGGCGAAGCTGGCGGACCGGATCGGGCGCAAGCCGGTGTTCATCGGCGGCTCCCTGGGATGCGCCGTGCTGATGGCGGCGTACCTGTGGTCGCTGTCGCTCGGCGACTACGCGCTGATCTTCACCACCGGGATCCTGATGTTCGGCGTGGTCTACAGCGCCACCAACGGGATCTGGCCCGCGTTCTACGGGGAGATGTTCCCGGCGCGGGTGCGGCTTTCCGGCATGGCGATCGGCACGCAGATCGGGTTCGCCCTGGCCGGGTTCGCGCCCAGCATCGCCGAAGCCATCGGCGGCGGCCGGGACGGGTGGGTGAACGTGGCGCTGTTCACCGCCGGTCTTTGCGTGCTGAACGCCCTTGCCGTAGCCACCGGGCGGGAGACCTATCGGGTTCCCACCGAGGATCTGGGGTTAGCTTCCGGGCGTTCGTCTTCCTTTGGGGTTGGGGCTGGGACTCCGGCCGTTTGAGGTTTGGCTATGGGCAGGCTCTCGGGTTGGTTCCCGGGGGCCTGTTCTTTTGGGGTTGGGGTTGGGGTTGGGGTTGGGACTTTTAGAGGTTCGGCATCTTTTGGGGCCATCCCCGCGATGGGTGGATTGTGGGGGCTGCGGGTCGGAGGTCAAGCCCGGCCTCGCGGCCGCCCCTTCGGGGTTTCAGGCTTGACATCC